>JAIEQB010000051.1 GCA_019748065.1 Alphaproteobacteria bacterium | reverse complement strand
AATCTTTGGCAGAAGCCAAGGTTCAGCAAGTGATGGAGGAAAAGGGTGACAAAGCCAAGGTCAGTCAAATGAGCCTTGTTTCCATGACCCATGAGGGAGCTATTCGAGCTCTTGTGGGGGGGACTAACTATAGAAAAAGCCAATTTAACCGGGCGACTCAAGCTTTGCGTCAGCCAGGGTCTTCTTTTAAACTGGTACTTTATTTGGCGGCTCTGGAATCGGGGATGCATCCAGGGGATTATGTGAGTGATGTTCCTATTCAACTTGGAAAATGGCGTCCGAAGAATTATAAGTATCAAACTCGTGGAGAGATTCCTCTGCGTGAGGCCATGGCCCACTCGGTGAATACGGTCAGCGTCCGTCTTGCTCATCAGCTGGGTATTAATAAAGTGAAAGAAGCGGCCCGGCGTATAGGCTTAAAATCTTCTCTTCCTAATGACTTGACCATTGTTTTGGGCACGGGAGAGACAACTCTTCTTGAGCTCACAACGGCGTACGCAGTTATTGCGCGTAATGGGTGGAGCGTTACACCTTATGCTGTTTTAAAAGTGCAAGAGGTTGGCGGACATACCCTTTATATCCACAAAGACATGGCTCCTCAGCGGGTTGTGGATTCTTATGTGGCTCAAGCGTTGACTCAAATGATGCAAGGGGTGATGGAGTATGGGACGGGGAGAAAAGCGGCCCTCAATCGCCCTTCTGCGGGTAAAACGGGGACGAGTCAAAATCATCGTGATGCATGGCTTGTTGGCTTTACGCCGGAATTAATCACAGGTGTTTGGGCAGGAAATGATGATAATACGCCCATGAATCCTGCTGCAGGAAGCCCTGCAGCGCGTCTCTGGCATCTTTATATGATGGGGGTTCCTTATCGAGACGCGTCATTTCGTCCAGAGGCCGGTTCCTCTGAAGAGGAGGGCTCACAGGGCTTTTTGGGTGACTTTATTGAGAGTTTGTTCTGATAGGGAGCTTTCACCGCTCATATAATGCTTACGGCAAAGGGCAATGTAACGGTCATTACCGCCAATTTCCACTTGTTCTCCTTCACGCAATACGTAGCCATTTTCATCAATGCGCGCATTCATGGTGGCTTTGCGCCCACAGTGGCAAATGGTTTTGATTTCTGTAATCTCCTCTGCAAGGGCCAGCAAATATTTGCTTCCTTCAAAGGGCTCTCCCATAAAATCAGATCTTAAACCATAGGCAAGGACAGGAATTTTTAGCTCGTCAACAATATGGGTCAGTTGAAAAACTTGTTTTTTACTAAGAAATTGCGCTTCATCAATCAAAATACAGCTGATTTTTTGTTTTTGAGCGTGGTCTTTGACAAAGTTGAAGAAGTCGAAATCTTTTTCAAAGGCATGGGCTTCATTTTGAAGGCCAATGCGAGAAGAAATAATTCCCAAAGCATGGCGGGTGTCGATAGAAGGGATAAACAAAAGGGTGTTCATTCCGCGTTCTTGATAGTTGTAATTGGATTGCAGAAGAGTTGTGGTTTTTCCTGCATTCATTGCGGAATAGTAAAAGTGGAGTTTTGCCATGAAATTCTTCTTTCTTTGATTGAAACCTATACTCCCTTTTAAAATTCAAACCTTAAGGAGTGCAAGGAAAATTTTATTTATTCGCAATACAAATGAGTTTCTAAATTTTTGGGTTGCAGAAAGGGGGGGAAGTCATGTACTTTTCCTTCATTCCATGCGGAGAGGTGGCCGAGCGGTTGAAGGCGCACGATTGGAAATCGTGTATACGGGAGACCGTATCGAGGGTTCGAATCCCTCTCTCTCCGCCACCTTCACTGGTTTTGCAAAGCATAACTTCTTGTTAGGGCACGGTTTTTATCTCAATTGCAGTAGTAGCCTCCGCCGCACTCCGGGCTGTAATAGTGACAGTTTTTGTCTCCTACCACTGGCTTGCTGTAAGCAGTCGAACTGCATATTGGTGGACAAGTCTCTGCTGGATAACTTTGTAAGCATTTCTCTTGCGTACTGTTACTGGATGCAGTGGCAACTTTTGTGAACTGTGAACTGCGGGTGTGTTCGCCAGCGCAGTACCTGGACATAGAACTGCGGTAATTAATAAGGTTTTTAAAAGTCTTAATGGCATGTTAAATTTCTTATTTTTTAACCCAATATTTTAACAACTCGATTAATATTTCATTAATTTTTGATTAAAAATTCTCTTGGAAAATTACAGATCCCTGATGATATTTTAGATAATTTTACTTATATTGACAGGCCCAAAATTGTTTTAAGTTTATCTTCCGCTTTTTTTAACCCTTTATTTCTTGCTTTGTTGTACCACTCTGTAGCCTTCATTCTATTGTCTATTGATAACCCGCCTTCAACACGTCCTTCCCAATGCATTTCTCCAAGGTAAAATAGCCCTTCTACAAAATTATCGCCAGCAGCTTCATTAAAGCAATTAAAGGCTATTGAATCATTTTCTGGTGATCGTCCACCACTGATTCGTCCTTCCCAATACATTTTTCCTAAGAAAAATTGAGCTTCCCTTAACCCTTGTGAGGCCGCATCATGTAACAAGCCAACGGCTATAGCATCGTGTTCGTCTTTTGACTTTTCATCCTGAACTTGGCCGTGCATATACATCCATCCAAGAGCAAATTGCATCGCCGGAAGTTGCCAGTATTGCTTTCCGAATCGTGGAGTGGTCTGCTCTTCGATAGCTTTGTGAAGCCACCCGATTGCTTTTTTATCATTATCACGTGGCGTCTCTCCAAACCCTTGAGGATATGTGCGGACAAACCAAATGAAAAATAAAGGATCAATCTCATCGAGAAACCATTTTTTTGTCCCTACAAATTCAACTTCTTTCTCACATAAACACATAAGAGCAAGCTTGAATTTCGCCTCAATCTGCTCTCCTTCTGCGGCGAGCTGGTACCATTTCCAAGCTTCATCAATTCTTTCTGAATTTAGTATTTCTGCTGGGATTCCTTGACTTTCATAATATAAATCTCCAAGAGGAAGATAAGCTTCCATAAAGTTTTTTCCTGCAGCTTCTATAAGTAACCTAAAAGCATCCTGAATTCTTGCTTCTCGCGATAGTTGACCAGCATATTGAATCCTTGGGTCTTTATAGATCATTGCAAGATTATATTGAGCACCAAGGTGCCCTTTATCTGCCGCCTTCTTCAACAATAGGACAGCTTTGCTCATATTTTTATTAGCATACATCCATCCAAGGTAAGCTTGTGCTTTTGTATATCCTTGCTTTGCGGAAGATTTAAATAGCCTAAAGGCCTCTTCTTCATTCTTTTCTCTTACAAAAGCATCTTCTGCAAGACGAAATTGTGCTTTTCTGTGACCTCTGTCTGCAGCCAATCTAAATAATTCAAAGGCTTCTTCTCTCCATCCTCTTATTCTTGGGGTGCCTGCTTCAGAGTCTGCTTTGGTAAGATAGTATCTACCAAGATTATATTGTGCACCTGCGTTATCTTTTGCCTGCTTATACCAGAGGAGAGCGTTTGTTTCGTTTTCTCCTTTTATTCCTTCTGGAATTATCTGGTGATTTTCATAAATTTGTCCAAGAATATATTGAACAGCTTGCATTCCCTCACTTGCTTTCATTCTAATGACTTGGAGAGCTTCCTCGTTTCCCTGTAATAACTGAAGGATAGTTTCAGGGGATAAATCAATAGCATCTTGCTTGCTTAAGGTAAGGTATCTGTGTCTAACGTGCATTAACGTAGGTCTACTTGAACCAGAACTTTTTTTGTTTAAATGAAAGTTGAAATAAAAATAATTTAAAGATGGAAGATTTTCCAGAATTTGACTGAGAAGAGTCACCGTTGGGATAAAATCAATTTTTAAATGTTGAATTGTTTCTTTAAAAGAGCTTGATAAAACACTGGTGCATTCATCCTCCGAACTAACTGTAAAATCTGGTCTATCGTCACCTGGATCGGAAGAATATGTCGAGAAAGAGCTTGATGAAGAAGATGCAGGGAGAGATAGGTCATTTTTGAATTCTATGGGGTCCAATTTTCCCCAGGGAGAAAGGAGGAGAACTTCACTCTTATCCCGCCAATATTCAGGAAAGATGGTTTCAAGCCGAGGAAGATAGCGCTGACTTAGATAACGCTGGCTTTGCCAAGAACTAGAGCTAAGAGTAGAACTCTGAAAGCGAGGGCTAAGAGCTCGAAGAGACTCACAGGACCAAGAATTGGGACGAGGGCTTAAAGGTGGGGAAGCAGAAGGATAAGGGAGAGAGGTAGCACGAGGGCTAGTGGTGTGCTGAGTAGAGTTTTGTTTGCCTAGAAGGAGTGTAGGAACGACAGGTCTTGTTGTAATGGAGTGTCCTCTTTGATCATCTTCCCTATACATAGCCATAGATGATGAGGTGGATAAAAAACAAAGTAGAAATATATAAAATTTCAAAGTAAATATCTCCATTTTTAATGTAATATTATTTTTAATTGTTAATTGATTAAAATTAAAATCCGGTTAATTTTTGTTTTTTATCTCAAAAGAATCTGCCGCAATAGTTCTGAAGAAAGGCTCATTTGAAATTAGCCCTCCATTGAAGAGAATAGGTAGATTGAAGAAAAATATGTGATCAGATCTGGCTTGCGAAAAATGGCGGACTCGATTATTTTCATTTCAGGTTCAAAAGGGGCACATTTCTTGATTAAGATTAAGTTACATGTTTGGGGCGTTTTGGGGGGCTGTTTCCTCTTGGCAGCCTGTTCAAGTGTTCCTGAAGCCCCTGAAATATGTCCTATAGGTCAAACCTGTGCCCCCAAAAAAGCCACGAGTCGTCCTTATCAAATTAAGGGCATTTGGTATTATCCCCAGCCTCATTATGAATATGATGAAGTGGGGCTCGCTTCCTACTATGGAGGAGGGGATGTTTTCCACGGCCGTCCCACCGCAACGGGAGAGCGCTTTGACAAGAATGAGGTATCAGCAGCCCATAAAACCCTTCCTCTTCCTTGCATTGCAGAGGTGACGAATCTTGAAAATGGTCGTCAGATTCAACTTAAAGTGAATGATCGTGGCCCCTTTGTTGAAGGGCGTATCATTGACGTTTCAAGGCGAACAGCGCAGTTGCTGGGGTTTGAAAACAAGGGAACTGCTAAGGTGCGTGTGCGTACTCTTGTATCTGAAAGCCTTGCCTTAAATGGCATTGACAAGCCACAAGTCATGTTGGCCGAAAAAAAACCGCCTCCTGCTTTTTTAGAATCACCCCTCCCTCCTATGAATGCAGCCCTGATGCCGCGTTTACCTGACCATCTTTTTGAGGAAGCCGAAGAAGCGCCCATATTAATGAAAGTCTCCAATAGAGCCGTTAGTGGCGCCAAGCCAAGCGGAAATGCCCGCGGCCTTTTCATTGATATTGGCGCTTATGGGCGGGAAGAGGAAGCGAATGCCCTTTTAAAGACCCTGGGAGATTTGACAAAATCAAATGCGCAATCTATTCACACCTATGGCCTCAAACCTTATGCGGTGAGGGTTGGACCTTTTTCAAGTATGGCAGAGGCTAATCAAACACTTGATCAAGTACTCAACGCAGGGCATGGTATGGCTAGAATTATTATTCATTAAAGAGGACAAAGTACAATGTGGAAACACCTTATCGTCTCATTTTTTTCTCTGACAGGGGCAGCACTTGGTATTGAAACTCAGGCGCTCCAAGTTTTTATGAAAGATTTTAATACGGGAGAAATCTTGTTTGAAAAGAATGCAGACCAGCAGATGGTCCCTTCTTCTATGTCAAAAATTATGACGGCTCACCTTGTTTTTGAGCGCCTTAAAAGCGGCGATATTAAATTGGACGACAAACTACATGTGAGCAAGGAAGCTTGGCAAAAAGGAGGCTCCCGTATGTTCGTCCAAGTGGATACTCAAGTGCCTGTAGAGGATCTTTTGCAAGGCGTTATTGTTCAATCCGGCAATGATGCTTGTATTGTTCTGGCCGAAGGGCTTGCAGGCACTGAAGCCGCTTTTGCTGAAGAAATGACCCGCAAAGCTCACGAGATGGGGGCTAAGAATTCTAACTTCCTCAATGCGACGGGTTGGCCCGATGAAGGCCATCTAACAACAGCAAGGGACTTGGCCATTATTGCCGAGCGTACCATTCAGGATTTTCCGACAGAATATGCCAAATATTATGGTATGAAAGAGTATACCTATAACAACATTACCCAAGGAAACCGGAATACTCTTCTTTATAAGAATATGGGAGCCGATGGTATGAAAACCGGTCATACGGATGCGGGTGGTTACGGTATTGTAGCTACAGCCAAACAAGGCGATCGTCGTATTCTCTTGGTTGTGAATGGACTGCCCAAATCAAAAGACAGGGATCAGGAAGCAACGGCACTTTTAAACTGGGGCTTCAATTTTTTCAAAAATCACAAAGTTTATGGCAAGGGGGATGTAGTTGAAGTGGCTGATGTTTGGGGTGGAGCGGATAAGAAAGTTTCCCTCATTTCAAATCAAGACATTATTTTTACTATACCTCGCAGCAAGCAAAAGGAAGTGCAAGTTAAAATTGCCTATGAATCTCCTATTTCAGCCCCTCTGAAGGCGGGAGATCAGGTGGGCACTATTGAAGTGACGGTTCCGGACAAAGGGCTCAAAACTTTCCCCTTGGTTGTGGCTCAAGATGTGCCGCAAGCTGGATTTTTTCAAAGGATTAGCAATTCAATCTATTACCTCCTTTGGGGAAAGCACGGCTCATGAAGTTTCATAAAGCGCCTTTTATCACCTTTGAAGGAGGTGAGGGGTCAGGAAAAACAACGCAAATTTGTATTTTGTATGACCGCCTTTTGCAAAATGGGCTTGACGTCGTTCAATACCGTGAGCCAGGAGGCACGAAAGGCGCTGAAGAAATTCGGGAGCTTCTCATGGAAGGAGAGTGGGAACGTTGGAATCCAACTACAGAAGCTCTTTTAATGAGTGCGGCTCGCGCGGATCTAATTGAAAAGAAAATTATCCCTCAACTAGAAGGTAATACTTGGGTTTTATGCGATCGCTTTGTGGATTCAACCTTAGCTTATCAAGGCTATGGTCATGAACTAGGGGCGAATTGCATTAAGGAGCTTAACCATTTTACAGTTAGGGATTTAGAGCCGGACTTGACCTTTATTTTACAAATCAATGCGGAAATAGGTCTTCAAAGAGCGGGCTTGCGTCAGTCAGGCATTAATCGTTTTGAACGGTCGGATGTCCAGTTTCATCAGCGGGTACAAAAGGGGTATGAAGAAGTCTTAAAAGAAAATCCTAAGCGTTGCGTTGGGATTAATGCTCTTTTAGATATCGATGTGATTTCTCAAATAATTTTCGATGAAGTAGTAAAGCGTTTTAATCTCAAATTCTGACTTTTCGCCATCCCACTGTGGAATAGTCGTGACTTTTCTGCAGTAGCGTGTAGAATAGTTGGTCTCCGACTCTAAAAATTTCTCTCAACTCTTTTTTTATAATAGCTCTTAAGGGTAGAATGTTGTAACACTTTAAGGGAAGTCACAACACCAGATAAAGCTTAGGTTTTTATAGAATAACATGCTCACGCCCCGCGAAAATTTACATCTTTTTGGCCACCTTGAAGCAAGAGAACATTTCCTAAATGCAGTGCATTCTCAGCGTTTTCCTCATGGTTGGATTCTCTCTGGGCCCTTTGGCGTAGGAAAGGCCACATTTGCTTATCACATGGCCCGCTATATCTTGTCTGGCCGTACGGATCGCAATACCACCTTTACTCAAGATGATCCCCTTTATTGCCGCATCCGGGCGCAAAGTCATGGAGACTTATGGACTGTGGGTAGCGGCGAGGGCGGAGAAATTGGCATTGAACCCATCCGCCAGCTGACCTCTTTTTTGAGCCAAACCACCTTTGAAGGAGGGTGGCGTGTTGTTATTATCGATGGAGTTGAAAAGCTCAATCGAAATGCGGCCAATGCCCTTTTGAAAAGCTTGGAGGAGCCGCCTACAAAGACCGTTTTTTTTCTCGTCACCGCAAGCATCAGCGCGCTTTTTCCCACCATTCGCTCGCGCTGTCAAATCCTGCCTCTTCTTCCTTTGGAAGAGGCGCACGTGAAAAGTGTTCTTGAGTCGCAAAAATTTGATGTGCCCTCTTTTTTCCATGTCGCTCAAGGAAGCCCGGGGCGTTTGATACGCTTGATAGAAGGGAAGGGGGAGCAAATTTTCCAAGACCTTACAAAGATATTAGAGGGCGCTCCTGCCGCAACCTTTATCCAAACCCATGGGGGAGATGAGGCTTCCTTTGATATTATTGAGGACCTCTTGCGAAACCATCTGCATGCCCACCTGGTGGAAAAGGCGGAGGGGCGGCCTTCCTTCTTTGAGCTTCTGTCCTTGGAAGAAGCTTTAGATCTCCACAACAAAGTCACCCACTTATTTGATCAGTGTCGGCGGGCTCAGTTGGATAAAAAAGTAACCTTGAATTGCGTTTTAGCCAATTTGAAGATAGCATAAGCACATGACAATACGATACATCACCTCTCCTATCTATTACCTTAATGCAGAGCCTCATTTAGGCCATGTTTACACAACTGTTGCGGCTGACGTTTTGGCGCGCTATTGGCGTCTTGCAGGGGCGAAAGTAAAGTTCTTAACGGGAACTGATGAGCATGGGCAAAAGGTCGCCCAAGCGGCAGCTGCGGCTGGCAAAAGCCCCAAAGAATACACGGATAAACTTTCTAAGAGATTTTTTGAGATGTGCCGGAAGATTAATGCCTCGGAAGATGTGTTTATCCGCACCACAGAAACCCGCCATCATGAGGCTGCTAAAGCTTTATGGAAACAGCTGGAGGCGGCGGGACAAATTTATAAAAGCTCTTACAAAGGCTGGTACGCAGTTCGTGATGAGGCCTACTATGAGGAGTCGGAAATTGTTGATGGCAAAGCCCCCACGGGCGCGCCCGTAGAGTGGATGGAAGAATCCTCTTATTTCTTTAAACTCTCTGCCTGGGAGCGTCCTCTTCTTGATTATTACGAAGCCAATCCCCACGCTATTGCCCCTATAGGGCGCCGCAATGAGGTCTTAAGCTTTATCAAGGGTGGTCTCAGGGATTTCTCTATCTCTCGCACGAAGTTTTCCTGGGGTGTTGCGGTGCCGTCCGATCCAGAACATGTCATGTACGTATGGATTGATGCTCTGACGAACTATATTACAGCCCTTGGCTATCCCAATGTTGAAGGAGAAGAGTTTCAAACCTTTTGGCCTGAATCCATTCACTTGCTAGGAAAAGATATCCTGCGCTTTCATGCCGTCTATTGGCCCGCCTTTTTGATGGCAGCAGGACTCACCCCGCCCCACCGAATTTTTGCCCATGGCTGGTGGACTCATGATGGGGAGAAGATGTCAAAATCCTTAGGCAATGTTGTCAATCCCTTTGAATTGATTGATACCTTCGGCCTTGATCCTGTACGCTATTTTCTCATGCGAGAGATTTCCTTTGGGCAAGATGGAGATTATTCAGATACAGCTATGACCCAGCGCATCAACAGCGATTTAGCTAATGATCTGGGAAACCTGGTGCAACGGGTTTTGTCTTTTATTTACAAAAATGCAGGCGCTAAAATTCCCGAGGCTGGTGAGCTTTTAGGTGAAGATCGTGAAATTCTCGCAAAAGCAGCAAGCCTTCATGAGGTATTGCGGGAAGATATGGAAAACCAAGCTCTTCAGGCCTACTGTCAGCATATTTGGGAAGTTATTGGGGAAGCCAATCGTTATGTAGATGCTCAAAAACCTTGGTCGTTGAAAAAATCAGAAAATCCCAAAGATATTGCCCGCATGGAGACGGTACTTTATGTGCTTGCTGAGGTCATTCATCATGTGGCCATTTACGTGCAACCTCTGATGCCCGACTCCGCCTCAAAAATCTTGGATCAATTGGGCCAAACAAAACGTACCTTTGAGGCCTTGCAAACGCCCCTTAAATCAGGAACGTCTTTAACAGAGCCTCAGGGATTATTTCCCCGGCGAGGGTGATGGGTGCCTCTTAACTTTCCTTTAAAACCTTATAATATGTTGCTTTTCCTTGGCCAAGACGCTCGAGTCTTTTTAAATCAACTAGCTTATGGATGCTGTATTCCACGGTGCGTTCAGGAAAGCCGAGAGCAGCGACAGCATCCTTGCGGCTAAAGGCATCGCCTCTTTCATTAGCCCAAATCCACAAAGCCAGTTGTTTTTGGGAAAGCAAGGATTCAACCGAATCCCCTTGAATAACGCGAAGGGCTTGGGTGCTTTGGCGGTGAACCACGTCTAAAAAGAAGAGGAGCCAAGGTGAAATATCCTCTTTTTCGGTTTCCCATGTGTTTTGTGTCTTATTAAGGGCAAGGTAATATTCGATCTTGTTGGCTTCAATAAGGCGTTCATGAGAAATGAGTTTAGTGAAGAAATAATCATTCTGGAGTAACGTTAGGTTGGTAAGCAATCGACTTGTTCTACCATTTCCATCTTGAAAGGGTGAATTGCCAAGTATTCGAAAATGAAATTGGCTATTAATATTAGAGGATGCTTAGCTTTTTCTTTAACAGCCCAGCCATACCAATCAACAAGCTCCTGCACCTCTTTCTTAACTAAGTGGGGTGGAGTAGGATCAAAAATAACAGCGACAATATTGCCCTCGGCATCTTTAGCCTCAACGCGATTAGGCCCAAACTTGTAATTTCCCTTATGACGCATATCTTTATCGCTATAGGTGAGCATATCTTGATGGAGTTTCAAAATTGAAGATTCTGTGATGGGAATGTCTTGATAGTGGTTAAAAATAAACTCTAAACAGTTGAGGTAGCCTGCAATTTCTTGCTCATCTCGTGTTTTAAATTTTTTCACTCGTAAATTCTTGTATAGATTTTCGACTTCAATGTCAGTAAGGAGATTTCCCTCAATGCGGTTTGAGGACCCTGTTGAAGTGACAATAACAGAATGGGTCAACCGTTCTAAGGTTTGAGGGTGTACTCTTTCAGAGATATGCCAGCTGTGCTTTACACTATCTATTTCTGACAAAAGTGAATAAACTTTCTCAATAATAGAGGGGTTTAATTCCAGTCTCTTATGAAGTCGAAAATCTTGCCAAGTCATCAAGCTTCCTCACATGATGTATATGTGAGATTATGTGAGTAAGGTCAAGGTTGTAAAAATCTTGATGTTTTTATGAATATATCTTATCAATTATGTTTGTAATATAAATGTATGGTGTAAATGATGAGTATTTCAAGGAAAATAAAATTAGCGCTGTTTTCGTCTGGCTTTATATTAGCCTCCTATAATGCTTCTGCGATGACTGAAGAAGAGAAAGAGGTATTACCTAAAGGATTACGGCCTTTGCGTAGGGTTTGTAACGAGCCCGCATCATCATCTTCTTCTCTGTTACCTCAGCATGTAGTTGATGAGCTTTCTATGCACTTAGCTATTTTAAAGGACTCTGAAGGAGAGAGTGCAATGCCATCTTCATCAGTACCGAATACAAATACCTTAAATGATTCTGCGGAAGAGATGACTATGTCATCTTCTTCATCGCCAACACTAAAAGCAAGCTCTGTTCCCAAGGAAATACTTGATGATATTGCAGGACGCTTAGCTCCTATTGGTTCTGCTCTAAAGACTTTTTTAGAGAGCTCTCCAACAAGTCCTCAAACAAAACGAGAATCTGTAGGCTCCTCAACAAGTCCTCGAGAAAAAAGGAAATCTACAAAAGGTAGAGGAAGAAAAAATACTCTTGAAATTTCAAGCCCATCTCCCAACAATATGACAAGTACATCTATTGAAAATTACCTAGAAGAGCTTCCAAATTATCTTCATAAATTTTCTGAAAGATTTCAAACCGTGGACTATGAGAATTTGTTAAAAGACAGACAGATAGAATTTTATCAACTCCTTGCTTCTTTCAAGGATGTAGAAAACCTATATCATGATCATATTAATCCTGATTATTACTCTCCTCTTGAAGGTCTTCGCGATGCTACTCATATTTTTGAACAAGGCAAAATACGTCGTTTCTATCATCGAAGAATAACTAGTGCCGGTCCCATAAAAGAAAAGGCGGCAGAAGCAGCAGCACGCAAGGCAGCAGCAGAAGCGGCTCATCAAGTAGGAAGAGAGACTAATTCAGTGACAAATGGAACAGAAGAAGGTAGGTTATCTAAAGAATCTTCTTTATCTTCTTCTCCTCCTCTTTCACCGCGGGGATACGGAAGTTTGCCTCCGGGACTTTTTAAACAAGATCCTATGTTACCGACTACCCCTACCTCGCCTCCTCTTTCACCACGGGGTAACAGAAGTTTTCCATCTTCGCCTCCCCCAATACCTCCGGAACTTTCTAAGAGTGAATCTTCTTCATTTACCCCTTCATTATTAGCTCCACAAAAAGAAGGGTCATCATCTCCTAGACCACTTCCAGTGCCTCCATCTGGGAACCCCCCTTCATCTTCCATTTCTGTATCGCCACCTTTATCTTCATCCTTACCCGCTCCGGCACGCCCTTCTCGTTCACGTTCCATTTCAACTCCAGTTGAGAAGCCAAGACTCCCCACTTCTTTGTCTCCAGCTTCCCCTCCTCCTAACAGAAGATGGGCGCAGTATAGTGATGCTCCTGTAGATCTGTCGGGTCAGTGCGATGAATCTGAGCAATCCGATTAGCTTTTTAGCAAGAGATATTAAGCCCCGTGATTAAACCATGGGGCTTCATATTTTTTTAATCACATAAAGTATTCTATTTTTTTCGCCCTAAAAGAAGATCGCGCGCTTGTTCAAGGCGGTCAAGCTCTGTCGAGTCTTTGGGGGTGGCGTCTTCAAAAGCTTTTTGAATTTCTTCGGCTGAGGCTTTGAGATTGACCTTTAAAAGAGCCGCTGCTTCTTTCTTTGTAAGAGGGTGGGGAAGGGAAGGGGGCGGCGCTTTTTTCTTAAGCCACCCATGGACATCCCGCCTCAAGAGGAGCACAAGAAGGACAGCGATAGTAGCCACTTGGAGAAGGCGCCCCACAAGAGTCAGGTAAAATCCTGCAAAAAGCAAAACCCCTACAAGGGTCCACTTAAGCGTTGCCACAACAAGTTTTGTTTCAGCTCGCTCAAGGTTTTGCAAAATAAGAATCAGAATAACCAGCCCAAGGAGAATAAGGAAAAGTTCGGCCATGGTTTGTCCTTAGGCCGCTAATTTTTCCACGCCTGGGAGTTGAATCAATTGAATCAAATTGCGCAGTTCTTGCTTTGCAGATACATGGGATAGAGTTACCTGCATATTGCAATCTTCCATGTCCAAAACCGTGAGCCCTGTTAGGAAAAGCTCACGAAAGATAACCCGTTCTCCAAAGCCCGGAATGTAATTAAAACCGATGCGTTTCGCTAGAATTCGAATGACATCTTCCATTTGGGCTTTATTTTTTGCATTTAGGCTGCTAAGGCGATTTCGAAGGACAAACCATTCGATGGAGCCTTGATCGCGTATTGCACGTCTTTTTTTCTGTTCCCACACCATTTCTGCATAGGTGCTGGGGCGCAAAATATCTAAGTTTTCGTCCTTAAGACGCACAAGCATATCCAAGTCAATAAAGCTATCGTTTAAAGGGGTGATCAAGGTATCAGCCATGGCATGGGCCGCGCGGGATAGGGAGGAGTCGCTACCGGGCGTATCAATTAAAATAAAAGCGTTTGAAGAAAGTTTTTCAACGGCAGCCTCCAAATTGGCTTGATCTTCTTTAATGGCTTCTTCTTTAATGGAATTTGTGCTGAGAAGAAGGGGGATATGGGTGGATTGGGGGAGAGGCCTTTCCATCTTATCGGACGTCATTTTCCGATTTTCAACATAACGGGTTAAGGTTCCCTGCCGTGCATCCACATCGATGCTGCCTACGAGATACCCCATACGGGTCAAGCTTGTGATCAGATGCATACTGACTGTCGATTTTCCTGTGCCGCCTTTTTCGTTTCCAAGAACTATAATGTGAGGTTTCGTCATTATATTTTCACCGTGTTGCCGTTTTTAATTACCAGCATGGTACAGCGCTTTAAGAATATTGACTAGAGGTTAATCGTAAAGTCATTTCGTGAAATCCTGAAATTTTTCAAGGAAAAGCTTGTAATCTCTCAATTTTTTCACTACCTAAGTAATAGTATTTATTGATTTTAGGGTGTAAAATATGTTGCGAAGTAATGGTAAAATCAAAAAATTGAGTATGTTTTTAATAGCCAGTTTCTTCTTGTCATTTTTGGCAGGAGAAGTAAATGCTATTAGAGACACTTGTGATAGACATGAGGATGACAGGCGAACATGCCGTCGCCGTCACTATCGCCATCATAGTCATCATCACCGCCGTCGTCACAGTTATCTTCATCAATGTAAGCATAACCATCATCACCGCTATGGCCATCACCATCATCATAGAAGACATATAGAAAGACCAGGTGCAGCTCCGGTGAAGAAAGTTGTCATTGCTCCTCGAAAGTGTAACTTTGGATTAAGACGGAAAGTTGAAACAGGGGATAAAACTTTTGCATCTCAACGGTGTAGGCCTCTAGAGAGAAAGCGTCGTCCCCGTTAGAGCCTCTCCCCCTCGGCCATTCTCCTGCATCCATTGTAGAACGGAGAGTGCCTCATCATGATCTTGATCTATGGCCTTGGTTAACCACTTAACGGCTTTAATGTCATTTGTGACGACTGGCAGCGAAGAGATTCGCTACAAATTTTTGTTTCCAGTAATCCCCAATAATTTGCATTTCATATGGGCTAGCTTCACCTCCTCGGCCATTCTCACGCATTTGTTGCAGAACGGAGAATGCCTCATCATGACCTTGGTCTATGGCCTTAATTAACCACTTAACAGCTTCAATGTCATTTTTTATCTGCAGATCTTTATCTATTAAAAACTTACCTGCGTATATGTATCCAAGGGCATATTGCGCCTCTGCATATCCTTGTTCTGCAGCCAGAGTATACCAACTTAAAGCGTGGGAATAATTTTCTGGTGATTCTCCTCCCTCAACTCCCTGACCACTCTCATACATACATCCCAGAAAGTATTGCGCTTCTCTAAGCCCTTGTTCCGCGGCCGCCCTAAACCATATAACAGCCTTCTCAGGACTTGCTGCAACGCCGTGACCTTGAAAATACATAAGCCCAAGGTTAAATTGTGCAGTCATCTCTCCTTTTTCTTCAGCATTTTTGCCCGGCTGTGCCGCTAAAGTAAACAAGTTGAAAGCGGCTTCCTCCCTTTCTTGTTTTGACATTTCTTTTGGAAGGCCTTTATTTTGCATATACATACATCCGAGAGAAAATTGTGCTTCCTTAAGACCCTGTTTTGCGGCTCGCTGATACCATTTAAAAGCTTGAAGCTCATTTTTCGCAACTCCTTGGCCAGCTTCATACATCTCTGCAAGTTTGCGCTGTGCCTTCCCCAGTCTTTGTTTTGCGGCTTTTTTAATCCATTGAAAAGCTTCGGCATCCCTTTCTAGGGGTGGTATTTCATCGAAACCTCGGTTGACCATGCACATCCTTCCAAGATTGTAAGCCGCATGTCTGTTTCCCAAACCTGCAGCCGTCTTAAAGCATGCAACAGCTTGCCTATCATTTTGAGGAACTCCTCGACCAAGAGCCCACAAGCATCCGAGACGAAGGTGGGCATTTGGATGGTCTTGTGCTGTAGCTTGCTTATACCATGACATAGCTTGCGCATAATCTACTGCGACTCCTAGCCCTTCCTCATACATAGATCCAAGAGCGTATTGTGCCTCTGGGTGTCCTTGCTCTGCAGCTTGCCTATACCATTCCATAGCTTTTGCATAATCTCTTGTTATCCCCTCTTGACCCTTCTCATACATTGATCCAAGAACGTATTGTGCTCTTCTAAGTTTTTGTTTTGCGGCTTCCACAAGCAATTCAATAGCTTTAACATTCCTGTCAATCTGAGGTATTTCACCCAAAACATGGGTGCTCTTTATATACATTATTGCAAGGTTATATAATGATCCTGGATGATTTTCCTTTGCAGCTAATGTATACAATGTAAAAGCTTCACGATCATGATTTTCTCCTTCAATTGTTTGACCATTCTCATACATCCATCCAAGGGCGTAGTGCTTAACTGGGAGCACAGGCTCTTGTTTTACAAGTTCTTTAAACTTTTCAAAGGTTTCTCCATCCCCTTTTAATATTTGAAGGAGAATAGGGGCCGTTAACTCAATGACATCCTGCATGCTGAGATTCAAATATTTCAATTTAGGTGCTCTCTTTAAGGATGATGTACTTGTACTGTGAATTACCGAAGTGTCATTCAAACTAAGGGAGCATAAATTTGGAAAAAGGTTTATGATTTGGTTCAGCTGATCAGATTCTAATGTAAAATCATTTGTAAAGTTAAGTGTTAAATATCTAATTTTTTCCTTTTCCGTCAAAGAATATTCTAAAGTACTCTCAAATTCTTCCTTAGAGTTTATCTTCCGATTCATAACCCAAAATCTAGCATCATGGGACTGAGAAGAACAGTTGTGTTCAGATGAACTTGCTTCTTGAGGAGGACCACTTTCGCTGAGTGGTAGTGAAAGAACCCGATCTCTTCGAGGAGAAAGTATCTCAACTTCATCCTTAAGGTTGGTAATTACAGTCAACCGTGGAGTGTGAGGAGTACGGGGAGTAGGGAGAAGGAGAGCACGAGGCGAATCTGTTTGCTCTTCACGTATACAGTCTCGAGATCTAGTATTTTCAACCAAATTAAGTCGAGGAATGAGAGGGCTTATTGTCAATTGTTCATCATCCATAGCCATTGAGGATGAGCTAAACAGAATGGAAAATAGAAAAACATAGGGTTTCACGATTAAAAATTCCCCTTCTCATTTGATACTGTCTTCAAGTCTTACTCGATAAAAATGAAAAATTGGTTAAAGTTTTAAAATCTTTAAGACAAATCCGATTACGACCCTTGTAGGGGCCAAACAGGATCAAATCTCTTTACGAAATATTAATTCCAAAGTGATAAAACAAAAAAATAGATAGTAATTTATAGATGGAATTATGAAAAAAGGTCTTATCAATGTTGATTTAAGCAAGTCTCCTGAAAAAGGAAAACAACATTATATGGATGTGCAAATTTCTTATAGGTGCGTGTGCTTGAACGCCATAGCCTATTTAAAGGAATTTGGATTTGCGGAAGAACAAGCTTACCTTTTGTTGAATGCAGCTTCCGTTGAATGGTGCATTCATGGAATTGTAGATATTCAAATTCTTGCTGTACGCTTGCACTTCCTACATAAATTTTTGAATTTGATATCAAGCCAAAAAATAAGTATGAATGGGGAAAGTAAATGTTTTCTATACTTCTCAATTTTGGAGTAGAATTTTTTTTTGCATTAGTTATTATAAGTATTATCGTAGTGTTAATGAGAAAAGCTATTCTGTCATCTAACAGTTTAGAACTTCCGCCAGACATTCTACCCATCATCCCTGAGAAAAACAAAACCTTTGGGGAATCGGCAGCAAATGTAAAAGTTGGTCTTTACGTTCATAATTTCCCTCAATTTAATATGTTGGAGGGAAATTTTTCATTGGATGGAATGGTTTGGTTTGAATTTAACCCAAGCCAAGTTTCTCTTGTTGACCTAGAAAAATTTGAGTTTTTTGAAGGGACAATCATCCAAAAATCAGTTGAACAAGTCAAAAGAATCAGAAACAAAATATTTGTAGCTTATAATTTTAAAGTGGCGTTTACATCTCGTCTCAATTATCAAAAGTTTCCTTTTGACGGGCATCGTATTTTTCTTATTCTTAAAAATTCCGTTCTTTCTGCACGGGAATTGCACTTCTCTCCCTTAGATGGAAGCATCAGGATGCCTCAAGAATTGCAGCCTATGGGGTGGAAAATTAAAAATACAAAAGTTGAAGCAGGAACAATAAAAGTTTCCCTTGAACATGGGGAGTCTAAAAAAACAATGTTTATTCCTGTGACGGTTTTTGAATTTGACTGCAAGAAGTCAGGCTATAGTCAGATCATTAATACTTTTATGCCAATAATGCTTCTTTTTTACTTAGCGTTATTATCGCTTGTTTTTGATGTTAAGTTTAGCTTAGAAGCATCTCTTGGAAGCCTTTCAGCCCTTATTATCTATCGGTATTATCTTGCTATTATGTCACCAAAAATAGGTTACTCAACAACCTTAGATAATATTTACATTTTAATTCTTTCCTTAAGTTTTCTGATTTTTATTTTTCATATTTATGATTTAGGTCAAAAGAATATTATGTTGATAACAAGTCTTTCTTTTTATACTTTTCAAATAGCCGTTGTGCTTGCGTGTTGGTTCTTTTTAAGAGTGAGAGAGGGGACAAAAAAAATTGATTTCTTTTATTTTCCAAAGATTATAAGAAAAGATAAATCTCTCTTATTTCCAAGGCTGTTAAAATTAAAGAGTTTTCAAAAAATTACTGATGATTTTGATGAATTTCTTAAAAAGGATCATGATGATCATCTGTTTATAGATTATAGCAGAACTATTTTTGAAAAGAGAACCCGTGGATTTTCTCAAATTTCTAAAAAGATTATGGATAAAGTTGGGCTAGACGTTGAAGAGCTTTCTCCTTCTTATTTTAAGAAAATCATAGAATCTTATCTAATAATCACAGTATCTAAAGATTTTAATCCTGCTCACATTCTTTTGCATCCTCTCACTAAGGATGAGGAATTTTACATTTGGGGAGACCTTCAAGGGGCTTTTCATTCTCTTGTAAGAACTTTAAATGACCTTAAAGAGAAGAACATTATGGGTGATGATTTTCAAATTGTTAATCCTCATCATTACTTTATTTTTAATGGTAATGTGATTGGGCGTTCCGCTTACAACTTAGAGACTCTATCTCTTATCATCACACTAATACTTAAAAATCCTCAAAATGTAATCTATCTGAAAGGTCCTCATGAAGAGAAGCGTTTTTGGCTCAATTTGGGATTACGTAATGAGTTAGAAATTCTGGAAAAAGATCTTTCTTTTGAAGAAACAGCATTAGAGTTGCTTATCTCCCAATTTTTTTCAACCCTCCCTGAAACGCTTTACTTAGCTGAGACAAAGCAAGAAATTAATAAATATATAACAATCTCTCCCCGCTCACCTTATTTTATAGATTCGGAGATTCTACGTGCAAGCCTTCATGATAAGTTAATGACTTCTTTTCAAGCTATTGAGGTGAATAATCAACGTTCCAAGAAGACTTCGCTCTTAATTGTTGCCCACCTGAGAGGGATTGAGGACGAAATACGCTACTATAGAGAATTGCATGGTGTTGATCTTCTTCCTCCTGAAGGAGGCGCAACCCATTGGTCAATTTTTTCAAGCCCCCTTGAGGCCCATCAAGAACACTTTAATTTCAACTTTGATGCTTATGCAATTTTAAAAGTGAGCACAAGTCTGAACGAGAGTGTTTTAACGCGCGTCACGCGAGAGTTAAGAAAAGAAAATCACTTTCATGAAACAAATTTTGATCTCCTTTCCGGAGTGCCTTTAGACATCTCTTCGCAACAGAGAGTGTCTTTTGAGCCAGAATATGAGGTGAGAATGGGATCAACTTTGGATCTAACGGAAACCTCTAGTATTCTAGGGGAAAGGCTCAGAAGAGGGCTCGATTTGAGAATTCGCAAAGCAAATAAAGAAGGAGGGCTTAATGGAGGATTCCTGCGTCTTTTTTTTGCAAATGATAAGTATACGCCTTCCTTGACCCTTCAGAATGTTCAGAGGTTTATTTCAGAGGATAAAACAACCCTTATCCTCTCCCCTTTAGGGACTCCTACAACGAAATCTTTAGTTCCCCTTAGTGAGAAAGGTAAAATACTTGTTTTATTTCCCTATACTGGAGGAAATATTTTTAGAGCTCCAGAGTTAAAGAACTTCATTAATTATAGGGCGAGCTATGCGGAAGAAGCCAGTACTCTCGTTCGATATGCAAGGGACGTCCTCTTTTCTCAGCGTTATGCTTTTTTCTTTCAAGATGATGATTATGGACGTACGCTTTTGAATGCGGCTAAGAAAATCCTCATTGAGCAATACAACATTCCTGAAGATGCCATTTGCGAAGCTTCCTATCAAAGGAATACGGTTTTGGTGGATAGAGCTGCCATGAAAATTGAACAGTTCACTCCCGATGTTATTTTCTTCTTTTCAACCTATCCCCCTTCACGTGCTCTTATTGAAAAGATTGGCGTGCAAAAACTTTCAAATGTCAATCTTATGGGAATTTCGTTCCTTACGGATAGATTTCAGGAGTATGCCTCAGGAATTTTGGATCCGGAACAGCAGGGAAAAGGTCTTAATTTCATTATTTCTAGAGTTGTTCCTAACCCAGAAAATAGTACGATTGAAATCGTCAAGGAATATCAGATTGAAATGGCGCGTGAGTACCCGGACGTTCGTTTAGATGTTGATTCTCTTGAGGGGTACATCAATGCGAGTATCCTTCTCTATATTCTTGAATCAATCGACAGGCCTTACAGCCATGAGAAAATTCTTCAGGTCGTTCAAAAAATTAAGAACTTAAACTTTAAAGGACTTATCTTAAACTTTGATCCACAAACCCAAAGCCTTTCTAAAAACGTTTGGTTAGACCTTGGCGATGGAGAGTGGATTTAGGGCTCTGCCACCTATCGCTTTTCCCACAAGTCACGGATTTTGGCAAAGAAGCCTTCAGACATGGGGCTGGAGTGAGCTTTTTCTTCGAGGCTAGCAAATTCTTGCATAAGCTCTTTTTGGCGTTTGCTTAAGTTAATAGGGGTTTCCACTTGAGTTTGGATGTACATATCGCCGCGCCCGGAAGAGCGTAGAATGGACATTCCCTTTCCCTTAAGGCGGAATTGCTTGCCCGATTGGGTGCCAGCGGGAACCTTTACACGGGCAGGATGCCCATCGATCGCAGGGACTTCAATCTCTCCACCAAGCGTGGCTGTTGCCATGGAAATAGGAACTTGGCAGAAAATATTCGTTCCTTCCCGGTGAAAAAACTTATGGGGTTTGATATGAAGGAAAATATAAAGGTCGCCCGTGGTGCCTCCGCGCAGTCCTGCTTCTCCTTCACCGGCAAGACGAATGCGAGCACCTTCCTCAATCCCAGCAGGAATGGTGACGGAAATGGCTTTCTCTTTGCGAACTCGACCAGAGCCATGGCAGGTTTTACAAGGAACACGGATAATTTGTCCCATGCCATGACAATGGGAGCAGGTTCGCTCAATCGTAAAAAAACCTTGCCGTGCATGGACTTTCCCTTGCCCATGACAGGTGGGACAGGTCTCTGGTTTGGTGCCTTCAGCAGCCCCTGAGCCGTGACAGGTATCACATTGGGCGTTGGTTGAAACTTTTATGTTCTTCTTAAGACCCTTAAAGGCCTCTTCAAGAGTAACCTCCATATTATAACGAAGGTCAGCACCTCTACGGGTCGATTCAGTTTGACCAGCTCTACCACCCATAAACTCACTAAACATATCATCGAAGATATTGCCAAAACCAGAGGATTGAAAATCAAAACCTCCCTGATGAAAGCCCCCTTGGGGGCCACCACCCATGCCGCCTTCAAAAGCTGCATGGCCAAGGCGGTCATAAGCGGCCCGCTTTTGTTCATCCTTCAGGATATCGTAAGCTTCATTAATTTCTTTGAACTTTTTTTCAGCTTCCTTGTCTCCTGGATTTTTATCAGGGTGAAGCTTCATTGCCAGCTTGCGATAAGCTTTCTTTATCTCATCAGCTTTTGCTGTACGCGCAACACCTAAAAGGTCATAATAATCTTTTTTTGCCATTACTTACTACTCAATTGAAATGATATAATTATTGACGCCCCACGGTAGAGCCGCGGGGCCTAGAGAAAATCGATTACTTTTGATCATCGTCTTTTTTATCTGTATCAACTTCTTCAAAGTCAACGTCAACGATATCTTCCTTATTCACAACATCGGATTCAGGAATTTCAGAAGACGTATCCTCTGTGCTTCCTTCTTGACTGGCTTTATAAAGGGCTTCTCCAAGGGACATGGAGGCTTGTGTTAACGCATTCATTTTCTCTTCAATAACCGCCTTTTCAGGAGACTCCAAGGATTCACGCAGCGCCTTGATGGCCTCTTCAATTTTCTCGCGATCCGTAGCGCCTACCTTATCTGCATTCTCACTAAGTGTTTTTTCAGTGGTGTGGATGAGGGCTTCCGCATGATTACGTAGCTCAACAAGAGCCCGGCGCTCCTTATCCTCACTGGCGTGGGCTTCAGCATCTTTGACCATTTTTTCAATGTCAGCTTCTGAAAGGCCGCCGGAGGCTTCAATGCGAATTTGCTGTTCCTTCCCTGTGGCTTTATCCTTGGCCGAGACGTGAACAATGCCGTTTGCGTCAATGTCAAAAGCAACTTCGATTTGTGGCATGCCACGGGGAGCTGCAGGCAGTCCCATTAGATCAAATTGACCGAGGAGCTTGTTGTCGGCTGCCATCTCCCGCTCACCTTGGAAAACACGGATCGTAACAGCCGTTTGGTTATCTTCCGCCGTTGAGAAGGTTTGAGCCTTCTTGGTAGGAATAGTGGTATTGCGATCAATGAGACGCGTAAAGACACCGCCCAAGGTCTCAATACCGAGGGAGAGGGGGGTGACATCGAGCAAAAGAACGTCTTTAACATCTCCGCGCAAAACGCCGCCCTGGATAGCTGCGCCTAAAGCCACAACTTCATCAGGGTTCACTCCGCGGTGGGGTTCTTTGCCAAAGAACTTCTTAACGGTTTCAATGATTTTTGGCATACGGGTCATACCGCCCACCAAGATGACTTCATCAATTTGACCGGCTTTTACGCCCGCATCTTCAAGAGCAGCCATGCAAGGTTTAATGGTCTGTTCAATTAAATCTTCCACGAGGCTTTCAAGCTTTGCTCGGGTTAATTTAACATTTAAATGCTTTGGTCCAGAGGCATCAGCGGTGATAAAGGGGAGGTTCACATCCGTTTGCATAGCGCTGGAAAGTTCAATCTTTGCCTTTTCCGCAGCTTCTTTTAGACGTTGGAGGGCTAGCTTATCCTTACGCAAATCAATGCCTTGCTCCTTTTTGAATTCTTCTGCAAGATATTCAATGATGCGTTGGTCAAAGTCTTCACCTCCCAAGAAGGTATCGCCATTCGTTGATTTAACTTCAAAAACGCCATCGCCGATTTCTAAGATGGAGATATCAAAGGTACCGCCTCCAAGGTCGTAGACGGCTATGGTTTCTCCGGCTTTTTTATCAAGACCATAAGCGAGGGCTGCAGCCGTGGGCTCGTTAATAATGCGGAGAACTTCAAGGCCGGCAATTTTACCCGCATCTTTTGTAGCTTGACGTTGGGAGTCATTGAAATAGGCAGGGACGGTGATGACTGCTTGAGTGACTTTTTCTCCTAAGAAATTTTCTGCCGTTTCTTTCATTTTTTGAAGAATAAAGGCACTGACTTCACTGGGGCTGTATTTCTTGCCTTCAGCTTCAACCCAGGCATCCCCATTTGCGCCTTCAACAATTTTATAAGGAACAAGTTCCTTATCTTTTTGTGTCATAGGATCGTCATAGCGACGTCCAATAAGGCGTTTGATTGCAAACAAAGTGTTTTCAGGGTTGGTAACACCTTGACGTTTTGCGGCTTGTCCTACGAGACGCTCACCTGTGTTTGTAAAGGCAACCATTGATGGCGTGGTGCGTGCGCCTTCCGCATTTTCGATAACGCGAGCTTCCTTTCCATCCATAATGGCAACACAGGAGTTGGTTGTACCAAGATCAATTCCAATAACTTTACTCATTTTTCTTCCTCTTTCTATTAATGTAAAATTG
Source organism: Alphaproteobacteria bacterium (assembly GCA_019748065.1). Classification (GTDB taxonomy): domain Bacteria; phylum Pseudomonadota; class Alphaproteobacteria; order UBA9655; family UBA9655; genus UBA9655. Next base: position 21,241 of record JAIEQB010000051.1, on the reverse strand, counting down.
ACTCTTCTTCTTATGTAGGAAGGGGGTCAGATGGTGTCAATGTGGCGTCCGATTTTTTTCCTTTAACAACTCCTACAAGAGCAGGACGTAGGAGCCGATCATGAATTTGATATCCTACTTGCATGACGTGGATTACGGTTCCTATGGGTTGATCTGGATCTTCTTGCTCAAACATAGCTTGATGCAAGTGGTGATTAAAAGGTTGTCCTAGGGGATCAATTTTCTCGATGGCATGCTTTTTGAAAGCAGAAAGAAGTTCTTTTTCGGTGATTTCAACGCCTTCCATAAGGCTTTCTAAAAGCTTTTCGGGCTCATCATGTTTTTCAGGGACACTTTCAAGAGCTCTTCTTAGATTATCAGCAACGCTCAAAAGCTCTCGTGCAAAACTAGAGATAGCATATTTTGCAGTTTCTTCTCGCTCTCTTTCAGCTCGTTTACGATAATTTTCAAGTTCGGCAACGGTTCTTAAAAGTTGATCCTTGAGTTTGTCAACCTCAGCTTGGAGGTCTATCTCTTCTTTACCTTCCTCTTCCGGAGGGAGGACTTCTTCTTCCATAGGAAGTTCTTCATCTTTCGTCATCTTCTACCCTATCGTTTTACTAATTAATTTTGCAGTATAATCAACCATAGGAATAATGCGACTATAATTTAAGCGCGCAGGTCCTATGACACCAATAGCCCCCACAACTCGGCCCTGATCTGCTGAATAAGGGGACACAATCAGCGAACATCCTGAAAGGGAAAATAGGTCGTTTTCAGAGCCGATAAAGATTTGAACGCCTTGAGCCGCAATGGCAGCGTCGAGTAATTCCACAAGTTCCTCTTGAGTATCGAGGGCATCGAAAAGAGTTCGAATACGATTAAGTTCATCCACATGACGTACGTCCTGGAGAAGATTTGATTGGCCGCGGACAATAAGGGAGGTGGCGGTTCCTTTGCCAGCCCAAATGGCCAATCCTTTTTCGACGACATCGGCGGAAAGAAGATTCAATTGAGAACGATTTTCTTCAAGTTCGCCCAAAATTTTAGTTTTGGCTTCATGAAGGGTTTTACCCGCAAGGCGACTGTTCAGATAATTCCCAGCCTCAATAAGATTTGAGGGAGGAATGCCCTGGGGTACCTCAATGATACGATTTTCAACCAAGCCATCTTCCGTAATCAAAATCACAAGAACCCGGCCTGGGCTTAAATTCACAAATTCAACATGCTTTAAAATGGATTCGGATTTGGGAGCTAAAACAATTCCTGCACAACGGCTAAGGCCACAAAGTGCTTTGGTGGCATCTTCTAATAGATCAGCGCGGTTCTTGCCTGTTGACTTGCAAAGCTGATCAATCTCTTTTTGCTCTTGAGGGGCGAGATCGCCAATTTCCAAAATACCGTGAACGAAAAGACGAAGCCCAGCTTCCGTCGGAAGGCGCCCTGCTGAAGTATGGGGAGCATACAAAAGACCATTGGCTTCCAAATCAGCCATGATGCTACGAATTGTAGCTGGGGAGAGAGACATATCAAGGCGTCCCGAAAGGGATTTAGACCCGACGGGCTCGCCCGTTTCCACATAGGAATCCACAATATGGCGGAAAACTTCGCGCGATCTTTTATCTAATTCTTCTAATTTCGTCATAACTCTTTTCACCTTATCTGAAATGTAGTAATGAGGGGAGCTTACGTCAATCTCTTGAAGGAGGTTTTTTATGCGTCACTCTAGCCGCCGTTCTGATCAGCTTCGTCCCATCTCCTTTGAGGTAGGTTTTTCAAAACATGCTGAGGGGTCTTGCCTGGCAAAGTTTGGGGATACACATGTGCTGTGTACGGCCTCCGTTGAAGAAAGAGTCCCTCCCTTTTTAAGAAACAAAGGAACGGGCTGGATTACCGCCGAATATGGAATGCTGCCCCGCTCAACCCATTCGCGAGTAGATCGGGAAGCGGCGCGTGGAAAACAGACTGGCCGCACCCAAGAAATTCAGCGCCTTATTGGGCGGGCTTTACGGTCTGTAGTGAATTTAAAAGCCCTAGGAGAGCGACAAATTACCATTGATTGTGATGTTCTCCAAGCCGATGGCGGCACGCGTACAGCAGCTATTTCCGGAGCTTATGTAGCCCTTTATCGGGCGCTCCAGACCCTTGTTGAAGGAGGAAAGATTGAAACTCTTCCTTTATCTCATCAGGTTGCGGCGGTTTCTTGTGGGATTGTGAATGGCATTTCCGTTCTTGATTTAGATTACAGTGAGGATAGCACCGCCCAAGCGGATGCTAACTTTGTTCTTACCGATGCGGGCGCAATTATTGAAGTGCAAACAACGGCGGAAGAATCTCCCTTTGAAGAGAAAGCTCTCTTAGAGATGATGGCCTTAGCACGTCACGGTATTGAGGAAATTACGAGCTTGCAACGTAAGGCCCTGGGGATTTAATTCTTTTATTTTTCATACTTGACTAATTTAGTCGGGAATTCTACAAGTACAAAATGAATCAAGGATGTTTTGTATGAAACTCGGCACAAAAGGACGCTATGCAGTGATGGCTTTGGTGGATCTTGCCTATTATGGACAAGGCAAACCTTTGGCATTGACAGAAATTGCGCAGCGCCAATCCTTGCCCATTTCCTATCTTGAACAATTGTTTTTGAAACTTCGTCAGAAAGGCTTCGTGGCCAGTACCCGCGGCCACCTTGGGGGCTATACCCTTGCCCGTGAGGCAGAAGCTATCCGCATTTCAGAGATCTTAGAGGCCATTGGTGAGCCCATCGAAACGACCCGCTGTGATAAATCATCTTCCACAGGTTGCCTTGGAACAAATGCAAAATGTCTTACCCATACTCTGTGGGCAGGTTTAGGGGCTCAGATGCACCAATATTTGCATGGGATTTCCTTGGCGGATGTGTGTGAAAGGCGGGTTGTATGATCTATCTCGATTACAATGCCTCCGTTCCCTTAAGACCCTGTGCTAAAAAAGCCATGCTGGAAGTTTATGATCTTGAGGGAAATCCTTCTTCTCCCCATTTTGCAGGACGAAAAATACGGGCTCTAATTGATGAGGCGCGGAAATCTCTTGTCAAAGGAGTTCACGGTCAGCGTTTGGTGTTTACAAGTGGTGGCACGGAAGCCAATGCCTTGGCTCTGTCTGGCTTGGGGGAGATCCCTCTTGTGATATCCTCCATCGAACATGAATCTGTTTTGAAAGTTCATGAGAATCCTTGTATAGCCCCTGTTACAGCGGAAGGGGTGATTGATCTTGAACGGCTTGAAGAACTACTTTCTTCCTTTGAGAGTCCGGGGCTTCTTTCTTTGATGTTAGTCAATAACGAAACGGGCGTTATTCAACCTCTTCCAGAGGCCGTTATAATGGCGCGAAAGCTGGGGTGGAAAGTTCACACAGATGCCAGCCAAGCCTTGGGCCACATTCCCCTTTTCTTTGAAGAGTTGGGGGTGGATATGATGACTCTCTCTTCCCATAAATGTGGAGGCCCTACCGGTATTGGCGCTCTTGTTTTAAAAGAAGATCTCCACCTTCACCCTCTTATCCGAGGAGGTGGTCAGGAATTTGGTATGCGCTCGGGAACCCTGGCAGCGCCCCTTATTGTAGGGTTTGCTGCAGCGGCTTTGGAAGCTTTGTCAGAGCGCGAAGAGCAAATAAAACGCCTTCGAGGGTTACAGAAAAAGGTGGAAGAAGCTCTGCCCATGGCCCAAGTGCATGGAAAGGAAAGTCCGCGTGCGGCCCATGTGCTTTGTTTGGGAATGCCCGGCGTTTCTTCCGAACTTCAATTGATGTCTTTTGATCTTAAAAGCATTGCCATTAGTATGGGCGCGGCTTGCTCTTCAGGAAAAACAAAAGAATCCCACGTTTTAAGGGCCATGGGGCTTTCCTCAGAGACAGTCAAATGTGCGATCCGCATGAGTATGGGATGGAAGACATCGGAAAAAGACATAGACAATTTTATAAAGGCATGGAATGAGATTTTCTTGTCTCAGAAAATGAAGGAAGCCAGTTGATGGTAAAGCGCCCCATATATTTAGATTATCAATCCACAACGCCTTGCGACCCCAGGGTGCTAAAAATGATGTTGCCTTATTTTACGGAAGAATTTGGTAATCCCCATTCCCGTAGCCATGCCTACGGCTGGAAGGCAGAAGAGGCGGTGGATCACGCCCGTGAGCAAGTGGCAGCTATCCTTTGTGCCGACCCGCGCGAAGTCATTTTTACCAGTGGTGCGACCGAGGCCAACAATTTAGCTATTAAAGGAGTAGCCCACTTTTATAAGGAGCAGAAAAACCATATCATCACCTGTTCCACGGAACATAAGTGTGTTTTGGACAGCTGCCGTCATTTGCAGCAGGAAGGCTTTAAGGTCACCTATTTGCCCGTCAAATCAAACGGGATTATTGATCTTGATGATCTCCGCAAAGCTATTACGGATCAAACCGTGCTTGTCTCTATTATGGCAGTGAATAATGAAATTGGGGTGATTCAACCCCTTGCCGAGATTGGAAAAATTTGCCGCGACGCGGGCGTATTTTTCCACACGGATGCGGCCCAAGCGGTTGGTAAAATTCCCCTTGACGTGAATGCCATGAACATTGATCTTCTCAGCCTTTCCGGCCATAAACTTTATGGCCCTAAAGGCGTGGGAGCCCTTTATGTCCGGCGGAAGCCGCGCGTACGCCTACAAGCCCTAATTAATGGAGGAGGGCAGGAGCGGGGAATGCGTTCTGGCACCCTTTCGACTCCCTTATGTGTAGGATTGGGTGAAGCTTGTGCTCTTGCTCAAACAGAAATGTCAGCAGAATCTATCCGTTTAAAGGCTTTAAATGCGCGTTTTTATAAGGCCATTCAAGATAGCCTTGAAGAGGTTTACCTTAATGGTGATGCGGAGCAGCGTATTCCAGGAAATTTAAATATCAGCTTTGCTCATGTGGAAGGGGAGGGGTTGATGATGGGAATTAAAGAGTTAGCTCTTTCTTCCGGTTCGGCGTGTACTTCCGCCTCTCTCGAGCCGTCTTATGTTTTACGCGCACTGGGAGTTGAAGTTGAAATGGCCCACACCTCTTTGCGCATTGGTTTTGGTCGTTTTACTACGGAAGAAGATGTGGATACGGCTGCGCAAATGATTATTAAAGAAGTTAATCGCCTGCGGGACATGAGTCCTTTGTGGGAGATGAGCCGTCAAGGCATTGACATCAAGTCCATCCAGTGGGCTGAACATTAAAAAAGGAGAGCGTTATGGCTTATTCTCAAAAAGTAATTGATCATTATGAAAACCCCCGCAATGTGGGCTCCTTAGATGCCCAAGATGCAGCTGTTGGTACAGGCCTTGTCGGCGCGCCGGCTTGTGGGGACGTTATGAAACTCCAGATTAAGGTGAGTGACCAGGGGATTATTGAAGACGCCAAATTTAAAACCTTTGGCTGTGGGTCTGCCATTGCTTCCAGTTCCCTTGTGACCGAATGGATTAAGGGAAAAAGCTTGGAGGAGGCGGGAGAGATTAAGAATACCACCATTGCCCAGCATTTGTCCCTGCCCCCGGTGAAGATTCATTGTTCTATGTTGGCGGAAGATGCCATAAGAGCAGCGATTCGCGATTACAAAGCGAAACATCCGAGTGCTTAAATGACAAAACCAATTTTAACCTTAACGGAAGCGGCCGCGGGTCATGTGAAAACCTTGCTGGAAGGGCGCGGAAAACCGTCCTGCGGGATACGCATTGGCCTGCGTTCAAAGGGGTGCTCTGGGCTTTCCTATACCCTTGAGTTTGCTGATGAGGTCGGACCTTACGATGAGGTTATTAACGTTCACGATATTAAGGTTTTGATCGACCCCAAAGCGGTGATGTTCATCATGGGATCAGAAATGGATTTTGTGGAGGATAAGCTGACTTCAGGCTTTGTGTTTAATAATCCCAATGCCAAGGGGATGTGCGGGTGTGGGGAATCCTTCCATGTTTGACCCCTATGAGACTCTTGGTTTAGAAAAAACCTTTAACATTGACTTAAACGTGCTGGAGCAGGCTTACTTCGCTGCTCAACGCAATACTCATCCCGATCGATTTCCCCTTGCTGACGAGGCTAAAAAGAGGGACGTCACTCATCAAGCGACCCTTGTGAATCAGGCCTATACTCTTCTCAAAAATCCTCTGGATCGAGCGACCTGTTTGTTGGAAGCGAGGGGCGTTTCTTTACTGAATCATGATCCGGAATTTCTGCCAAAGGTAATTGAATGGCATGAGCGTACGGAGGCCGGTGAGGATATAATGTCTGAATTAGCTCATGAAGAAGCTGCCTTGTTGCAAGAGCTCACCCAGGCCCTTGAACACCATCAGGATGAGCGGGCGACAAAAGCCCTCTATCGCTTAAATTATGTTCAAAAGGTAAGAAAATAATGCCCATTCAACTCGTCGAGCCAGGACAAACCCCTGACCTTCACAACCCTAAAAAGGGCGTTGTGGTTGGAATTGACCTCGGCACAACCCATTCGGTTGTGGCCTATGTTCCCAATACAACCCCGAAAGTTATTGGCTCCCTCATTCCGTCCATCTTGAGTCTTGAGGAGGAGGGTTTCTGTGTGGGAGATATTTCCCCACTTGAACGGCTTTCGTCGACCAAGCGCCTCATGGGGCAAAGCATTCAATTAAAGTTGAGATCTCACACATTGACTCCTGTGGAGGTGGCAAGCCACATTTTGAGCCACATCCGTGATAGAGTGGAAAAAAATCTTGGCGTGCCGTTAGAGGCAGCTGTGATTACGGTTCCCGCTTATTTTGATGAAGCCGCGCGCGTAGCGACAAAGCAGGCAGCCGCTCTTGCGGGGATGAAGGTCTTACGCCTTATTAATGAGCCCACGGCTGCAGCTCTGGCATACGGGCTTGAGACAGGAGCTGAAGGCCTTTATGCTATCTATGATTTTGGCGGTGGGACTTTTGATTTGTCTCTGCTCAAGCTTCAAAAGGGCGTTTTTCAGGTGCTCGCAACTGGGGGGGACCTTGCCCTCGGTGGGGATGATATTGATGAGGCTCTAGCCACATATTTAAATACTATAAATGTACGTGAAATTAAGGAAAAGCTATCTCAGCTAGAAACCTATGAAGGGGTTGCACGTAAGGATCTGGAGACGATTGCACGTCCTTTTGTTCGAAAAACAATTGATATTACAGCTCGAGTTTTTAAGGATGCTGCCATCAATCCCAAGGACATTCAAGGGGTTGTCTTGGTGGGGGGGATGACCCGCATGCCTTTGGTGAGGCAGGAGGTTGAAGCCTTTTTCGCCAAAGCGCCCCTTTGTAACATTGACCCCGACCGGGCGGTGGCCCTGGGCGCGGCGCTTGTCGCTCATGGGCTTGTCAATGCTTCAGATACGCTTCTCCTGGATGTAACACCTCTTTCCTTAGGTCTGGAGATTAGGGGAGGGCTTGTGGAAAAAATTATTCCGCGCAACACGCCACTTCCGGCCTTGGCCTCTTCAGAATTTACAACTCAAGAGGATGGGCAAGGGGGTATGGTGATTCATGTAGTTCAGGGCGAGCGGGAATTTGTTCAAGATTGCCGTTCCCTGGCACGCTTTGAGTTTAAAGGTCTGCCGCCTCTTCCTGCCGGTATGGCCCGGGTGCGTGTGGATTTTACTGTGGATGTGGAAGGGCTTTTAACGGTGAGCGCCCTTGAAAAGACAACGGGCCTTTCTCAACATGTGGAGGTGCGTCCTTCCTCGAGTCTAGATGACAAGACCCTTGCAGACATCCTGCTTGAGAGCCAAAAATATGGCCGTGAAGATATGGAAAAGCGGCTGCAGGTTGAAAAGTTGGTGATTGGATAGATTTTTCTATACAAAAAAGCCCGCCATTAAGGCGGGCTTTTTAGGAAGACGTCAAAGGTTAGTCAATTTCTTCTGCTTTTTATTTGTCGCTTTCATAATTAGAACTATCACCATGACCTTGATCTGGATCTTTATGATACTCAATCATGAGGGGAAGGGGTGTTGAAGGCGCAGGGAGAGCAGAAGGAATGTGCAAACTTATCTGTCGAGCGTCATCAGCTTGTTTTTTAACAGATTCGATTGCGTAAGTTGCAGTTACAAAGCCCATGAAAGCCTCTTGACGAGCTCGGTCAACCTGTTCCTTAAGAGCCGCTGGAGCAAGCTTTTCCCTATCGGCTGAGTTAGTAATAAGTGTTTCTGCTGTAATAGCCTTTGTTACAGGGAGATTTTCATAAGTAATTCCTAGGGCAGCCATTTGAGGAGAAATAGAAGAAAACTCACTCATGATCTGGTTATTCATTACAAATCCGCGAATAATTCCCTTTAAAAAATATTCAACGTTTTTCTCTGTATCCAGAGAAGGAACTGCATATGAACTGCCATTCCACGACTCGATAAATTTACGATAATTCAACTTTATCTCATCAACGCCACTTAGTTCGGAACGGTAAAGAGCACAAGCTGTACTTGTGAAAACGTCTTCAGTCTCAGCAACTCTCTTGTCAATCCAAAATTGACGGATTGTTCGTTCAAGGGTTGGTGTTTCTCCAGCCATAAGTTTTCCAAAATAGCGTAGAGCATTTCCACCTGTCTTTCGACAAGATCCTAAAGCACCTGGGTCAGCCGTTACGGACTTGATCAGAGGAGCTGCAGACATACCATTATATGTGGTTGTTCCTGCAAGAGAAAGACCGTTGCTTACTAACAAGTCACCTACAGGAGAGTCGTTCCCTCTTACGCAGTCACCAACATAGCGGAGAGTGTGCCCTGTTCCTGAAAGAACGGAACTCCCAAGTGCGCAGACACTACTCCACCAAGAAGACTCATCGCTAGAGGGAGAAGAGATAGGAGCAGAAGAAGAGGCGACTGGTGACCGAGAGGTTTGAAAAGCATTAATAACGCCTCGAAGTTCTTCATCATAAACCGCGTGGCTTGCGGAGCTTAATAAACTACTTGCCAATACAGATACACTTACTAAATAAGAAAACTTTTTTACCATAATAATCTCCAATAAATTAACACCTGATAATAATATAGGGACTATACTTTATATTTCAAGTACAGTCCCTATGAATATTTTATTTAAGATTAAAGTTAGGCAGCAGGTGCAGCAGCAAGACGGGCTGCGTCAAACTTTATCTTAGCGCTTTCAGTTTGAAAAACTTGCCTGAGATAAGTGTTCATCAGATCTAACTTCTCACCATCAGCAGCGTCTTTGATTCCATTCATTTTTTCAAGAACTGGCATTCCATGAATAAACATTTCTTGAGAAAAGGTCTCATAAGATACATTTGAATTCTTAACTAGAGTTTGTCCAGCAAGAGCGCTTAAGTAAGTTTGTTCTGTATCTAAGCTTTTTGTAGAAAGCCCACGCTTATTAAGTCCCAAAACAACATCCTCATAAGTTTTAACAGCTGTAGCTGCATCTGCTTTAAGGGAAGCTTCGGCTGCCTTGCGAAGAGCCTCTGCAACGTCGGCATCCTTTGAGCTCTTATTAAGTCCTAGATTGTTTAAGACAACACGTGTTGTCGTTTGGGTTTCTTCGCCGCCTTTAATCCATTGTCCAACGGTTCGGAGAGCATTTCCAATAGGATTAAAAATATCACGAGTAAAGGAAAATCCAGTCTTATAAGAAAGAGCAGCTGCGGCTCCATCTTTTGTCATTTGGCTTACATGGCCTGCTGCCGTCCGAGAATCTTCTTCAGTTCGCAACTTATCGCCAAACCAACGGAGTGCATTTCCTGTTTTTTGACGGAAAGAAGAGAACCATCCTCTTTCTGCGGCGGGTTCTTGACGAACAATAGAAGCTACTGGGCATGAGCGACTGTTCCTAATGTGATCTGCTAATTCATCAGGTGTTAGCGCTGAAAGAGAAGCAGGGATAAGGGCCCAAGAAAAAACGGACGCTAACAAAAAAGACTTAAAATATTTCATAACACCACCTAAATAATTTTTTACTGGTTTTTATATAAAGCCCTTTGCTTTGAAAAGCTCGCATAATTTTTGCATAGGACATATGCCTTGCTTTATTGTAATACTAATAAAATTTTATTAAATGATCAATTTTGGATAAACCGCTGATTTTATCCTTTAAAAACAATAAACTCTGTCATTGCGAGGAGTTAAACGACGCATTAAACGATTTTTTATTATTCCTTCAAATATCCCTCAAGGCCCATGACTCTTATTTTTTCTGACAGAGAAAAGGATTGTTTTCCAGGATAAATGATCGTCAATGAATCAAGATGAAGGGTTTCAAGGGCGATATGCATGGACTTTGTGATTTTAGGAGCATCCGTATATTTAATTTCAAATCCAATCTTTTTTCCTCCCTTTACAATAAGTAAGTCGAGCTCTGCTTGACTATGGACCGCCCAGAAGAAACAATCCTCAGGATCGGCTTTATGAAAACGAATAATTTCTTCAAGTGCAAAACCTTCCCATGAAGTCCCCATTTTGGGGTGATGGAAAAGATCCTCCTGACTTTTTATGCCTAAAAAGGAATGAAAGATCCCGCTGTCTCTAAAATAGATTTTCGGTGTTTTGACCTGCCGCTTCTTAATATTTTCTACCCAGGGCTGTAACTGGCGAATCATGAACGTTCCCACAAGAATATCGATATAGTGACGGATGGCTGTTGTGGAGGCGCTTAAAGATTTACCAATCTCAGAGGCATTAAAAATATTTCCATGATAATGAGCGAGCATCATCCAGAAACGTCTTAAGGTCGCTGCGGGGACATTAATCCCTAAGCTTGGAACATCTCTTTCAAGAAAGCTTGTAATGTAAAACTTGAGCCAATTAAATCCATCAAATTCTGATGGAGCAAGGTAAGAAAGAGGAAATCCTCCTCTTACCCAAAGTTTGTTGATCTCTCTTACCTCCCAATAAGAAAAAGGTGTGACTTCAATGTGGGCCAACCTTCCAGCAAGAGTTTCTGAAGACTGGCGAATCAAGTCTCTTGAAGCGCTGCCTAAAATAAGAAACTTTTTATTTTCTTTATGCTGATCAATCAAAACCCGTAAAACCGGAAATAAATCAGGACGCCTTTGAATTTCATCAAGAATGATAAGTCCTTCAAGCTCTGAGAGAGCTAACATTGGGTTCTCTAGCAAAAGAAGGTCTTCCGGATTTTCTAGATCAAATCTTTTTGTAGGCTGATGAGTTTCAGCGTACATCTGGGCTAAGGTTGTTTTTCCACACTGCCGCGGCCCTAAAAGGGCGATCGCAGGATGCACTCGAAAGAGTTGATTAATTTCTTTGATAAAAGCATCTCTTTTCATAAAAAAGAGCTTATCATGAAAATCTTACTTTCATAATACAATTTTCACGAAATAACATTAACTAATTGAATTTGCTTTAAAATTAAGGGTGATGATTTTCAATTTTGAGGAAGATTCTGCTTAAAAAATGAATCTGACTTTGCATCCTGCCCTCGAATTCCCCTTTTCATTTTTGATGGCTTCCGTCATCATGGGCCTATGACACAGCGCCTTAAAAATAAGATTGCCCTCATTACGGGCGCTTCCCGTGGTTTGGGAGCAGCCGTTGCTAAACGTTTTGCCCAAGAAGGGGCGCAGCTTATCCTTATTGGACGAGACGTGGCAGCCCTTGAGGAAGTGGATGATATCGTCCAACAATATGGGCCTCCCGCCCTTCTTGTGCCCTTTGATTTAACGGATCTTCTCCGATTTGATGATCTTGCGAAATCATTGGCTGAGCGTTTTGGTTGCTTGGATATTCTTGTAGGTAATGCTGCGATTCTTGGTGATGCGACTCCCATGACCCATGTCACTCCAACAGCATGGCATAAGATCATGACCACAAACCTTCATGTCAACTGGCATCTTCTACGTGCGGTGGAACCTCTTCTGATAGAAGCTCAAATAGGGCGCCTTATATTTGTAACAAGTGATGTTGCCACAATGCCAACGGCCTACCGAGGCCCCTATGCGGTGAGCAAGGCGGCTCTTGAGGCGATGGTGAAAAACTATGCCTTGGAAGTGAAACACCGCAATTTCCGGATTAACCTGATAGATCCAGGAGGTTTACGTACTGACATGGGCGCCGAATGGATGGGGGGAAAGGAAAGGGCCTCAGTTCTTCCTTTGCCGGAAAGTGTAACGGAGGCTTTTGTCCTCTGCGCTGAAGAGGGCTGTCCTTACCACGAGGATGTTATAAAAGCGCAGGAAATAAAAAGATCCTGAGGAGCCCTTTGGGGTGGACTCAGGATCTAGAGATTTTATTCCTCTGACTTTGCTTCTTTAACAGAAACGTTTTCGACAGTTGTCTCTACTGGGACGATCTCCTCTTGCTTTTGAGCTAACAGGACTTCAGCTCCCGTCTTGCGGGTGATTTTTTCAGCAATACGCGCTTTTTTGCCTGTCAGGCCGCGAAGATAGTAAAGTTTCGCACGGCGTACGATACCTCTGCGGACCAGCTTAACTTCAATGTTAGGGGAATAAAGGGGAAAAATACGCTCAACGCCTTCGCCATAGGAAATTTTGCGAACGGTAAATGAGGAATTAATCCCCGCATTTTTCCTTGCGATACAAACGCCCTCAAAGGCTTGGATCCGCTCACGGGTACCTTCTACAACCTTTACCATGACTTTGACAGTATCTCCTGCACGAAAGTCAGGAAATGTCTTACTTTCCGTTAATTTTTTGAGCTGTTCTTGCTCAAAGTTTTGTAAAAGATTCATCTCTCTTCTCCTTAAGTTAAATGATGTTGTTGTATATATAAATTCCATAAATCAGGGCGCCGTTCTTGCGTAATCTTGATCGCTTGTTCCTGCCGCCAAGCCTGAATCTTTTCATGGTGGCCGGATAAAAGGACCTCGGGCACTTCATATCCCTTCCAAACCCGTGGACGGGTGTAGTGAGGGTATTCAAGAAGACCCGTTGAAAAGCTTTCCTCTTCAAGAGACGTCTCATCGCCAATAACCCCAGGGATCAAGCGCAAAGTCGCATCCAAAATAGTCATGGCGGCAAGCTCACCGCCCGTCAGGACAAAGTCACCTAAGCTAACATCCTCGGCCTGCCATTCATCTAGAACTCGTTGATCAATGCCTTCATAGCGGCCGCAGAGGAACACAAGAGGGAGGGGTGAGAAGGCCACTTCTTGCGCTAAACGCTGTCCAAAAACCTGTCCCCTGGGGGTGAGGTGAATCAGACGAGCTTTGTCCTTTTCCATGACGGATGAAAGTGCTTTATCAATAATATCCGGGCGCATGACCATGCCAGGTCCCCCGCCAAAACAGGTATCATCAACGGTTTGATGCTTGTCCTCTGCGAAGCTGCGAATGTCGACCACATCCAATTGCCATACCTTTTTCTCGAGAGCCTTTCCCAAAAGGGAGTGGCCCAAAGGTCCGGGAAACATTTCCGGAAAAAGGGTCAGGATGGTCACTTTACGCATCGCTTTCCTCCCGGGTGAGATATGTTTCACCTTCTTGACTTAACACAAGTTGTCCCTCTTCAGAATGGATTTCAGGAACGCAATCCTTTGTAAAAGGAAGCATTTCAAGTTTTCCTTGGGGCGTTTTGACCTCAAGAATGTCGCCGGCGCCAAAATTATAAAGCGCGTGCACGTCCCCAAGTAAAACCCCTTGAGAAGAGTGAACCTTAAGACCAATAAGATCATGGTGATAGAACGTGTTTCCTGAAAGGACTGGCAATTTAGAGCGCGGCACAAAAAGCTCCGTTCCCCTCATTTGCTCCGCATAGTTACGGTCAGAGACCCCTTCAAGGGAGACAATAAGCATATCTCCTTTTTGAGATAGGACTTTTTTGACTCGATAGGCTTCCTCACCCTTTTTATCGCAGTAGGGTGAGAGTTTGTTGAATTCCGTGGGATTCTCCAAAAAGCACTTCACCTTCACATGGCCACGCACGCCGTGAGCAGCTGCTACGACAGCGGCGCAAAAGAGGGAAGGGGAGGTGGAAGAGCTCGAGGTCATAAACGATCCTTACGCTGACGCTTCATCTTCAGCTGGAGCTGGATTTTCTGCTTCAGTTGGTGCTTCAGCTTCTACAGAGGTTGCAGCAACTTCAGGCTCAGGCTCTAGTGCGGGAGGAGGAGCTTTAGCGGCTTCTTCCCTCGCTAATCTAGCTTCTTCTTCTGCCTTGAGACGCTCTTGGGCTTTGGCCTTAGGAGCCGACTTCAAGGGGGTTTTGCGAACCGTAGGCATTTCAATAAGGTTTGCTTTTCCTAAGAAAAGGGCGACCCGATCCGTCGGTTGAGCGCCAACACTCAGCCAATACTTGATTCGGTCGGAATTTAATCGAATGCGGTCCTCATTGTCATGGGACAACATGGGGTTATAGGTTCCCACTTTTTCGACAAAGCGGCCGTCACGTGGTGAGCGTGCGTCGGCGATGACGATTTGAAAAAATGGGCGTTTTTTAGCACCACCTCGTGCTAGACGAATTTTTAAAGCCATGGTTCCTTTCTTTCCTTACTAAGGGTTAACGGCGGGGCATAAGGCCCGGTAATCCTTGGCGCAAGAGGCCTCTTTTGCCAAGTTTTTTCATGCGTTTCATCATATCGCTCATGTCCCGAAACTGCTTGAGAAGTTTATTCACATCCTGAACGGATGTGCCGCTTCCCAAAGCGATGCGGCGTTTACGTGAGCCATTAATCAGACGTGCATCCTTCTTTTCATGCTTTGTCATTGAGCGAATTATGGCAACTTGCCTTTGAACAAAGCGATCATCAATTCCTGCTTGGGCGATTTTATCTTTAAACTTATTAACACCAGGAATCATTCCCATCAAGCTCGAAAGTCCACCCATCTTATTCATTTGAAGAAGCTGGGCTTCTAAGGAATCAAAATCAAATTCCCCTTTCTGCATTTGCTTAGCCAGCTTTTCAGCTTCTTCCTGGTCAACGGTCTCAAAAGCTTTTTCTACAAGGCTGACCACATCGCCCATACCCAAAATACGGTTGGCAATACGATCGGGGTGAAAGAGCTCTAGCTGATCCGGTTTTTCACCTGTCCCAAGAAGCTTTAAAGGTTTGCCAGTGACAGCGCGCATGGACAGAGCCGCACCACCGCGGGCATCACCATCAATACGGGAGAGAGCGATGGCGGTTACGCCAACCTTGTCATCAAATTCTTTAGCAATTGTGATCGCATCTTGACCGGTCATAGCATCGGCGACGAGGATAACCTCTGCGGGGTTTGAAAGCTTTCGAACCGCAACTACTTCATTCATAAGATCTTGATCGATATGAAGGCGACCGGCTGTATCGAGAATAAGCACATCATACCCTTCAAGACGGGCTTGCTTCAGGGCCCGCTCCGTAATTTTAAGGGGTTTTTCATCGCTGATAATGGAAAGGGTTTCAATATGGCATTGTTGGCCCAAGGTTTGAAGCTGCTCGCGCGCGGCAGGGCGATAAACGTCAAGGGAGGCCATCAGGACTTTTTTCTTTTGCTTCTTTGACAGGTAACTTCCGAGTTTTGCGGTCATGGAGGTTTTACCCGAACCTTGCAACCCTACCATCAGGATAACCACAGGTGGTGTTGCTCGCAGTTCAATATCTACAACTTCTTGGCCTAAAAATTCAACTAAAGCGTCATGAACGATTTTGACCACCATTTGTCCGGCGCTGATACTACGCAAAACTTCCTGGCCAATGGCTTTTTCCTGGATTTGAGCAATGAAATCTTTCACAACGGGCAAGGCCACATCGGCTTCTAAAAGAGCAATGCGCACTTCGCGCAAGGCAGCTTTTACGTCTGCCTCCGTTAAGGCGCCGCGTCCTTTAAGCTTATCAATGATGGAGCCAAGACGACCCGTTAAATTCTCAAACACAAGTCTTTCCTAATTATTTTCTAACAAAAACGCGCCAGTGCTCGCAACGCGAGGACTGACGTGATGAATATGACGAGACCATAGGATTTTATGGGGCGCTTGTCAACTAGATTACTGAAAGGGTTTTTCTTTTCATCTCATAATGACACAAAGCCATCGTGGCTCCTAAAATAAGGAAAGAGCCCGTCCATGTCCAAGGTGTGGGCCATTCATGAAAGAACGTTATTCCGATGGCGGCGGCTGCAATCAGGCGTGTGAAACTAATGGGAATAAGGTAAATGATTTCAACAGCCACATAGGCTTGACTAAGGGAAATATAAGCGCAAGCCAAAAGTCCTCCCATAAAAATTAGCCAAGGCCATTGCCAGGAGAGGGGAGTGACCCACTCAGGAAGAGAGGTTATCGCAAAAAGGGGCAGGGTGAGGAGAAGAAGGTAAAGGGTGATCGTTTGCGGGGAGTCATTGGAGGATTGCTTTTTTCCAAAAATCGCTGCCAGGGCATGACAAGCAGTGGCGCCTAAAGGGAAGAGGGCGAGAAAGCTTAAGTCCTGCCAACTGGCTTTTCCTTCAAACAGGTCACCTCCCGAGATAAACAAAGCGCCAATAAAGGAACAGAGGATGGCGCTCCCCCGCCTCCAGCTACAGCTTTCTCTCAAGAAAAAGTGCGCGCCGAATAATGTAAATAAAGGTGTTGTATATTTAAAGGCCACCACTTGAACGAGGGACATTTGAGACAGAGCTATGTACCAAAGAATGACCCCAAGGGCGACAACGACGGCACGTCCAATATAAAGAGAGGGCTGGGTGATGATGAAGGCCATTTTTCCTGTTTTCAAGGCCCAGGGGAGAATAAATAACAGAGCAAAAAGGGTCTCGAAAAAAGCGAGTTCTGGTGCAGAGAGAGGAGGAATTCCGAGTATTTTAGCCGAATGAGAAAAATAGTGAACACATCCATAAATGCCGGCAAAACAAAGGCAAGAAAGGGCTTTGAATAAAGCGCCTCTAAAGGCAGGAGAGAAAAAAACCGATTCTTGAAGCATGCCCATTAATAACCCATATGGTGAGGTCCCCTCTATTTTAAATAGCACGAGGATGCTTTAGTCAAGATAATGGTTTTATAGATTTTAGTGTTTTGGCAAGGGGAGCTCAGTCAGGACGCTTGGCCTTGTTACGACATATCGGTCGTTTTACTTCTACGCTGAGAGAAGAAGGTGATACATGGAACCCCATGATTGTTGAGATTCTTCAGCATCTTAATCATAAAAAGGATCCTTCCAAGCTCTCTATCCTAGAGAAAAGCTTACAGTATTATTTAAGATCTAACGCGAGATCTAGCAGCTATTCTGGAGCGTCAATATCAACTCAAGTAACAGATGAAGGCGATGTGGAACCTACATCTGGCCATATAGAGATTAGCACCTATTTCAACTATCTGCCCAGCTTCGCTTAGATTGCCCAGTACCTCGCCCAAAGAAAAATAGCTGTTGAGGACGCAGCTCAAAGGGAAGTTGCTGAGGGAAAGATAAAACTTGACGCTGACCATAAAGCTGCAGAAGACCATCCTCTCAACTGGTGCTTAAAGGTCCCTAGAAAACCATACTATTTGTCTCTTTTGCCATTCTATACTCAAAGTAATGCAAAAGCAGGAGGACTTGAACAACTTTTAGAAAAGGATATGAAGGATCAAGGACAAACCGTTGCCGTGATTGAACTTTCAGGGGAATGGCAGCAAATAAAACATGTGCCGAATGGTAAATACGGAAATTTACCTCCTGAAAGGAAAGCTAACTACAAACTCAAATTTCTCAGCCCCATTGGGGGACCTGGGCTACATCCAGAAGAAAAATGGCAAAACTTTCTTGACCTTTTGCAAAATCTCACTTACATCTTTGACAGTTTTAGTTGAATGAGGAAAAAGCATCATGACACGTCAATGTGACATTACAGGAAAAAAAGTAATGACTGGAAACAACGTTTCCCATGCAAATAATAAATCTCGGCGGACTTTTGCTGTCAACTTACAAGAAGCTACTTTTTTGAGTGAATCCCTTGGAGGAAAAGTTCGTTTGCGTGTATCAACGGCGGGATTACGCACCGTTGAAAAAAATGGGGGAATTGATGCCTTCTTAAAAGCAACCCCTCATCGTAAATTAACAGAATCCATAAGTCGTTTGAAGCGCCAAGTGGAAAAGAAGATGGTTAGCGAATAGTCAATATTGCAAGAAAGTCTTTCTATTGCTTGCGAACTTAGGGCTCTCAAGCTCAAAGATGTGAACTTTGTTCCTGTTGATATAACGTTCAGAAAAAGAACATTACCCCTTCAATAGAAAACGGTCTTATGCGCAAGGCTATTGTAAAACTGAGCACAGCGGCTCGGAGGGCAGAAATAAAGATTCGTCAGAGTTTTATGTGCATGTTGTTCAGAAAGCTGCCATTAAGGAGGGGCATTATATCCATGCAAAGCAAATGCGACGAGTCAAGCGGGAGCTAAAATTCATACTCGTTCTCTTAGGAATACGCGACGTGAAAGGAAAAATGGAAGATGCCAGCCAAGAACTTCCTCTTCTCTTTTATGATACTTTGCGCAAAGCTAAGTATATATGAAAGCAGAGACGGGGCCTAAATTTCCATGGGTGTCATCTGCAATCCCGATTACACCAAATACTATGGTAAAACCTGACCTTGCCTTTTTGAATATAACTCAGCCGAAAAAGTTATTCTAATTTCCTCAAAAAGTTTTATCGCTAAAAAGAGGTGATATGACTGCCTAACGTATAACGGTCATGATTCTAGCTTCCCGCCCTCTTTCTGAGCCGGAAACCTTAAGCGACACACGGACACCTGGCTCCAAGGACTCATAGCCCGCTGCACGAAGTACGGAAGCATGAAGAAAGATATCGCGCCCTCCGTCGTCTGGGTACACAAAGCCAAATCCCTTAAGGGGATTAAACCACTTAACTTCTCCCTCAATTTCTTCAAGAGCTTCAGGGTCAAAAGCTGGTGAGCGTTGTCCCATAAAGGCAGGCGCAAAGCGGGGCTCACGAGCTACAAATTTGACTTCTAAAACGCGCAAAACTTGACGGCCTCGTCTGCCAGGACCAATGTCACAAACAATGCGATCCCCCTCTTCCACGCGGCGACATCCTGCGGCATCAAGAACAGAAAAATGCATAAAGATATCACTTGACTCATCATCGGGGACTAAAAACCCATAACCTTTTTCAGGATTATACCATTTTACTTTAGCATCAATTCTTTGAATATCTGCCTCAGAAATTTCAATCTCAGAATCATTGTAATCGTCAAGCTCATGTATCAAAGGCTGGTTCATCATTCATTACCCCCACGCAATCCTTTAGTCATTTATATTTCTTTTTTTATAAAAGCAATAAGCCAAGATAGCATCTTTAAGTCTTTTTTTATCTGGTTGCATAAATACCACTTAGCTTTTCATATAATACCTATAGCATAAGTTGCTACTGTATCTCAACATGATTATATAAATATTTATCTATTTTTAAAAATGAAAAAACTTCATCTCTTTTAAAATCTTACAACAAAATGATTAAGAAAGTCTTAAAAAACTTCTACCAATTTACAAAAAATGTGTTAACATATTGTTACAGTTAAAAAATATTTCTTAATTAACAAATACATCGTTGCAGAATATTTTTTGTTTTAAGTATTTAAAAATAGGAGAAACACATGACAATTAAAGACACTGTAAAAAGCACCATTTCAAAACTTGAATCTCTATGTGCTTCCTATGAAAACAAATCTTTGTTTCAATTAGACGATTTAGACGAAACCGTTATCCATTTAAGTCAAGAAGTTCAATCCATTGACTTAGCCGCTGACAAAAGTTTAAAGACTGACCTTAATATCCTTCAAGGATCCTTAATGAAGCTCTTTTCTGTATTAAGGGAACAACAAAAAACACTTGAAAAGCAAGTCCATGAAATTCATGTGCACCAACGTGCTTTACAAGCTTATGCAAGCGTTGCAAATAATAATTAAAATATATACCAAAATTTTAAGAAGCTTACATTTAATGTAACTATCTCAAATGCTAAGCCTCCGGCTATGCCGGAGGACTCTAAGAGTTTTACATAAAATGAAGATCTCCTAAACTATGTTCGACCGCTCGAAGCATAGCAAGGAGACCTTCTATGACGAGACTAACAAATCATTTAAATCATAGCACGAGGGAATGTAAGTACCATGTTGTTTTTACCCCAAAATACCGGAAGAAAGTTTTATATGGTCTAATTCGTAGAGACCTAAAGGAAGTTTTTCATGGGTTGGGGCAACAGAAAGAATGTAGAATTGAAGAAGGACATTTAATACAAGACCATGTTCATATGTTGATATCAATTCCGCCCAAACATTCTGTTTCCCAAGTATTAGGTTTTCTGAAAGGAAAGAGCTCAATATGGATGGCTCAGAATATTGCGGATAAGAAACGTAATTTCGTAGGACATAAATTTTGGGCGAGAGGGTATTTTGTTTCAACAGTAGGAGCAGATGAAAAAACAATTCGCTTCTATATCCAGAATCAAGAAGTTGCGAACAAACGGCTTGATGATCTTGGCCTTTTCAACAGGCAATAAGTAACCGTAATCGCTTCGAGCGGTTCCTATCCAAACTCCCAGCTTTGCTGGGAGTTATTGGCGTGCACCGGGTATGGTGCAGATTTAGGCGGTGAAAGTCCGCTGCGCGCCGTGGAGACCGGAAGCGCGTGTTGAGGCAATGGTGTCCATCGTGAGGTGGAATCTGAAGAAAGCTGACGACGTAATAGGGTGGTGACGAACAGAAACTGGATATAAGGCTGCTATAACAGGGTAACACGGCGTTAGACGGAGAAGCCCAATAGTCGACCGCAAGGATATAGCAGTAGATTCAGCATCGACCTTAGGAAAGATCTGCATCTTCCCCCGGGAGATCTCACGGTCTGTTTGCCGAATGCAAACTATGAATAGAGCGATCTATTCAGACGGACTGTGAGAAGTCAGCAGAAGGCATAGTAGGTAGGACAGAAACGTACTACTGAAGGCCTGAATCAAGTAAACCAGAGGGAGTTATTTGAGACTCATCAAGATGGAGGGGCAGGAAAGATGGACAGTCATCACCAACGATCAAATGGAGCTCAGCGTATGGGTTCTACAAGGCTCGAGGAGCAACAAGTCTTGAAGGTGTTGAGAAAGGATGAAACTCTGACAGAGCGTTTGATGGAGAAGATCTGTGATCCATCAAACTTAAACCGAGCTTACAGACGTGTGAAAGCAAATAAAGGCGCTGCAGGAGTTGATGGGATGACTGTTGACGAGCTGAAGAGCTGGATAGCTTTACACAAAGGCTCGCTGATTGAGTCATTGTTGAAAGGTATAATACCCCCCAGAAACTGGACCAGTAGCTAAGTGAGAGTTTTTCCTTCATAAAAGAAGAAGGAGAAAGGAAATG
>JAIEQB010000015.1 GCA_019748065.1 Alphaproteobacteria bacterium | reverse complement strand
TCTGCATTTATCAGTCCTTTCTTTAAAGTGGATTTCCCACTTATATCATTAAATGACACAGTTCTCTAAACACTCCCATGCTCCAGGTAAATTACTTTTCATTTAGGAAATATACTTTATACTATACCCATGACAGTGACAAAACCCCATCTTTTACTCGTTGATGATGATGAACGTCTTAGAGATCTTTTATTCAAGTTTCTTGTGGATAAGGGATTCTTTATCTCCACAGCTCGTGATGTGACCCACGCACGCGCATTGATGGATACTTTTATTTTTGATTTAATGATTCTTGATGTGATGATGCCTGATGAAGATGGTTTTTCTCTAACTGATTCCATTCGCAATGGTCCTACACGCATGAAGGATGTCCCTATTCTTTTACTCACAGCTATGGGGGAAACAGAGGATCGCATCATAGGCCTTGGAAAAGGTGCCGACGATTACCTTTGCAAACCCTTTGATCCGCGCGAGCTTCTCCTAAGACTTCAAGCCATCTTAAAACGGAGTCAGGGCAGCAATGAAGTGTCCATACTCTCTCTTGGCAAAGTTTCCTTTGATATAAAACTCAATCGTTTGGAGAAGGAAGGGGCGTCTATTCCTCTCACCACCGTTGAAAGCAGTCTTTTAAAAATCTTTGCGCGCCACCGTGGCAAACCCCTCTCCCGAGAAGATTTAGCAAGCGAGTATGGGGGAGATATGAATCCACGGACCATCGATGTTCAAATTAATCGCTTGAGAAAAAAGATCGAAGATGATTTAAAAATCCCACGCTATCTTCAAACCGTAAGAGGAAAAGGGTATATCCTTTTACCGGATGCATGAAATATTTTATAAAGCATCCTTTCAAAGCTTTAAAAGCCTACCTTCCCAAAAGTATGTTTGGGCGAACTCTTATGATTTTAATGGCTCCCCTCGTTCTTGTAGGGACTCTTTCAGCCTATATCTTTTTTGATAACCATTGGGATCATGTTACAAACGCTCTTGCCAACACATTGGCCGGAGAAATCGCAACCCTAACCGCCCTTTATAACGCCTCCCCAGAGAATCAACCTTTCTATAATACCTTGGCTGGTGTTAACTTTAAGACACGCACAAACTTTATCCCAAAAGGACATTTAAATCCAACCCTCCTTGGAAAGAGTGCTGATCCCTTTTTAATGACAGCTTTACAAAAGAAAATCTTCACTCCCTATACTCTCGAAATTACCAAGGGAGACATTATTATTAAGGTAGAGGTTAAAGATGGCCTCTTAGAGTTTGTTGCCCCCCGCAAACGTTTTTTAAGTAAAACCTTTTATTTGTTTATCATATGGGTTGGTCTTACCTCGGCAATTTTTCTATTAATTGCTTCAATTTTTATGCATAACCAAGTCAAACCTTTGCGCCGCCTTGCAATTGCCGCCGATCGATTTGGTAAGGGGCGTTCCTTTCCTGACTTTAAGCCGGAAGGCGCCACCGAAATCCGCAAAGTGACGAGAGCTTTTTTGGACATGAAAGCCCGTTTAAATCGTCAACTCACCCAACGCCTGGATATGCTTTCTGGTGTTTCTCATGATTTAAGAACTCCTCTTACCCGCATGCAACTTCAATTAGCTATGATGCCTCCTTCCGCTGAAGTCACTGGCCTTCAAAAGGATATCGATGAGATGAGCCAAATGTTGGAAGGTTACCTGACTTTTGCTCGCGGGGAGGGCCTTGAAGAAACAAGCGAGACCCCCATGAATTCACTTCTTTTGGATGCGATTGAGGGGCGAGCTCAACTCACAACGCCCATTCATTATAATCCAACATCCCTTCCCTCTCTCCATGTTAAACCCCAAGCTTTAAAAAGATGCCTGACAAACCTGATTAATAATGCCACTCGCTATGGTCATGAGGTGTGGGTTAACGCCCAAGCAAATACGGATTCTCTTATCATTTCCGTTGAAGATAATGGCCCAGGCATTCCTGAAGAAAAACTGCAAGAAGTGTTCAAGCCATTCTTTCGCCTGGATCGCTCACGAAATACCAACACAGGAGGGGTGGGCTTAGGCCTCACTATTGCCAGAGATATCGCCCAAAGCCATGGAGGAGACATTCAGCTCACGCCCTCCAAAAACCATGAAGGCCTGTGTGCCTCTCTTATTTTGCCTTTATAAAGCGATTTGGGGGAGTGATACTAACCATAAAAACAAATATTTCTAACACTTGTTTGTGACAAGTGTTAAAAAAGCTTTGACATTAATCCTTTGCTCTGTTAATTTTACTCTCAAACAGTCTTAATTTTAAGAATTATTAAAATGTCCATCGCAATTGTTGATCATGGTTTAGCTAATATTTATTCTGTAGTGAATATGTTAAAATATCTTAATTATTATCCCGAGATCATTCAAAATCCAAAAGATTTAGAAAAGGTAGATAAAGTTATACTTCCAGGTGTTGGCTCAGCAGCGGCTGTGTCAAATAATCTTGAGAAGAAAGGCTTTATGGATCCTTTAAGAGAATTTGTTGAAGTTAAAAAAAAGCCAATTCTTGGAATTTGCGTTGGCATGCAAGTTATGATGGAAGGAAGTGACGAAGGAAACTGCATGGGTTTTGGCTGGATTAAAGGAAGGTGTGTACGGTTTCAATCTCAGAAAACTCTTCCCATAAAAATTCCCCATATGTCGTGGAATCAAGTTTTTCCTAATAAGGATAAAAAGCTTTTTAGAAATTCAAATGAGCCTCAAAAATATTATTTTGTTCATTCGTTTTATGCTGATTGTATAAGCAAAGAAGATGTAGCTGGAACATGCAATTATGGTCATGAATTCACTGCCGCTATCGAAAAAGAGAACATTTATGGTGTTCAGTTCCACCCCGAAAAGAGCCATGCTTATGGAATGGAGCTCTTTAAAAATTTTCTCAACATTTAAGGCATTTTTATGATCTTTACCCGCATTATTCCTACACTACTGATTGATGGCCCTGCCTTAGTAAAAACACTGCAATTCCAAAATTGGAAGTATCTTGGGGACGTTGTTAATGCTATTCGCATTTTTAATGAAAAAAAAGTTGATGAAATCATCCTATTAGATATTACTGCAACACCAAATTCTCACGAGCCACGCCTAAAGATAATCCAGGAGGTTGCGCAGGAAGCTTTCATGCCTTTTTGTTATGGAGGCGGCGTGAAAACAGTGAAGCAAATAGGAGAGATATTAAATATTGGAGCGGAAAAAGTAGCTATTAATTCTGCACTCCATGAAAATATTAATCTTATTGAAGAAGCGTCTCTCCAGTTTGGATCTCAAAGTATTGTAGTTTCTATTGACTGTATGACTCTTCCTAGTGGGGAATGGAGAGTGTTTTCACATCGAGGAAAAAAAATGCACGATGTAACTCCTATAGAATTTGCTCGAAAAGTTCAGGATCTGGGGGCTGGAGAGATTTTATTATCAGACATAAGCAGAGATGGAACAAAGACAGGATATAATATAGCTCTTATTGAATCCGTTGCAAAACACGTTGATATTCCAGTTATTGCCTGCTGTGGAGCAAAATATCCTTCTGATTTTAAATCAGCTATAGATGCCGGTTCTTCTGCAGTTGCTGCGGGAGCGCTATTTACTCTTATTGGGAATCTTAATGCTCCTTTGCTTACTTATCCTCAACCTTCAGAAATCGAAATTTTATTTAGCTAAGAGAATATCTATGCAACACACCAATGCTTTATCCCAAAGGGAATACCAAATTTGTAATCGTTGTGTGATGGATACCACAGACTCACAAATTACTTTTGATGAAAGAGGGTATTGCAGTCAGTGCACTAACGTTGAGAAGAATATTATCTCTAAACTTTGGTTTCCCGATACTGGACTTCAAAAACTTAATAATATTTTAGATCAAATACGGCGTGAGGGTATCGGTAAATCCTATGATTGTATTATTGGTCTTTCAGGAGGTGTAGATAGTTCTTATTTGGCTTACCTTGTTATAAAGCAATTTGGTCTCAGGCCGCTTGCTGTGCATGTTGATGCTGGGTGGAATTCTGAAACAGCTGTGCATAACATTGAAATGCTCGTGAGAAAATTAAACCTTGACCTTTATACAGAAGTGATTGACTGGGAGGAAGTTCAGGATTTACAGCGTGCTTATATAAGAGCTGGTGTTGCTAATCAAGATGTTCCTCAAGATCACGCTTTTTTTACTGTTTTATATAAAAAAACCCATGAGTATGACATAAAATATTTCTTATCTGGGGGTAACTATGCTACAGAGTCAATACTTCCTACAAGTTGGGGGTATAATGCGATGGATACTACAAATCTTAAGGCAATTCATGCTCAATTTGGGCAAAGACCCTTAAAAAAATATCCCTTATTATCTTTTTTCAAACGATATATTTATTATCACTTTTTTTCTAAAGTAAATATAATTAGACCGCTTAACTGTCTTCCCTATAAAAGAGAAGAAGCCATAGAGTTACTCGAAAAAGAACTGGGGTGGAAGAATTATGGTGACAAACATCATGAATCGCGTTGGACTCGATGGTTCCAAAGTCATTATCTTCCCTCACGATTCGGGTTTGATAAACGAAAAGCGCACTTATCAAGTATGATTATGTCTAATGAAATTACAAGAGAGGTAGCTTTAGAAAGGCTTAAGGCTCCTTTGTATGATGAAAATACACTCCGGATAGATGAAGAGTTTATTATAAAAAAACTTAATATGGAAAAATCTGAGTTTTATAAATGTTTTCATCAGGAACATAAAAGCTATGCAGATTTTTCAAATCAAGAAAAAATATACAAATTAAAAGATAAAATGAAAAAAATTATCTCTGGTATAAGGTGAACCTTACCATCCGACGAAATTTAAGAACGGCTTAGCCTAACATATTTTTTACCGCTTACCCAAATTTTAAAAAATATGCAGAGTCTAAAATTAAAATGATCTCTTCTTCTAAAGAATTCAAAATGCAAGAAATGAATTTCTTAAAACAAGCCCTCTCAATTGTACAAAGTTACTTTACGAAAGAATCACCCCGTGTAATAAAGGTTCAACCTCAAATTAAAAGGTTAGAAAAAGAATGAACCGGAAAAGTAGGTATAAGTTCGAACAATTGCTGCTGAAAATCTGCGTGATTCACAAACTAAATAGTGTCTGCCTTTCAGACACAGATGATATCCCTTTTAGTTATAGAAGCACGTGCTGTCCGATTTAAAAATGAGGTGAAATGGGATCTATGAATCTTCTTATTAATGCAGAAATTAAGTCCGTGGATAGTTCTACACACTTACATGATATTGACTATATTGATACAACTCGTAGTGGTAAACTCTGATGCTACATTCATTCGAATCCAAATCTCAAAGCAGTTCATATGATAGACTTTATGAAACTTCGGTCAAAACGCCAGATCAGTTTTGGGAAAGTATAGCGCGAGCGCAGCTCGATTGGATCAAACCCTTTACAAAAATTAAAAATGCATCTTTTCAAGGAGATGTTTCCATCAAATGGTTTGAGGATGGAACGCTCAATGCCAGCGCCAATTGTCTGGATCGGCATCTTGAAGCTCAAGGAGATAAGCTCGCATACATTTGGTGGGATGAGGCAATGAAAGAGCGCCGTACCATAACCTATCGCGAGCTTCAAGAACAAACTTGCCGTTTTGCCAACGCATTACGTCACCTTGGCATTGAAAAAAGTGATCGCGTCGTGATTTACATGCCGCTTATGATCCAGGCTATTGTGGCTATGCTCGCATGTACGCGTATCGGTGCCATACACTCAGTTGTTTTTGGTGGTTTTTCGTCCAAATCCCTACGCGATCGCATTCAAGACTGCAATGCCAAACTTGTGGTGACTTCAGACGAGACCGTGCGTGCAGGAAAAATAATTCCCACAAAAGCGAATGTGGATGAGGCTATTGCTGAATGTCCCTCAGTAAAGCATGTCATCGTGGTCGCCCGGACTCACAGCAGTATTCCATGGAACCCTGCCATCAACCATGACTTCTATGCAGTCTCCCAAAAAGAATCTCCCGACTGCATCCCTGAAGAGATGAATGCAGAGAACCCTCTCTTTATCCTTTACACTTCAGGATCCACTGGCAAACCTAAAGGAATTCTCCACACAACCGGCGGATACTTGACTTATGTGGGTTATACATTTTCGACAGTTTTTGACAATAAACCTAACGATATTTATTGGTGCACGGCAGATATTGGTTGGATTACGGGACACAGCTATGTTGTTTATGGTCCCTTACTCAATGGGAGCACGACCGTCCTTTTTGAAGGTATGCCACTTTACCCGAACGCTGGTGTATGGTGGGATATTATTGATCGGGAGAAAGTCTCTATCTTCTATACAGCTCCTACAGCTATCCGAATGCTTATGAAAGAAGGGGACGGATGGCTTAATGGCACTTCACGTTCCAGCCTCAGACTATTGGGGACAGTGGGTGAGCCCATCAATCAAGAAGCGTGGTTCTGGTATTATGACGTAGTGGGCAAGAAAAAATGCCAGATTATGGACACATGGTGGCAAACCGAAACTGGTGGCATTATGATTTCTGCAATTCCGGATGTGACCCAGTCCAAAGCAGGATCAGCTTCAAAACCTCTTTATGGCATTCAGCCCGCTCTTTTAGACGTTTACGGAAAAGAAATTTTAGGCCCGAGTGAAGGAAACTTGGTGATTAAAGAGTCTTGGCCCGGACAAGCCCGCACGATTTGGGAAGATCACGAAAGATTTATCCAAACCTATTTCTCAACCTATCCAGGGTATTATTTTACTGGAGATGGTGCAAAACGCGATGAAGCGGGTGACTTTTGGATTACAGGACGTGTCGATGATGTCCTCAATGTCTCTGGCCACAGGCTGGGTACTGCTGAACTTGAAAATGCTATTAACTCTCATGACGCTGTTATAGAGTCAGCTGTTGTGGGTATTCACGACGATATAAGAGGTCAGGCGATTTATGCTTACATCACGTTAAAGAACCTCGAGCAAGCTAGTGCTGAACTCAAAAAATCTATTGTTGCTCACGTCAAAACTGAAATTGGCCCCATTGCAATTCTTGAGTTTATCCAGTGGACATCGGGACTTCCCAAAACAAGGTCAGGCAAAATCATGCGCCGCATTTTGAGAAAAATCGCTGAAGGAGAAACCTCTAACCTCGGAGATATTTCGACTTTAGCCGAGCCACAAGTTATTGAGGATTTTATTGCTGGACGTACGGGACTTGGCTAAGACGTCCAAAGTATTTTTTTAAGGCATAATGAATTTTTAATGCATAAAAATCACGTTGGAGTAATACAGATAAATCATGTTATGCTAACTCATAAAATTCGAGTTGAAAGCATATGGCGACCCACGCAGAAAAATTAGCAACATCGCTTAGAACCCTTAAGGACCTCCTAGAGGACTATAAACGTGCTGTCTTTAAATCAATGGAATTTTCTCGCGTACATCGGGAACGTCTTGTAAAAGCTGGCTTCCTTATTGAGGTGAAGAAAGGATGGTTGTTTCTGGCTGATCCGACTAAAGCGGTTGGAGATAGCATGCTTTGGTATGCTAATTATTGGCATTTCCTTTCTCTTTTTCTCGAAGAGCGATTTGGAAAAGCCTACTGCTTATCTGCCGAATCTTCTTTAATTTTGCATACGGGTGTGACAACCATTCCCAAACAACTCACTATCATTACTGAGAAATCGTCAGGACAATCTGTCCTATTGCCTTTTCATTCTTTGCTTTTTCTTTATCAAGATGCAAAGAATCTTCCCGTTGATCGAGAGGTTAGGGAAGGATTGCAGGTGATGACTCTGCCTGAGGCACTCTGCCGTGCGCCAAGGAGTTATTTTGAATAGCATCCTGAGGAGGCTGTTGTTGCCTTATCTCTGATCCGAGATGCAAGCCGGTTGTTGCATTACCTCTTAATGCGAGGTCAATCCACAACCGCTGGCTATCTCATTGGGGCCTATCATCATATGGGGAGAGAAGATATGACAAAACGGATTCTCGAGGCAATGGTGGCAGCAGGGCATAAAATTAATGTTGAGAATCCGTTTGTGCTTCTAGCGATGTCCCTATGTCGTGGATTTGTTTTCGGAGGCTTCTGGGCTTCCTCAGAACGTTGAAGCTTATCTTTCTGCCGTAGAGGAACACTATCAAGAAGATGCTTATAACTCTCTCTATTGAAGGATATGAAGTCTCTCCTGAATCCACCATCAACCTAAACACTTTATGTGCATGACTCGTTTAAAAATTCACAATCAGGATATGATGTTGACAGATTAATATAAAAAGGATTAATAAACTCAGAGTATAGTCTAATGAGGTATAATATGGTAATTCTAAGAGGCGTCTTAATTTTAATAGCAATGGGTATTTCGTATAGCGCAGCTTATGCTGGCAGTAAAAAACTTGCGGAAGAACTGGTTGCTTTGGAATCAACACATCACGGAAAAGATATGCTCGTTAATGCATTTAAAAAATCGATGGAGGCTTGTGATCAGAACACTTTTGGTCGATTAACTGAAGGTAAAAAGATAGCCCCCGAAGACCTTGTGAAAATAACGCATTATAGAGAGTTGTATAAACAAAAGATGGCTGAAACATGTGAAGAAATTGGGGCGAGCTATATGAAAAAACTGCAAGCAACCACGATTGAATTTTATGCTCAAAATTTCACGGATCAGGAATTAAAGCAAATGATAGCTTATCGAAAATTACCTGTTCATAAGAAGTTAGAAAATTTATGCTCAGAGATGTCTTACATTGGTGTCCAAGTAGTTCAGAATATGGCAAAAGAATTCGAAGAAAAATTTATCAAAAAAGTCAAAGAAGTAGAACCAAATGTAGATGAGGAAGTGAACCGTTTGACAGATAAAATATGGCAGGAGAATGCAGAGCCTGCTCAATAAAGGTGCTATCAGCTCTTAACCAATAGTCCAATGCACCATGGGAGAGTTGGAGATAAAAAACAGCAATAAATCTGTATAAACAGCAGCAAAGAATTAGTCATTTAGTAAGTTACTCTCCACAGATCTTCTTTGCAGGAGAACATCCCTCCACAGGAGATCTCACTTCCGCAGGAGAACACACTTCAAGCACTGGGGGAGGGCACTCTTCTGCTGTGGACCATTCCTCAAGCTTTGGATTGGGGTAAGGACGAGGATAGGTGATGATTGCATCTTCAGGAGGTTGCGGGGGTAATTTGCGTCCGCAGCCTGTTAAAAGAACACAAAGAGGGAGGAGATAAAGAATGGCAATGATGAGTCCACCTCTCTTCGTCATTGCGAGGTTCTGTATGAGTTGTTGCAACCTATAGGGGGACTTTCTTGTGGGTTTGAGCGTGTTCATGTTGAATCTCATTCGAGTTTAGCATATGATTTTATTATAAATACTTATTTTGGGAGACATAACATGTCCTTTTGGAAAAAGAAAGATAATCTGATCATCACGGGTTTTGTAGTTTTATTTTTTGCAGGCTTAGCGGTTTGGGTTGATCTCTGCTGTGTCAATGCGGCCTTTTTTTCCCCAAGCATACCAAGTCCCTATGATGTTCTTTTTATTGATAAGGATGGAAACTCCGAGACGTTGAGTAATTTCAAGGGAAAACCTTTAATTGTGAATCTCTGGGCGACCTGGTGTCCTTCGTGTGTCAAGAAAATGGCTAGTTTTCATCGTTTTACGGAAAAATTTGAAGCGGCTGGTGGTAAAGTTTTGAATATCTCTCAAGATAGTAGTGGTGGGCCCGTACGCGCCTATTATGCGCGCAATGGTTTTCATTTCCCCCTCTACCTAGATAGCAAGGGTCTGCTTTTGGATGCCTTTAAGGGTACGGGGGTTCCGACGACGATTTTCATTAGTGCTGCTGGTCAGGAAGTGGGCCGCATCAGTGGCAGTTTTGATTGGGATAGTTCAGAAGCTGCAAGCCTTGTACAAAAATCTTTTGGGTTGACGCTTACAAATAAATAAGTGGGGGAGGGGGCCCGCCCATGTTAAAGGAAGAGTGGAACAAGAAAGTCAGAGCAGAGCTTAAGGATAAGACTCCTCAAAGTCTGGCTTGGATCACTCCTGAGGGGATTGACATCAAACCCCTCTATACCCATGAAGATCTCAAGGGTATTGCTGACGTTTTTTCTTATCCGGGCTGCTTTCCCTATCTCCGTGGCCCGCGAGCCACCATGTATACCAACCGCCCCTGGACCTTACGTCAATATGCGGGATTTTCCACAGCTGAAGAGAGCAATAAGTTTTATCGGGATAACTTAAAAGCCGGTCAGCATGGTTTATCGGTTGCCTTTGATCTGCCCACTCATAGGGGCTATGATTCCGACCATCCTCGGGTGGTGGGGGATGTGGGAAAAGCGGGAGTTGCTATCGATACGGTTGAGGATATGAAACTCCTTTTTAAGGATATTCCCTTAGATAAGGTCAGCGTTTCCATGACCATGAATGGAGCCGTGATTCCCATTATGGCCGCCTTTATAGTGGCGGCAGAAGAGCAAGGGGTTGCTCCTGCCCAGCTAAAAGGCACTATGCAAAATGATATCCTTAAAGAGTTCATGGTGCGTAATACCTATATCTATCCGCCCGAGCCCAGCATGCGTCTTGTAGCGGATATTATAGAATATACAAGCCAGCACATGCCTGACTTTAATTCCATTTCCGTCTCCGGCTATCACATGCATGAGGCGGGGGCGACGGCCGTTGAGGAGCTGGCATTTACGTTAGCCGATGGTCTGGAGTATGTACGGACAGCCCTCAAGCGCGGTTTGCCTATTGATGCCTTTGCTCCGCGCCTATCCTTCTTTTTTGGTATTGGTATGAACTTTTTTATGGAGATTGCCAAACTGCGTGCCGCCCGGGTTTTATGGGCAGAAATGATGACTCCCTTTAAGCCGCAAAATCCTCAGAGTCTGATGCTGCGCACTCACTGTCAGACCTCAGGCGTGAGCCTTGCCGCCCAAGATCCCCTGAATAATATTGTTCGCACAACCCTTGAGGCCTTATCCGCTATTTTGGGGGGGACTCAATCCCTTCATACGGACTCCTATGATGAAGCGGTGGGCCTTCCTACTCCTAAATCAGCGCGGGTGGCCCGCAATACTCAATTAATCTTGGCGGAGGAAACGGGCATCCCTCATGTAATTGACCCTCTGGGGGGCAGCTACTATGTGGAAGCTCTGACCCATAGCCTTAAAACTCATGCAAAGGTTTTGATTGATGAGGTGGAGGCCTTAGGGGGCATGACAAAAGCTATCCTTGAAGGGATGCCCAAATTGCGTATTGAGGAATCAGCAGCAAAACGCCAGGCCCGTATTGACCTTGGCCAAGAAACCATCGTAGGTGTGAATAAGTATACTCTTGAAGAGCCGCCCCTTGAGATTCTGGAGATTGATGCTTCAAAGGTGCGAGAAGGTCAAATCAAGCGTTTAGAGCACATTAAAAAGGGGCGTGATGTTAAAAAGATAGAACAAATTCTGCAAAAGCTGACCCAAGCGGCTAAGGTGGACACCAATGTTATGCATCTTGCCATAGAGGCTATGCGGGCGCGGGCAACGGTAGGGGAGGTGTCAAACGCTCTTGAAAAGGTTTTTACTCGTTATGAAGCACCGACGCGCACGATCCATGGGGTCTATGGAGCCCTTTATGAGGCTGAACGGCCAGAAGAAGTTGCTGCTTTTCATAAGCGTATGGAGGCTTTTGAAAAGAGGGTAGGTCAAAAACCACACATAATGGTGACAAAGCTGGGGCAAGATGGCCATGAGCGGGGAGCCAAAATTATTGCAAGCGCCTTTGCGGATTTAGGTTTTCAGGTGGATGTGGGGCCATTATTTCAAACCCCTGAAGAGGCAGCAAAGGCAGCTGTCCAAAAGAAAATCCATGTGCTCGGGCTTTCTAGCCAAGCAGCGGGTCACCATGTTTTAGTTCCCCAAGTGCTGAAAGCCCTCATCGCTGCGGGTGGCCAAGATATCCTTGTGGTGTGTGGAGGCGTCATTCCTCTTCAAGATTATGAGGGACTTTATGCCCAAGGGGTGGTGGCCATTTTTGGACCGGGAACGCCCCTCTTAAAGGCGGCAGAAACTATTTTAACTTTGTTGGAGAAAAGTAAATAATTCATGTAATAGTTTTATAATAAAAGGATATTTTTCATACTATGCTGTCTTTTTTTTAATCAATTTTTTATTTACAGATAAAAAGATGTGTAATAATTTTGCTTTTTAAATAATTAATTGGTTGTTGAAGGATGTTTATGAAGAAACTCTTGACTCTTTTTTCGTGTGTTTTCTTTTTTGGGGAAACGCATGCATGCCTTAATGAAGCCGAGGTAGAATACGTAAGGGCTAAACATGTTCTGAGGGGGTACTTTGATGAGGAAGGTAACTACCGTGTAAACTCAGGAACTTCTTTAACAACGGAAGTAGAAAGTGAATTGCGCGCTTTGCTTTCTAGAGCCTCTGATATGAGAATCGAGGACGATGAGGTTCAATATAATTTAGCGAGTTTTCTGATCTCTCAAAGGGAGTGGGAAAAGAAATTAGAAGGTCTAGGGCTTGTTGCTCGTTTGGCTTTGCGGCAAGGGTTTTGTCAGACAAATTCTGTTTATCTTTTTGGAAGTACTTTGAGTACTCTTCATGAATTCAGTCCAGAATCTTGGAGAGGGAATAACTTTTCGACTTTTTTTAAGGTTAGTGAATTTTTTGAGACGTGTGAGTTTTCAAATAAAAAAATGACAATAAAACCTCTTTACGATGCCATTTCACGTTTTCTCCAAGTCTTTACCACGTGTCCTAAGAGTATAAGAGAACATCCTTCGTTTTCGTCTATTCTCGATGCATCGGTACAAAGCATTATGAATTATCTTGGTGTAAAAAAAATGGAAAAAGGTCAGGTTATTTTACATCAAAACTATCTCTCAAAAACGGATAAGCAAGGGCTTATTTTTCGACATATGACTGATGTTCTTCAAAAAAATAAGCTTCTTCAAACCCCTTTTACAAAAGGCCTTCGTGCCAGCTCTTTGATGACTCTGAATCGTTATCAGGAAGCTAAGCCCATTTATGATGATATATTAGGAAAATATGTTCAGGAAGCAAGGACACAGGGCGACCAGGAAGTTCTTGATGATCTTTATATGCAAACTCTTGATGTTTGTTTTGATAATCTCCGCATGGCTTTGAATTATTCTCTTGGAGGGTTTTGTTATGCCAGGTTAGGGCAGGATGCCCAAGCAAGAGGAAATCTTGAAGAAGCAAGGAATCTGCATCAGAAAGCTAAGAATATTTACGATGTTTCTCTTGAACTTGATCCTGAAATAGGGACACATCTTCAGCGCACCAGGAGTCTTGTTCTTCTTTCAGAATACGGTGAGGCGTGCGACGCTTTTAAAAAACTCATCGCCTACCCAGCGTCAAAGTGGCGTTCTTTGGGAATTGAAAAAAATACCTTGTATAAAGAATATGCGTCTGCTCTTCAAAAAGCTGGCGATGAAAGTGGAGTCACAAATCTTCTGCTTAGGCAGCAACAAAGAATTTTAGAGAAAGGACTTAAACATTTTCAATTGGTTAAGGACGCTGTCCTATTGCAACGCCAGCAAGTGGAGAGAAAAGAGGAACAGAAAGCAGAAAAGCAGCGACGGAAAGACATTGAGGAACAGCAGAGGGCGGAGCTGAGAGAACAAGCAAAAACAACAAGTTTTTCTTCTTCAAGTTCTTCTTCTCATGAGCCGATTCTTTGTCGAGAAGAGAATCGTCCACGTAGATTTCTCCCCCCAACTTATGAGAAACACAAGCCCAAAACCAAAGGAACGCCTTCACCAGCTGCCAGTCAAGAAGAAGCGTCTTCTTTAAGCGCGTCATCTTCTGCTCCCTCACGAGTTAATGTAAATACTCTTTTAAAAGGGACTCCTCTCAAAATTTTCAATAAAATTTTTGAGAGAGAAAGGTCAGGTGTAAGTGATAAAAAAGTAAAGATATATTTATCCGAGGTTGAGACTCTTATGACAGCGCTGGGACAGAGTTTTGATCCAAGTTCTGGAAAAGGATCTCACACAAAAGTCACCCTCGACCTAACGAACATACATGTTCAATTGGGAGAAGCCAATCCTTTGGAAGTGAGTATGATGACCCTTGCCAAGCACGATGAACTCAAGCCTTATCAAATTAAACAATTGCGGGAGATGTTTAAAGCTTATGGTCTTTATCCTGAGGATATGCAATAAATAGACTCTTAGGTACATAGAGGAGCCGAAGTAAAAAAAGCTACAAAATTCCTTGACAGTTTTTGAGGGACAGGGTAGTGAAGAGGCATATCTGGACAGAGTTTCCAGGAGATGTTGCCAGTATTGGCCTTTTGAATAAGTGAGAGATGCGCATGTTTGCAATCATTAAAACCGGCGGAAAACAATATAAAGTAGCCGCAAATGACGTTATTAAAGTTGAGAAGCTCATCGGTGCTTCGGGTGACACCATTGAGTTTTCAGACGTCCTAATGATGGGTGAGGGAAGTTCCGTTAAGGTTGGAGAACCTTTAGTCTCTAACGCGCGGGTTTGTGGTACAGTTTTAGATCAAATTCGTGACGATAAGGTGATTATCTTTAAAAAGAATCGTCGCCATAATTATCGTCGTAAGAATGGCCATCGCCAATATTTAACGGTTGTGCGTATTACGGACATTTTAGCTGAAGGCCAATCCCCAGCAAAGGCAAAATCAGCTCCAAAAGCTGAAGCGAAGTCTGTGGAGGAAAATGCAGCTCCTGTAAAGGCAGCCTCAAAACCAGCTGCGTCTAAAAAAGACGCGCCTAAGGCTGCAAAACCTTCACCAAAACCTTCAAAGGAATAAGGAGACCCCAGAAATGGCACAAAAGAAAGCTGGAGGAAGTTCTCGTAACGGTCGCGATTCAGCAGGTCGCCGCCTCGGCGTTAAAAAATTTGGTGGAGAAGCCGTCATTCCAGGTAACATCATTATTCGTCAGCGGGGCACTCAGTACTACCCGGGTAAGTTTGTTGGCATGGGCCGTGACCATACGCTTTTTGCTCTTGTTGAAGGTCATGTAAAGTTTGCCTGTAAGTCAAATGGACGGATGTTTGTTTCTATTGAAACGAGTCATTAGAAATTAGTGGCTAGTCATTAGAATAACTTTTCTAATGACTAATTACAAATTACTAACATCTGAATATGAAATTCCTCGATGAATCCAAAGTATTCCTAAAAAGCGGTGATGGTGGCGCTGGCGCTGTTAGTTTTCGTCGGGAAAAATTCATTGAATTTGGTGGCCCTGATGGCGGCAATGGCGGTCGTGGGGGCGATATTATTTTCGAAGCGGTCTCAAACTTGAACACCCTTATTGATTTCCGATACCAACAGCATTTCAAAGCTGAAAAAGGCCATCATGGTATGGGCACCTCTCGCTCCGGAGCAGCAGGCAAATCCTTGCTGATTAAAGTTCCCGTGGGAACTCAGATCTTTGCAGAGGATAAGGAAACCCTTTTGGCTGATTTTACGGAAGAAGGGCAAACCATAACCCTGTTAAAAGGGGGGGATGGTGGCTTTGGAAATGAACATTTTAAAACTTCAACAAATCGTGCTCCACGTCAGTCCTCTCCCGGTTGGCCCGGAGAGGAAATGTGGGTATGGCTCCGCCTCAAGCTGATTGCAGATGTAGGGCTTGTGGGACTTCCCAATGCTGGAAAATCTACCTTTTTATCGATTGTCTCCCGTGCCAAACCTAAAATTGCCGACTATCCATTTACAACCCTTGCTCCAAACCTGGGGGTTGTTTATTCCCACGACCGTGAATTTGTCGTCGCAGATGTGCCAGGATTGATCGAAGGCGCCCATGAGGGCGTTGGCCTAGGGACGCGCTTTTTGGGCCATGTAGAGCGCTGTAAAGTGATTCTGCACCTGATTGATGGCACGCAAGAAGATGTTCCAGGGGTTTATAGAACCATTCGAAAAGAATTAGAACTTTATGGGCGAGACTTAGCCAAAAAACCTGAAGTTATTGCCTTGAATAAGTGCGATGCCTTAACGCCAGAGCTTATACAAGAAAAACAAGCCCAATTCAAAAAGAAAACAGGGAAAAAGATTCTCCCTCTTTCTTCTCTAAGTCGTCAGGGATTATCTGAAATTTTGGAATTTTTAGAAGAGCATATATTTGAATCTTAATAATATCTAAATTAATTTCAATTATTATTAAATTATAAGAATCTGTTCATAAAATGAGGAGGCTCATTATGACACATGAAGAAGCAATCCGTAAACGAGTTAAAACTTTGAAACAGTTTTATATGGACGTTTTTACTTTCGTACTCGTCAACAGTATCATCGTTTTAATTTGGCTTGTTTTTGATCAGACGGGGACCTTTTGGCCCAAGTACCTTATTGTGATTTGGGGGATTATTTTGATTTATAGAGCGTCTCGCAAAGGTGTTTTGCCTTTGATATTTCATCGCTCTTCCCTTTTTAGTCATGAATGGGAAGAGCGTAAGGTGCGCGAGCTCATGCGCAAACAGGCCCTTCACGATAGAAATACCTTAGAAAAAGAAAAGAATAAGAAAAAGAAAAAGTAATATTTTTTGGATCAACTATTTATTAAAGAGATCCTGAGACCTCGAGTGTAACGAGAGGAACTCAGGATCTCGGAATAACTATTGTTTTTAACTATAGCCTTTTTTGTTGAGAGAGCCTGTATTGCAAGGCTTGCTTCACTATAATTCTTGGATTTTTGAAGAAGAATAATAAATCCCAGAGCTCAACAATTTTAATGTAGATTCTTGTTGAAGTGACGATAGGTTATTAGGCTCACAGTTATAGAATATTTTACTGAAGAGAGTTAGCGCTTCAATTGGAGTTAACGGGGTTACGCTTTCTCCGAAGATGCTGTTTCCTTAATAAATCTCCAGGGACTCTATGGTTTTATACAAACTGATGGGTGATAAGGTTAACAGCAGATATTCTCTATTTTGAGTGGGTCGTGTATCCACTACTCAATCCCCAATCATGCAATGATCTTAGTGTTGTTTAACTTTTTTTTTATAAATATGTGAGATGGTTTGTTTATTAACGAGAACAAAAATATTAAGATAGAGAGATTTATAATGAAAAAATTAGCGTTTGTTTGATGTTTCTTTACAAAAGATTTTATCGGGCCATTTAATGGTAGTATTCTTTTAAAGAATAAGGGAGATTTTTCCGATTTTTCAACTCAATCCTACTCAATCTTCTCGAACTATACGCTTTAACTCACTTTTATGGGACGGTATTGCTCTGCTTATCGTGATCACAGGGATTACGCTTTTGGTCTGGGGAAGTCGGCAAATGACAGGGCCTTTTATTATTTCAGAAGCACCTCTCTTATCTCTTGATCCACAGAACCTTCCTTATTATGCGTTGCAAACGATTTTGCGCATGCTTTTTGCCCTTTTCCTTTCGCTTATCTTTAGTTTTGTGTACGCAACCATTGCTGCCAAAAACAAAAAGGCGGAACGTATTTTAATCCCGCTTTTAGATATTCTCCAATCGGTTCCCATTTTAGGATTTCTGTCCATTACGGTCACAGGGTTTATGGCGCTTTTTCCCGGCAATCTTTTGGGGGTTGAATGCGCCTCCATTTTTGCTATTTTTACCTCTCAGGCCTGGAATATGACCTTCAGCCTCTATCAATCCTTTATTAGTGTGCCGAAAGAGCTCACGGAAGTCGCGACTCTTTATCGGTTATCTCCGTGGCGACGCTATTGGCGCCTCGAGGTTCCTTATGCGATGCCTCAATTTCTTTGGAATACCATGATGTCTGTCTCAGGGGGATGGTTTTTTGTGGTCGCCTCTGAAGCTATCACTGTATCCAATCATACTATCCTTTTGCCAGGCATTGGATCTTACATTGCACTCGCCTCTCAAGAAGAATCGGTGACAGCGATTTTTTATGCCATCGCGACCATGCTCATCGTTATTTTTTTATATGACCAGCTTTTATTCAGGCCCCTTCTGGCGTGGGCGTATAAGTTTAAGGCGGAACTTATCGCTCAAGGAGATACTCACAAATCTTGGGTTTTAACCATGATTCGCAAAGCATCTCTTTTGCAAAAGTTTAAAGTATTCTGGTTTGCCTTGCTGGGTATCTTGGATACTGTTTTTCAAAAGCTTGGTCTTCTATCGGTAAGAATCAAGAGAGATCATGGGAGCCTTTACAGGGCTACATCCGAAACAACAAAATACTCTTTTTATTTAATCTCAATTTTTGTTATTATTTTTTATGGCCTCCAGGCTTATTTTTATATGTTTTCCCATATTTCTTTTGAAGAAGTGTATCATGTTATTTTCCTCGGGTTGCTGACTCTCTTAAGGGTTATCATTTTATGTGCTATTGCCTCACTTATTTGGGTTCCCATTGGCGTCTTCATTGGATTAAGAGAAAAGGTTGCTAGACGAGTTCAAGCCTGGGTTCAATTAATGGCGGCTTTCCCCGCGAATCTTTTATTTCCTCTTGTGGTTCTTTTCATTGTTAGAAACGATCTCAATCCAAATTTTTGGCTCAGTCCTCTGATAATTTTAGGATCACAGTGGTATATTTTATTTAACGTGATTGGTGGGGCTTCCGGTCTTCCTTTTGACTTTCAAGAGCTTTCTAAAAATTTCCATCTCACAGGGTGGCTTCAATGGAAACGGATTTTTCTCCCTGGGGTCTTTCCTGCCTATGTTACAGGTCTTATTACGGCAGCTGGAGGGGCATGGAACGCCAGTATCGTAGGCGAATACGTCGCATGGGGCAACACAACCCTCGAAGCCAAAGGGATAGGATCCTATATCGCTGCCGCAACGGCTTCCGGAGATCACATCCGAATTTTGCTCGGCATTATTATTTTGAGTGCTTATGTGCTAATCTTAAACCGCCTATTATGGCACCCCCTTTATCTCTATGCCACAACACGCTATCGTTTAGATTAGGGAGAACTTATGACAAAAGACCTTTTAACAATTGACGCTATTTCGAAATGGTATGGCGAGGCTCCAAAACCAACCCTTATCCTTTCTCAAATTAATCTTACTGTAAAAGAAAATGAATTTATTGCTATTTTAGGAAAATCGGGGTGTGGAAAATCAACCTTTCTGCGGATTCTCGCCGGTCTTATCCCCCCTAATGAAGGCGAAGTCCTTTATCAAGGACTTCCTTTCACTGCCACTTTTCCGCGTATTGCCATGGTCTTTCAATCCCATGCCCTTCTTCCCTGGCTGAATGTTTTAGAAAACGTGGAGCTTGGGCTTGAAGCCCTCGGACTCAGTCATTCGGATCGAAAAAAAAGGTCTTTAGAGGCGATCGACTTGATTGGCTTGGATGGGTATGAATCGGCTTATCCGAAAGAGCTTTCGGGTGGCATGCGGCAGCGCGTTGGATTTGCGCGAGCACTGGTTGTGAACCCTGACATTTTGCTTCTTGATGAACCGTTTTCAGCTTTAGATATTTTAACCGCTGAAAATATTCGCAATGACCTGATGGAATTGTGGATTGAAAAGCGTATCCCCACCAAAGCCATTATCATGGTGTCTCATAGCGTGATT
The DNA here is from genome assembly GCA_019748065.1 of Alphaproteobacteria bacterium. GTDB lineage: Bacteria > Pseudomonadota > Alphaproteobacteria > UBA9655 > UBA9655 > UBA9655. Next base: position 25,444 of record JAIEQB010000015.1, on the reverse strand, counting down.
GAAGCGATAGACCTTGCGAATCGGCTTGTTATCTTTAATCATGATCCAGGACGCATTGTGAAGGAAATTGAGGTCCCTCTTCGTTATCCTCGGGATGAAACGAGTCTTCATTTTAAAAATCTTGTAGATACGGTTTATACAACACTTCTCACAACCAAAGAATTACCGATTGGTGCAAAAGCAAAGGTTGCCATTGGCATCGGCTATAGGCTCCCGGATATTTCCATTCATAAACTCCAAGGACTTATGGATGCCTTAATCGAAGCTCCTTATCATGGAAAAGCGGATATTTTTGCTTTAGCGGAATCAGAAAATCTTTCCGCAAATGATTCCCTGTCTCTTTTTGAAGCCCTTGAGCTCTTAGGCTTTGCCAAAATTGCTACGGGTGATATTGAACTTACTCCTTCTGGAAAAGCGCTTTGTGAAGCGGATATTCTTGAGAGAAAGAAGGTGTTTGCTTACCATTTAATGCGCCACATTCCATTGGGGGCATATATTTATCATACTCTTCAGGATTTACCTAAACAAAGGTCTTCTAGACAGAAATTTTTAAAAGAGCTGAAGGCTTATATGTCAACAGAGGAGGCCATTGAAACTCTTTCCGTCATCATTAACTGGGGCCGTTATGCCGAGCTTTTTGCCTATGATACAGAGCGAGATCAGTTAAGTCTTGAGAATTCTGAGGCTGAGGAGTAGGCAGCTCAAGGCACAAACCATAACCAGCCTTTCTCCTGCTTCAAATAGTGAAGCCAAGCCTCAAAAAATTCTAACTTTAATTATCCCTTATGCACCTCTCCAATAAATCTATGGATTCGCGAACTTGTTCCTTCTGCATGATCTTTCATCCAGGATAGATCAGTAAGAGCGGTCTTCATATCCTTATATCCATGAGCTGCCCTATCCCTTAGAGAGTTTCTTGAAAATTCACAATCACAGGTTGAAACTTCGTATGGAGGTTTGTCGTAAGATAAATGGATGATATCAAAGAGGGTAGTATCCTTAGCTTCCTCCCGGATTTCTTTGAGAACAGGTGAATCCTTTACCGTACTTGGAAGTTGCTTCAAAAGATAATTAATATATGAATGTAGATTTTTCTTATGGGAAATTTGCTTCAAACTATGGGCTGTGCGAGAAGAAAATTGGATGTTCTTCATGGTTAAGGTTACATCCGTCATATCTTCAGGAAGATTACTCTCGGGCGCAAATAAATCAATCATAAAGCAAAGAGTGTCCTCTTTAGGCTCTGTATTGAGTATTCCCTCAAGGGGGGTATTGCTTGCACATCCTCCGTCCCAATAGAGTTCTCCATCTATTTCGATTCCAGGAAATCCAGGAGGCATTGCACCAGAGGCCATAACGTGCTCTGGCCCCAGCGGCATTTTTGCACTGTCAAAGAAAACCAATGAGCCATCTTTTACATGGGTCACCCCTAAAATTAAACGCGCTAACTTCCCTGAATTTATGCCATCGAAATCAACAAATTCTAAAAGAGTGTCGCGTAACATTGACGTATCATAATAACTTGTCGCCCCTGGCGTTCCCTTAAGACGGTGGGTGGGAGCGGGAATTCTTGGTGCAAAGAAGGCAGGTTGACCAAACAAAAATCCCTGTAAGGAAGACAAGGTATTCATAAATTTACGAACATCACCTGTACTATCAGGGAAAAGAGAAATTTCAGGCCATGAGATTTTTTCAAAGAACTTTGTGAGCTTCTCAATACGATCTTCTGGTTTATTTCCGGCAATAATGGATCCTATAAAGGCGCCAATTGAAATACCTGCTACAAGGCTAGGGAAATATCCTTCTTCTTGCATCGCTTTTAAGGCCCCTACATGATAACCTCCAAGAGATCCTCCTCCTTGGCAAGCCATAGCAACTCTCTTATATTTTGTTTGTCCATTGTTTTCCATTTTTTCCTCCTTCAATGTATCTGTTTATTTATAATGAAAAAGTTTTAAGGAATTGTTAATTTAATGAATTATTCTACAATTTTTTCAGAAAAAGAAATAAATAAGGGAAACAAAAGAAAACCCCGTATGATGCTAAAGGGGTATTGGCAGTTGCACGAATAAGTTTCCGTCAGTTAGACACATTTTATTGTTTTACTGAGCAAGAGAAACCAACTCTTCCAAGATTTTGCGTGTGCCAGTAAGACGTGCTGCTGCTGTTTCAAGGGAGCGAATGTAGACTATTTTTTGATCCGCCCTAATTTTAGCCGTCCCTTTTTGATTGGTTATATGTTCAATAAGCAGGGCAGGATTTTTGAAAATGTTTTGATGAAAGCTTACGAGGACTCCCTTGGGGCCGCTTTCAATTTTTTCAATATTGGCTTGGCGTGAGAGTGATTTAAGATAGATCACTTCGAGAAGATTCTTAACCTCCTCCGGCAACGGACCAAAACGATCCACCAGTTCGATGGCAAATTGATCAATCTCTTCCCGCGTACTCAAGGCACTGAGACGCTTGTATAAACTGAGGCGGAGTCCCAAATCGGCCACATAGGTTTCAGGAATCAGAACTGAAAGTCCCACACTGATTTGAGGCGTCCACTCGGCAGAGACAAAGGTTTCTCCTTCCTTCTCTGCCTTTAAGGCCGCAATCGCTTCTTCAAGCATATGTTGATAAAGCTCAATACCCACTTCTCGTATATGGCCCGATTGTTCTTCTCCTACCAAATTTCCGGCCCCGCGAATATCCATATCGTGGCTGGCCAATGTAAATCCAGCACCTAAGGTATCCAGAGACTGGATGACTTCTAAACGCTTTTGAGCCTCAAGAGAGAGAACTTGGGCTGCGGGATAGGTTAGGTAAGCATAACCTCTCACTTTTCCGCGTCCAATCCGGCCGCGTAATTGGTAGAGTTGAGCGAGGCCAAAGAGATCAGCCCTGTGAATAATCAGCGTATTAGCCCGTGTAACATCAATGCCTGACTCAATGATGTTGGTACTTAAAAGCACATCAAAGGCGCCGTCATAAAAATCGGTCATCACACTTTCAAGGACCGTGGGAGACATTTGCCCATGGGCGATTGCAAATTTGACTTCTGGCACAAACTCACGAAGCCGCTCAGCCACCTTATCGATGTCAGAAATGCGGGGACATACGTAAAAGCTCTGGCCTCCGCGGAATTGCTCCCGCAACAGCGCTTCCCTCATCACCATCGCATCAAAAGGCAACACAAAGGTACGCACCGCCATCCGGTCAAGGGGTGGGGTTGTGATTAAACTCATTTCCCTTACCCCAGAGAGAGCCATTTGGAGAGTTCGAGGGATAGGCGTTGCCGTTAAGGTTAAGACGTGGACGTTAGTTTTAAAGTTCTTGAGTCTTTCCTTTTGTGACACACCAAAATGCTGTTCTTCGTCCACAATCAGGAGCCCCAAATCATGAAATTCAATCGCTTTTGCTAAAAGGGCGTGGGTTCCAATGATGATTTGGATATCTCCAGATTTGAGTTGCTCTCGCACCAAACGAGCTTCCTTTGGTTTGACGAGGCGGGAGAGCTGCGCCACTTTTAAGCCTGTATCCCTAAATCTGGACACAAAGGACTGATAGTGCTGGCGGGCGAGAAGAGTTGTGGGAACAATAACAGCGACCTGTTTTCCGCTTGAAGCAGCCACAAAAGCCGCCCTAAGCCCAACTTCGGTTTTTCCAAAGCCGACGTCGCCACAAATAAGGCGGTCCATTGGCCTTCCCACAGTGAAGTCATTGAGAACATCCTCAATGGCGACAAGTTGATCATCGGTTTCAGGATAAGGAAAGCGTGACACGAATTCTTCATAAAAGCCTTCCGTCTTTTGGAGAATATCTCCCTTTTGGAGGTAGCGGGTAGCTGCAATCTTTAAAAGATAATCCGCAACTTCTTTGAGCCGCTTTTTAACCCGCGCCTTCCGAGCTTGCCAAGCTACACCGCCCAATTTATCCAAAGAAGCAATAGCATCAGAGCCCCCATAGCGGGAGATAACCTCGATATTTTCTACAGGAACAAAAAGTTTATTGCCACCATCGTACATGATCTCAAGACAATCATGGGGGGCGTCCCCCACCTTGAGGGTTTGAAGTCCCTTGTAGCGACCAATACCATGCTCCACATGGACCACAAGGTCATCAATTTGAAGACTAGAGGTTTCCAAAATAAAGAGATCACTGCGCTTTTTCTGCTTATGAGGGTGCCCCATCCTCTCTCCCAGAATATCCTCTTCCGTGAGCACAAGAAGACCAGGGGCCTCAAAACCCTTATCCATTTCAAGCACAGCAAGGGCAGGGGACGGCTCTTTGAAAACCTCAGAAAAAGCCTCAATCCGTCTAAAGGGCTCGAAACCATGTTCCTCGAGAATGTGAGATAATCGCTCCGCTGATCCATGAGTTACCGCCATCAATAGGATTTGCTTTTCTTTCTTTTGATAGGTTTGTAGAGCTTCCACAACAGATGTATACAGATTGTCTGATGATGTTCTTGTCCCTGCAAAAGACGGTGCCTTTTTCCCAGCGGCACTGACCACGTTCCCCTTAAAATCAGGATGATCAAAGGGGGTGAATATTATTTTATCAGAAGCGGGGAGGGCTTTTTTCCAAGACTTCTTGAGGTCATACAAAGCTTCGGGGGGCAGAGGGTGATAAGGAATCCCGTGCTTTTCCAAGGATTCAAACTGAAGGCGGGTCTGATAATGGTCTTTGACTTGTTCAAGAAAAACATTTCCTGCATCTTCAATATGATCATCAAGGCAAAAAAAGGCTCCTGAAACATAATCCAACAAGGAAGATAAGTGCTCATAAAATAAGGGTAGCCAGTGTTCATAGCCCGCATAGACTCGGCCTTCAGAAATAGCCGTATAAAGGGGATCGGTTGATTCAGCGGAGCCAAAGGTGGCGCGATAGCCTTTGCGAAAACGTTCAATTGTTTCCTGGGTTAAATTAATTTCCCCCATGGGCTTGAGAATCAAACTTTCCGCTTTTCCTGTACTGATTTGTGAAAGAGGGTCAAAGGTACGCAAGCTTTCCAGCGTTGATCCAAAAAAATCGAGACGAAATGGGAGAGAATATCCGGGAGGAAATAGATCCAGAAGACCGCCCCGAATGGCATATTCTCCCCATTCCCTAACACTCTCGCGGCGCACATACCCATTTTTTTGAAGAAAGTCCAGAAAGAGAGCATGGTCAACTTCTTGACCTGCTTTTAAATTCCATAACCTTCCGTGAAAAGCCTCTTTTGGGGGAACTCTTTGCAATAAGGCTTGGATGGAGGTGATTACAAGGTAGGATTTCTGATCGCTACTCAAGGTTGTCAAGGTATGAAGGCGTTGGGCCTGAATATCCGGATGTGGAGAGCTTCGATCATAGGGTAAACAATCCCATCCAGGAAAAAAGAGGACTTCCTTTTTTGAATTAAAGAAAGCCAGTTGATTGCGGAGCCGCAAAGCTCGTCCTTCATCTCGAGCAATGAAAACGAGTTTTTTCTGTTTTTGAGAAAGTTCAGCCAAAAGAAGGGTATCATACCCATCTAAAACATGGGTTAAAAGGGCCGGCGCTTGAAAGGGAGGCAGAAAATTCATAATGTCTTTTTAAAGTTTTGCAATTTATTTACAAGAGTTTCTGACGCCCCTGAAGGAACAGGGCCATTATTAAAAAATAAGGCATAAAGGGTTTGGTCTGGGAAAGAAAGGAGAAATTCAAAAGCTTCTAAATCAGTCCTGTCCATTGACAAAGCGTTTTTTCCAAATTCACCTAATAACAAGTCCATCTCTCGCATCCCCCGATGCTGACTTTGATAGAGCAGGCGCTTTCTATAAATTGATAGATTTTCCATCCGATTCTTTTTACATATTTTTTAAGTGACGAAAAGAATTTTGCAATTCTCTTATTTGTTTTTCTTTTCTTAAAAAACGAACACATTCAATAGAGAGACGCCTGCGAAACAAAGGGCTATGAAGACAGCTGAAGAGGCAGCATCTTTTGAAAATTTGATCAAGGGTTCCTGTTGCTGGGTTCGTGCATCATTTGCTTTTTCAAGGGATGTATTGAGTAATTCTGTAATGAGAACAAGCGCAAAGGAAAAAAGAACAAACATTTTAGACACCTTGTCAGCCTGAACAAACATAACTAAAGGCACTATAAGAACTGAGACAATGACTTCTAAACGAAAGGCCCATTCGCTTTTCCAGGTTAAAATCAGTCCATTGAGAGAATTGAGGAGAGCCTCTATTATTTTAGTCATATTCCCCTTTTATTTTACGTTCATACGAATACGGTAGCGCAAGCTCACCTCATCTTGAGGCGGAATATCTATCGTCCAGTTAATTCTTTTATCTTCCTCTTCATGAGGGTGCGTTTCTCTTAAAATCACCCACTCTCCCAAAACGTCTTGGAAAACGGTGACTTGTTTAGTTGTATCCGTTGTATTCTTTAAATCCAACCGATATCCCGATTCTACTACATTACTGCCCAGCTTCCGATAGTCAGTTTGGCGCATTTCCGTTGTGATTTCTTTTGTACTGCCCACCCTTATACTTAAAGATTGATCAATAGGGGTAAGCGGTGACTTATTCTCGCCAATATACAAAAGAGACCCATCTTCATTGCGCTGAAAGACTTGCATGTTGCCTTCGGGGAAAACAACACCAAGACCTTGAGCTTTTGTATTTTTGACCGATAGCCATGTTTCAGCCTTTGGCTTCATCACAAGACCTTCTTCATTCACCTTAATATCATTCTTTGGATAAATCCTGTAACTGCGAACAGGTATAAGATTTGAAGCTGAAAACCACATAAGATTCTTAACCGATTTATCAGGAAGACTAGTGGGTCGTTCTACATCATAAAAAAACCCTTTTTGCTGAGCTATGCGAAAGTGCCCTTTTTTAATATCTACACGACTGTTGTTATGAATCACAATCCAACTGTTTAAATCAAGATGCGCTCCGTCAACTCCCACAATAATTGTGTACCCTGCATACCATGAAAAACCTTTTGCAAGGTAGCCCATATCGAATTGATACTCCCCAGCCTTAGAATTCAAAAGTTTCAGGGTAATCATAGGCTCAGAAACCAAAGTATACGGGAGATGAGGAAAAGCTATGCGATTTTTGTTAACTGAAAAAACTGTTCCTTGAGAGTCAATAATCCCATCTTCCCCATCAAGGGAGAGAAGAGTCCCCGTAACGGGTACAGGGCGAGATGGAAGAGGAAGAATGTTAATGGTTTCTCCAATGGAATGCTCAAGCAATTTCTCTCGAGTAATATCAGGACTTTGGTAATTATATTCAAGGACTTTGATTGAGGAGGAAGGAGGAATAAGTTGAAAAAGAAAGCTATTCATAAGAACGGATGCGGGGACATCCTTGATTAAAAGTTTATTAGAGCCTTCCGTAAGCCACGCCTTTCTCCTTTCCTTAATCAACGCCATATCTTGAGGGTATAAGGTAACATTCACTTCAAGTTGTGTTAATTGAGAGACATCTTGAACCACTGCCTTTGCCGAAGACGTCAGAAAAAGAAATCCAATAAAGAAAACGTATCTCATGGTTACCCCACTTTTTTCAATTCAAGAGATTGTAGTTCTCTGGGCGTTTGGTCAAGAGGTTCAAGATCGGTAATTTCAGCAGCTTGAGACGTTGACCCCAACTCTTTAAATTTTCGTGCGCTTGAAAGTACGCGATGTTCAAGACTTCCTACCGTTTGATTATAGGATTGAACAGCGCTCCCTAAATTCTTCCCCAAACGTGCAAAATGATCGGACATATCTGAAAGGCGTTTATAAAGCTCACGACCAAGATCACTAATTTCCTTGGCGTTTTCAGCAAGCTGTTCGTGGCGCCAGCCATAGGCCACGGCTCTTAAAAGGGCAATAAGGGTTGTGGGGGTGGCAAGAATAATACGTTCTTCAACGCCAGCTTCGATAAGGCTGGGATCTTGTTCTAAGGCGGCACTAAAAAAAGTTTCTCCAGGCAAAAATAAAACTACGAAGTCGGGGGCGGGTTGGAATTGTTCATAATAGGACCGTTTGGCAAGAGCTCTGATGTGGGTCCGTACTTGACGTGCGTGATCTTTTAGTTTCTCTTTGCGCACATCCTCATCTTTGGTTTCTAAGGCTTCAAGATAGGCGGCTAAAGGCGCTTTCGCATCCACAATAATTTTTTTGTTACCGGGAAGATTAATAATAAGATCGGGCCTGAGCCTTCCCTCATTTTCTGAAGAGGTGACTTGTTCTTCAAAGTCACAGTAATTTAACATACCCGCCATCTCAACAACGCGCCTTAACTGCATTTCTCCCCATCGTCCCCTTACAGAAGGTGTTTTCAAGGCATTAACCAAATTTGAGGTTTCGGATTTTAGTTGATTTTGGCTCACCAAGAGCTCGCTCACCTGATGCTTCAGAACCGCATAAGCGCTCATTCTTGATTTCTCAAGCTCAACTATTTTTTTATCAACGGTTTGAAGAGATTCGGCCATCGGTTTTACAAGGTCTGCAATCGCTTTTTGTCGGCTAGAAAGATCAACTTTAGAAGACTCTTGAAACTTCTCAAAGGTCGCCGTAGCCAACTCTAAAAAAGATTTGTTCGTTAAAGAAAGCGCTTCAGAAGAGATTACTTTAAACTTATCTTCCCACTGCTTTTGAATATTTTCCAAAAGATTTAATTTATCCTTATTTTCTTTTTCTGTGCGTTGAAGCTCTATCCGTAACTCCGCATTTTTCTCTCCTAGGATCCGGAGCTCCTCATCCTTCCGAATCAAAAGCTCTTCAAGAGAGGGGAGACGATTGGCTCTCTCCTGATAAAGGGTTTTTTCTTCATTCAGGCCCGAAATTTTCTTTTGAAAATATATAAATAAGGAGAGCCCAAAAAAGAGAAATCCTATAAGAGTTATTAAGATAAGACTCAATTCAGTCATAAGCAGGCCTACTTGTTATCGTTAAGAAAAAAGTTCATTAATTATGATAATTCTTCTGGCGTCTTTAACCAACTTGTTTTATGAAACTAAATTATACACAATTTATTTTGGTTTTAACATAGGTTGAGGAGGAACACATGGCAAATGTAGAACTTGTTTTTCAAGCAGGTGCAGGTTTAGTCTTATTTATCTTCCTAGCCTGGGTTTTTAGCGAAAATAGAAAACAAGTCAATTTTAAAAGTGTCTTCCTTGGACTTGCCATTCAAATCCTCCTTGCTGTTGTTGTCACAAAATTTGGCTTTGTACGTTCAGGTTTTCTCTGGATTGGTGAAGGCGTCATGGCCCTTAAGGACGCCACCGTTGCTGGCACAAGCTTTGTTTTCGGCTATTTAGGAGGCGGCGACACTCCCTACTCTGCAAAGGAAGGGTCCAATAACTTTATCTTCGCTTTCCAAGCGTTACCCATGGTTATTGTCATCAGTGCTCTTGCTATGCTTTTATTCCATTGGCGTATTTTACCTTTCATTGTCAAGCTTTTTTCAGGTGTTTTTCAAAAAGGTCTTGGAATTGGCGGCGCCCTTGGGGTTTGTGCGGCGGCTAAAATCTTTTTAGGACAAACGGAAGCCCCTCTTCTTGTCAGACCTTATCTTGGAAAATTCACTCGAAGCGAGCTTTTCACTGTCATGACTGCAGGTATGGCGACGACATCTATCTCCATTATGGTTCTTTATGCCATGATTTTAGAAGGCACCATTCCCGACCCCATTGCTCATATCCTCACGGCCTCTATTATCAGTATCCCTGCAGCAATTACCATCTCACGGATTCTCATCCCCCAAGTGGGAGAAGATACCTCTGGTCATCTTGTGGTGCCCTATCAATTCTCTGGATCTATGGAAGCTATTACCCAGGGAACTTCTGATGGGATGCGCCTTTATATCAATATCTTAGCTATGTTAATTGTTTTCCTGGCGATTGTGGCCATTGCCAACTCTCTTCTTGGCCTTCTCCCAAATATTGATGGAGAAGTTATGAGTTTGCAGCTCCTTTTAGGTTATATTTTAGCCCCTCTCGCCTGGTTTATTGGAATTCCTTGGAGCGAAGCTATTCCCGCAGGCGCTCTTTTAGGGAAGAAGACAATCCTTAATGAAATTGTAGCCTTCGTGGGCCTTGCTGCCCTTCCTGCCGGCGTTCTCAGTGTGAAAAGCGGCATCATTATGACCTATGCTCTTGCCGGCTTTGCTAATTTGAGCAGCATCGGCATTCAGATTGGAGGAATTGGCACCATGGTTCCTGAGCGAAAGCAAGAAATCATCTCCTTAGGGATCAAAGCCCTCATCGCCGGAACGATTGCCAGCTGTATGAGTGCCGCAATTATCGGCATTTTGTATAGCATTGGGTAAGGTTCTTCTTATTGGGGGGCCCACAGCAAGTGGAAAGTCCGATCTTGCCCTCAAAAAAGCCAAAACCTTAGACGGCGTCATTATCAATGGAGATAGCCTTCAGGTTTATCGCGGTCTTAAAATTCTGACGGACCAACCTTCTCTTCAAGAGTGTCAGGAAGTGTGCCACTATCTTTATGGTTTCCTTGATCCTAGTCAAGCCTTCTCCGTTGGAAAGTGGCTCCCTTTGGTAACATCTGAAATTGAGGCGGCTTTAAAAAATAATAAGCTTCCTATCGTTGTGGGAGGAACGGGTCTTTACCTTAAATCCTTAAGAGACGGCATTTCAATGATCCCCTCCATCGATCCACAAGTTCGAAAACAACTGAAAAATTCCCAAGAAGAGAATTATGACGAGCTCAAAAAAGTAGATCCCCTTCTTGCAGAGCGTCTTTCCCTTCAAGATCGTCAAAGGACACAAAGAGGTCTTGAAGTTTTTTATGGAACAGGAAAACCTCTCAGTTTTTGGCAAGCTCAAAAACCATTGCCTCCTGCTTACGAATTTGAAACTTGCCTTCTCATGCCAAACAAGCAGGAGCTTGAGGACCGTATCACCTTGCGTTTGCATAAGATGGTGGAGCAAGGTGTTTTGGATGAAATTTCCCGTCTCCGACTCTCTTCCATTTCTTCTCAAGCAAGAAAAGCCATTGGATTTCAAGAATTTGAAGCCTATTTGAAGGGAGAAGTTTCTTTTGAAGATGCTTTTGAGTTAACTTTGATTCACACCCGTCAATACATCAAACGGCAGTTAACATGGTTTCGCCATCAATTTAAAAAAACGTAAGACCTTGTTTGCAAATTTGTAGGGAACAGCCTATGATTTACAGAAAACTTAAAAGACATATTTTATGAAAATGAATTGGGATAAACTTCGTATTTTTTATATGGTAGCATCAGCGGGAAGCTTTACCAAAGCTACCCTTAATCTCAATATTAGCCAATCAGCAATCAGCCGCCAAATTCATATTCTTGAGAAAGAACTCGGCCTTAAACTTTTTAAACGGGTTGCCCGTGGTTTAGTTTTAACCGAAAATGGTGAAATGCTTTATGAGATCGTCGCAAAAGTTTTTGCAAAGATTTCATCAGCTCAAAGTGAGATTGAAGAACTTAAAAATTACACTCGCGGTCCTCTTCGCATTGCAGCCACTGTCGCTTTTGGCTCCCTATGGCTGGCAGAACGTATCCAAAAATTTATAGATCAATATCCTGACATTGAAATTAGTGTTTTTTTAAAAGATGATGAAATTGATCTCAACCTTCGTGAGGCCGATGTATGGATCACGCCTGTGCTGCCCACCTACTCGGATATGATTCACTCAGTTCCTTTTCCTTTTCCTTTTCACGTATATGCAAGCAAATCCTACCTTAAAAAGTATGGGACTCCCCAAAAACCAGAGGATCTGGATCATCATCAACTGATTGTTTTTGGGAGAGAAATGCCTCACGTTTACGGGAATCTCAATTGGCTCTTAACGGTTAAGGCCCAATCGCGCAGAAGGCCCTACCTCATTTTAAACAATGTTCAAGCCATCCATGAAGCGACAAGTGCGGGTCTTGGAATTTCAGCTCTTCAAAAATATGTTGTTAAAGATGATCCTGAATTAGTAGAAATCCTTCTCGACCTTCCCAAGGTTGTTTTAAATCAGTATGCTGTTTATCCCTCCCATTTAAAAACAATTAAGCGGGTCCAAGTTTTTATTGATTTCCTTACTCAAGAAATGAAAAGGGAAGAAATTTAAAACCATGCGCCATCATTTTAGTCTCAAGGGACCTTTTGCTCTTCTCCCGATAGCTTTCTTTTTAACCATCTTTATTGGAAGTGGGATTTACTATACCTTACAAGGGGTTGAATTTGCTTTTTATAAGGTTTCAGCGAGCGTTGCCATTCTTCCCGCCCTTGTTTTGGCTGTTTTCCTTGGTCGTGAATCACTTTCCAATAATATTTCTATTTTTTTAGAAGGCGTACGTGAAAAAAATATTATTACCATGTGTATGATTTATTTGCTTGCAGGAGCCTATACAGAAGTTCTTAAGGGTATTGGCGGTGTTGAAGCTACGGTTCATTTTGCACTTCAATTTGTTCCCCAGGAAGCAACCCTTGCCGGTGTTTTTGTTATTGGCACATTTGTCTCAACCTCTATGGGAACCTCTATGGGGACCATTGCCGCGATTGCTCCTATTGCGGTTGGGATTTCTCAAGCCTTAGGGATCAATCCGAGCCTTATGGCAGGGGCGGTAATTAGTGGAGCTATGTTTGGGGATAACCTCTCTATGATCTCCGATACCACCATTGCCGCAACTCAAATCCATGGGTGTTCTTTGAAAGATAAGTTTAAGATTAACTTTCTTATTGCTCTCGGCCCTTTAATTTTGACACTTCTTCTCTATATTTTTTCTGCATCTGGTGAAGTTAAACCTCTTCTACCCAGCACGCACGCGCCAGAGCTTATTTTTGCGTTTCCTTATATTTTTGTCCTTATTATTGCCCTTTTGGGAGTGAATGTTTTCATAGCTCTCTCTTCTGGCCTTATCTTGGGAAGTCTGATCGGTCTCTTCTTTACTCCTTCTTATACAGGGCTTACGCTCGCGAAAAATATTTTTGAAGGCTATACTTCTATGAATGAGATTCTCATTCTCTCTCTCCTCATTGGGGGATTGAGTGAGCTTGCAAAAGACCAAGGAGGAATTCGTTTTTTAGTTAAGTCTATTGATAAACTTATTCAAAAATGGGGACGAAAAGCTCAAGCCTCTCGAATCGCAGAAAGTGCCATAAGTCTCCTTGTCAGTATTTGTGATTTTTGTACAGCTAACAACACAATTGCCATCATCTTGGCGGGAGAGGCCACCTTAGAAATTTCCCAGAAGTACCATGTACCTATGGCACGTACAGCCGCTCTTGTGACCATTTTTTCATGTGTCTTTCAAGGCATCCTTCCTTATAGTGCTCAAGTACTCTTGGCGGGCTCCATTGCTGGTGTTTCTCCCTTAAGCATCTTGCCTTATATCTATTATTGTTACTTCTTAGGTATAGGTGCATTTATTGCAATAATATTCCGTTGGCCTAAAGTAAAGTTCTTTTAATATACTATTAATATTTTTCTGATATCCTGTAAGTATTAATAACTATAATAAATAAACACAAAAGAGGAGATTAAGATGATGAGAGTTAAAGAAATTATGTCAAAAGACGTTAAACTTATTCATCCCGATGCCCATCTTACTGATGCTGCAAAGCTCATGCGAGAGAAAAATATTGGAATGATTCCTGTTGGAGAAGATGATCGGCTTGAAGGAGTTCTTACGGATCGAGATATTATCATTCGTGCCTTAGCTAAAGGCAAAAATTTGGAAGACCTCACGGTTAGAGAAGTGATGACTCCAAAATGTCAAACGTGTTTCGAGGAGGATACCATTGAAGAGGCTTCTCGACATATGTCAAAAGACCAAATTCGCCGCCTTGCTGTTCTGGATAAGAACAACAATGTCGTTGGCATTATTTCCTTAGGAGATCTTTCTGCAAAAGGATCAGACAAGGAAGCCGCAAGAGCTTTGCATTCTATTTCTGAAACAAAACATTAATATCAATGTGAAAAAGGGTGAATCCCTTAAGATTCGTACTTTTTACGAATGGATGTATCTCGTGTTTAAAGATCGCTTTGATGCGGGGAAGCAACTTGCGGATAAATTAAAAGATTATGCTTCTAAAAAACCTCTCATTTTTGCTCTCCCTCGAGGGGGAGTGCCTGTTGCTTTTGTTATTGCAAAAGCTTTGAAAGCTCCCCTTTATGTATTTGTTGCCCGAAAGATAGGTGTCCCCTGGCAGCCAGAACTGGGTGTCGGCGCCATCGCTCCAGGGGTTCAAATTTTTAACAGAGAGTTACTTCAAGAGCTTGATCTTAAAATCTCCGATCTTGCAGAAATTATCAAGCGCGAAGAGCAAGAGTTAAAAAGGCGTCTCACCGCTTATGGAGCTGAAGAAAATCTCGAAAAAATCAAGGGAAAGACAGTGATCCTTGTTGATGATGGCCTTGCAACCGGCATCACTGCAGAAGCGGCTTTAAAAAGTTTGAAACAATGGGCCCCAAAAAAATTAATACTCGCCGTTCCTGTCGGCGCCCCTTCTACGGTAGAACATCTCAAAAAGAGCGTTGAAAAACTTATTTGTTTAGAAATGCCTCCTCACCTTTATGCCATTGGTGCACATTACCTTGATTTTTCTCAAGTTTCTGATGAAGAAGTCATCGACCTGCTTGCTAAATTTCGGTCTTAATTCTAAATCTTGTCAGATGACCTTATTTTGCATATTCTTTACTAAGTTTCAAAGGAGCTTAAGATGAGATACATTGTCACAAGTTTGATTTTATCCGTTCTATTTTGGGGGGAAGCGCATGCAGATAAAGCGAAGCCTGCCCCTAAGAATCCACTTCCTGAAATAAGCATGGGAAGTGCTGAAGCGTCTGTGGTTGTCATTAATTACTCTTCTTTTACTTGTACTCACTGTGCCAATTTTCATACGGATGTTCTTCCTGAAATTGATAAAAAATATATAAAGCCAGGCAAGGTTCGCATTATCTTGCGTGATTATCCCGGAGATCAGCTCAGCGTTCAAGCTCATCAATTAGCCTGGTGTCAAGGGGAGCTTAAATACTTGAATTTTTCAAAAGCTTTCTATTCCACTCAAGATAAATGGTTGACGGAAAAAGATCCTATTGACGCATTAAAGAAAATTGCTCTGAAAAATGGGCTCACTAAGGAACAGATCGATGCTTGTCTTAAGAACCAAGAACTTTTAGATAAAATCCTTCAGGTGCGCATTGATGGCCAAAAAAAGTATAAAATCACAGCAACTCCGACTATTATCATTAATGCTAAAATTTATCCGCGCACCCTTACCTTTAAGGAGTTTCAAGAGGCCGTTGATCCTCTTCTTGAGTCAAAGACTGACAAGGTAAGTCTTAAGGAAGATAAGAAAAGTTGATTTGCCTTTCTTCAATAAAGATACATTAGAGGACTACAAAATGGCCATGTCCCATGAAAAAATCATGACCTTTCTTTTAGAAACGTTTCCTGATGCCCAAATTGAACTTAAGGACTTGGTGGGAGATAGTGATCATTTTTCTGTGACTATTACCTCAAAAATGTTTTTAGGAAAAACAAGGATCGAACAACACAAAATGGTTTATCAGGCCCTTCAAGGGCACATGGGTACAACCTTACATGCCCTTTCTCTTAAAACTCAAATTCCAAAGGAGTAACTTATTATGTCCCAAACTTTTGATCAAATTCGCGAGGATATTTCATCCCATGACATTGTTTTATATATGAAAGGCAACGCTCAATTTCCCATGTGTGGCTTTTCAGCGGCTGTTGTCCAGATTTTAAATGTACTGGATGTTAATTTTAAGGCTGTTGACGTTCTCAAGGACAGTGAGCTCCGTGAAGACATTAAATCTTTTACTAATTGGCCTACGATCCCTCAGCTTTATATTAAAGGCGAATTTATTGGAGGATGCGACATCGTCCGTGAAATGTATGAAACAGGCGAACTTCAACAGCTTTTAGTGAAAAAAGGTCTTTTAAAGAAATAAGGGGGAGATTATGACGCTTTTTTAACTTTAACCCTTAAATGTTTTAAGGTGGGAAAATAGCGCTGAAGGCTCCCTAGAATTAAAAAAGAATATTGGTTTATAAATTGTCCAGCTTCCATAGTGGGACAATAAAACTCCATTGTATTGCCTCCCGCACAATAGGGCCCTAACTTACTGTTCCATAGTTTATACGCTGCAGAAGGACCCATTATATCTATCATTTCAGTACATACAGACTTCCATAAAGGATCTTGTATATGAGAGAGGCAGGATTTAGTTTGTAAATGCGAGTCTTCAAGTGAAAGTTCAAGTTTTTTTATAGGAGATGAAGTTGCTTGCTTTTTAAAAAACTTATCTTTTAGGGAAGGGTTTAGAGTAGCATAGGTGTTCGGAGGAGATTGAAAGTACGGTTCAACTGCATGCATAAAAATACTCCTACGTGCCTCACATATTATTATTGTAAACAGTCACTTTATAGTTTATGCTACAAACATTACCAGTCACGCTGTTAGGCGTTGGGGGCGGCCGCAGAGCATTATAAAGAGGCAATCATTTATGCTCTGCGGTTTTTACTATCTATCAGCTATAACAAATTACCAAGCATTTCTGACAAGTTAAGTTTTACCTTTTTCTCCTAAATTTGAAAGTGCTGTTTTAACATACAGGGTATTCCTCTGGAGGATGGCCAAAAATACGTGTTGCTTTTAATGCCCTGTATGATGAGGAAAAATAAAAAGAATCTCCTTGGCTAAAATTAATTTACGAGCCTTTCATAATGTATTGAATGTTACAAAGAGGGTAAAAATAAAATAATGAATTATTGCAAAAATTATAAAATTGGTTAAATTAAATTTAAGAAAGATGCTGCGTAAAAGGGAGTTTAAAATTATTATCAAGTTTTTATTTAAAAAAATAACCCCATGGAAGCTATATAAAAAAATTTGGCGATCTAAAGTACAAAAACGCAGACTTTATGAAGTCGTGTTCCTCTAGAAAATTGAAACATATAATCAGCATAGATTTTGTATTTGTGTGATATGTTAAGAAATGTATGCTTCTTAACAAGGAGACCATAGTGGAATTAGAATTAGAAAATGATCCTCGATTCCGAAATTTTGACTGGGAGAAAGCAAAGAATTTTTACTATGTAGCAAAGCTGGGAAGCTTTGTGAACGCAGGGCGTTTTCTGAATCTATCTCAATCTTCTTTAAGTCGGCAGATTAGTCACCTCGAACAACATTTAGGATGTCCTTTGTTTTCCCGTCATAGTGGTGGCGTTAAACTGACACGGAAGGGAAAAGAATTATTTTCTATTGTTGAAGCAACCTATGTAGGATTTAAGGGGTTTACCCGAAATACTCACGCAAATATGGTTGATGGTAAAAAAAGAAAAATCCGAATTGCAACAACATATGCAATTACATCCTATATTTTAGATAGTCTTGTCTTCGCCTATAATCAAGAAAATCCTCATCTTGTCTTTGAACTTATTAGTGATGACCATTTAATCGATATTATTCTAAATGATGTTGACATTGCCATTCGACCTTACGACTTAGAAGCACAGAATATTCAACAAGAACCATTATTTACTTTAGAGAAAAAACTCTATGCAAGTCCCCATTACCTTGAAAAGCATGGAGAACCTCAAACAGTAGAAGATTTAAAAAATCATTATATTATTGCTCATGCACATCCTGAATCGCACCCGTATTCAGATATAAATTGGATTTTAAGACTTGGCATGCCTAAAGGTCAATTGCACCAGCCTGTATTTACCTCAAATTCAATTGAAAGTGCTTTTAAAGCAGCAAAAAATGGATTGGGGATTATTGGCAGTTATGAACAAATGGAAGTTATCAGAGAGGGACGTTTAAAGAATATCCTTCCCGAAATAAAAGATAAAAAATTAAAATTATATTTTATTTTTTCAGACTATCTTAAAAAAGATGAGGAAATTAAAAAGTTAAAAGAATATTTACAAAAAAATATTCCTACTCTCCACGCCAACATGAGGGATGAGTTGAAGAATTTGGGAGCCTAGTCTTTCCAAAGAAGGATTTAACTCTTTGCTTATTGATAGCACCAAGTTCTTGTCTTTTTAAATTTTATTTCTATAATTTTCATATACATTCTCTGTGACTTAGATTGTGAATGTAATCACTTTTTAGTAAACAAGAGCTCATTGCTTCTCCAAACCTTTCATAACCTAAAATTTTTTACACGTATCCTCTTTTGTTTTTTGCTCTCCCTAATTAAAGGAGATGCTTATTGGAATTCAAATCTCTTCACAAGATCTTTTTCCATATTATCAAGAAAGTTAAGAGTCAATTCAAATAATCCCAAAGTTAAGAGTGCATGCTCATAAGTTTGAGGGCCAAGGTAGGATGCAAGTTTTACTGGCATATCACAATGGCGGTGCTCTTGGTTAATCTTATAATGAAGATCGTACCCTTGGGCCGCATAAGGCCTTGATGAAAGATGAATCACCCGTGAAATGGGATCTTGTCCTTCATAATAGGCGGCTTCAAAAAGATTTATCATCGCAGAAAAAGCTAGAGGAGAAATCTCTGCCGTTTTTTCATGAGCGTTTAAAAGCCATTTTGTTCCCTCTCCGACGGGAAAATCGTCCTTATCCAGATTCAGATCTTGAAAGACTTGCTCCATAAATTTATAATGACCCGCTTCATCACAAATAAAATGATTGATCAATTCCTGGGCTTTTTCAAAATGAGAAAGTGCCGATTTCATGGCTTCACAGGATTCGGTTGTCACATACCAAGATTGTTTGGAAATCCAACCGATGGCTTTAAAAAACTGATCTTCGTTCCGCTTCAGCAGGCGTTCTAAAAATTGACCAAATCCATCTTGGCCTGACCAAGTGATGCTTTCCCACTCCAGGCGATAGCAAATCAGATAGGTGATCAAGCTAATAGGATCATAAAGATCTGTACCTTGGATGCGCGATTTACTTAAAATTTTTTCCCTATCCCAGGTCCAGGCAGAAAGTGCACTTTCTTTTAGCTCTTCAGCTATCTGACAGCCAAAAGTAGACATAAGCCTCTCTGGTGTTGAGGAATCCACCATTAGTTCTGGACAAATTTGAAGGTCTTTTCCTTGAAATTCTTTTAGGGACCTGGGCTGAATATAAAAGAGGGGATAGTCCTTAAGCTCGTTGATAAATCTTTGAACATTGCTATGAGAAGTAGACGAATGGAGATGACTCAATGCATCTGAAATCCACGGTTTATCCTGTGCCGTAACTTCAATTCCCATTGACATCCACGGCAAAGAAAGAGTCAGGCTCTTTTCGCCCTTTGTCCAGTTAATAGAAAGTTTTTCATGTGGAATATAGGCCATTTTTCAATAGCTCCTTTTCCCTCAACGTAGACTTTTCATCAAAATTTTGCAAGAAAAATTAGTTAATTTTTTATTAAGGTTGATTAAAAGCAGGGAAACTCATATAAAAAACAATAAACAAAGAGAAAAGTTATTAATATTTTTTGAGGATTTCTCTCAGGGGGTGAAAAAGTGGCTTTTGATATTTTCAAAAAATATCCTCAAGGATTTAGTGCCTTATTTTTTACCCAGGCTTGTTTTAATTTCAGTTTTTATGGATTAAAGTCTATTTTTCTTCTTTATGTTATTGCTCAGTTTGATTTATCAGAAAAAGAAGCTATTAGCCTTTTTGCCACCTTAATGGCCTTATCCTATGCAACGTCCCTTATTGGAGGATGGGTCGCAGATAATGGTTTAGGAACGAAGAATGCCATTATCCTCGGGGGAGTTCTCCAAGCCACTGGAATTTCTTTTTTAATGTCTACATCACAAGAATTCTGCCTCATCGCTTTGGCTTTCATTAGTTTAGGTTCTGGTTTCTTTAAACCTACCCTTTCTACGTCAGTTGGAATGCTGTTTGAAAACCCTAAAGATTCTCAAAAAGATAAAGCCTATTCTACCTTTTACCTTGCCATGAATCTTGGAAGTTTTATAGCGCCGCTTCTTTGCGGGTTTATCAGCAAAGCCTATGGTGGGTACTATAATAGCTTATTGCTTATTGTTGTGACGCTTTCGGGGGGGGTCTATCTTTTTTACCAAAGAATCTATTTTAGACAAAGAAAAGAAGAAGCTAGCCTTGCGAATAGGATGTTCTCTCATCCGGCTTTTATAGGGGGATTTATTGCTATCCTTCTTCTCTTTCTCTATTTCATATTCAAGTATCACAGCTCCTTCAATCACTTGATGGGAGCCGTTATCATAGGAAGTATAACCTACTTTGGCAGAATATTTTATTTGTCTAATCCTCAAGAAAAGAAAGATCTATTAAGCATTAGTCTTTACATTTTACTTTTCACGATCTTTTGTTCTCTCTTTGAGCAAGCGGGAAGCTCACTTATGCTTTTTTTTGATAAGGCAGTTGATCGGCAAATTTTGGGGATTGAATTTCCTGCAGCCGCATTGCTTTCCCTAGGACCTATATTCGTTCTCATGTTTGGCCCCTTATTAATTCTATTTTCAGAGAAAGTTCTTGAAAAAAAGAGAAAGATGGATGGCTTAATCAAGCTTGGGGTTGGTTTTTTATTAACAGGGCTTAGTTTTTTGGTTTTAGCTGTAAGTGCGAGTGGAGATAATGATCTGGCTTCTCCCTTTTGGATTATAGGAGCCATTTTTCTTCAAACCATTGGAGAACTTTGGATTGTCCCAATTGGCTTTTCTAATATTTCAAAGTTATCACCTCCTCGCTTTCGAAGTTTGATGATGAGTTTTTGGCTTATGGCCATTGCTTATGGCCATTATTTTGGGGGATTTATTGCTCAATTCTCAATTGAGGATACTTTGCCAAATGAACCGTCATTGACCCATTATCAAATGTTTTTCTTGAGCCTTTCGATCGTTCCGTGCTTTATTGCCGCTTTCTTGTTTTTTTACCATTATATCAAGAAGCATCTTAACTTAAAGAAGATCGGTGTCGGCATTTGATGAGGTGCGGACAGTAAAACCTAGTGATTTTAACTCTCTCATAATGCGTTCAAGATGGGATTTCCCGCGTGTCTCCAGCATAATTTCAATTTCGGCCATTTTTATAGGAATTTCATAAAGGAGACGCTGATGTTTAACCTCTAAAATATTTCCTTGATGTCTTGCAATGGCGCCAGCAATCTTTTCCAAAACACCAGGAATATCCTCAACATCTAAACGCAAAAGGGTTAAACTTCCTTCACGGAGTTGTCCTCGCACCATAAGAGAAGAAAGAATCCGGCCACCAATGTTACCGCCTGTAATGATAATACCCACATTTTTCCGTTTAAAAGGAGCTGAATTATGTAAAAGGGCCGCGATTCCAGCAGCCCCCGCTCCCTCAACAACAAGGTTAGCTTTACGAGCGAGAATATCTACCGCATGTTCAATTTCTTCTTCTGTGACAATTTCAATCCCTCGAAGCAAGCCTTTCAAAATCGCCTGAGGAAGCTTTCCTGGATGTTTAACCGCAATGCCATCAGCGAGAGTGGACTCACTTTCTTTTTTGTCCTTTGTTTTATAAAGGGCTTGAGACATGGAAGCATAGCCTTCCACCTCAACTCCATAAACCTGAAGAGATGGTTTTAAAGACTTTGCAGCAAGGGCAAGCCCTGCACACAGGCCTCCCCCTCCAATGGGGACGATAAGAACGTCCAGCTCAGGGTGATCTTCCAACATTTCTATGGCAATTGTGCCTTGGCCTGTAATAAGCTCTGGATCATCATAAGGATGAATGAGAGTTAACTTTTCCTTCCGCGCAATTTCTTGAGCCACCGAATTGGCTTCTTCAAAAGTTTTCCCAGCAAGAATGATACGCGCTCCCCATTCTTCCGTATGTCCAACTTTAGTGGGGGGAGTATTGACTGGCATCACAATGGTTGCAGGGATATGCAAGGCTTGCGCATGGAAAGCGACGGCTTGTGCATGATTACCCTTTGAGGCGGCAATAACCCCTTGGCGCCGGTCATGGTTTGAGAGTCCTTTTAACTTTATATAAGCTCCTCGTTCCTTAAAGGAACCTGTTTCTTGAAAGCTTTCCAGTTTCAAAAAAACCTTTGTATTAAAAAGACGCGAAATTATGGGTGAGTAAATAGTAGGCGTTTTAAGGATGACACCTTGAAGAAGAGCTTGAGCCCTTTGAATGTCAGCAAAAGTTGGTATCATTTTTTCTTCCTTAAGGAACCATAACCGTAAAGTTTCCTGGCTCGTCAATGTGTATTAAACCCGCCCATGCACACATAATCGTTGCGGTTTGATCGAGAGCGGGCCCTTCTGTTGCAATAACATCAAAAGCCTCTGTGAGCCACGGATCTACGATTACGGGAATACATGGCATAGGTGTGAGTATGCCAAAAGCTGCAAAGGTAGCAGCGAAGACCTCGGGATTTGCAATGGAAATACACATGCCAAAAGGAAGAATATTTACAAGGGGAATCATGTCTGTAATATTTCCCATCAGCATGGTTTCCGCAGTCACCGTTCGATCAGGAAGAACTGTTAAAGGTGTTGGGGCTATTCCAAAAATACATTGGATAAGAGAAAGTTCCCCAACGACCGCAAGACTCATCTTTCAATGCCTGTTGATATAGGATTTCCGTTCTGGTCAAAAAATTGCGGTTTACGAATAAGTCTCCCGCGATCAAAGACCATAAGTTGATAAATACGTCCATTTTCATGAAAGATACGGAACTCTCCTTCCTTCTTTCCTTCCCTATAGAGGCCTGTTTCCAAAAGAGTTCCGCTAGGATAATAGGCAAGCGTTGGTCCCTCTAGGATATCACTTTGATAATGAAAAATTCGTTTTACACGGCCCTGAGAATCATAGGCAATGGACGTCCCATTCTTCTTGCCATTTTCATATTGAATGCGGGCGCGTAACATTCCTGCATCATCGTAAATAATACTTTCTCCATGCTGTTTGCCTTCATTAAAAGTTGTATGCATTGCTAAAGTTCCATTTTTATAAAACTCTGCAAGACCATGGGCCGTTCCCTTTTTATAGCGAAGATTTTCCTTCAATCTTTGAGAGCTATCATATCGCCGTGCTTCTCCATGCAGCACCCCCGCTTCAAAAGGCAAATGGGCCGTGAGTTTGCCTTCCTCATTATAATGTTCTTCAATCCCATGAAATTTGCCTTCAATTTTTTCACCCAAAACTTTCTTTGTGGCTGATTTTAGCTCCTCGTTTTTTTCAAGAAGTTGGTTTTGAGACCCTTCAGCTTCTAAAATTTCATTTTCGTTTTGATTTTCTTCATTCATTGAGTTTATCCATTAAGTAAAATTGTCATACCCGTCACATCAACTGAAGCTGTAGCTTTAATCCCCACAGTTCCTCCTCCTGAAATGCTAACAGCTCCTCCTGCATTGACACTTGTATCTGAAGCAGACGTCAAGGAAGCTTCTGCTCCTGATTTTAAACTCATTGCTCCCCCCGACGAAATGCTAACAGCCTCTCCTGCATTGACAGTTGTATCTGAAGTAGACGTCAAAGCGATTTCCGCTCCCGATTTCAAATTAATACCTCCATCCGCACTTACATTAAAAGATCCTGTACAAGTGTAAGTAACATTTCCTGTAACATTAAAAGAAACATCTCCTTGCGAACAAGTTACAGTTATGTTGCCCTCATTCAGCTGAATGGAATAGTTGCCCTTGATAATCTCCAATGATTTGTTTCCGTTATTCAACGTAAGACTGTCGTTACCCTGAATTTCTCCCTCACCCGCTTGACTCTCTTCATTTACTTCAGCTTGAGCCTGTAAAAAAATCGTTCGACTTCCCCCCACAAGGGTAATATTTTGGTTGTTTTGAATATCAATATTAAAATCTTTCTGGGCATGGATATAAATTTCTTCTGAATATTGCTTATCTTCAAAACGAAACTCATTATACCCAGGAGTTGTTTCTCCTTGAGAGGGGCTCGTTTGACTTTTTATTGTTGATTTTGTGGGGTCATCAGGTAAATAGGGAGGGGTATTCTGCCCATTATAAACTGTTCCGATAACTAAGGGATTATCGGGATCTCCATCAATAAAAGAGACCACAACTTCTTGACCTACCCGAGGTGTAAATAAAGTTCCCCAATTCTGCCCTGCCCAAAGAGTTGCTACGCGAATCCAGCAAGAGGTGGTATCATCTTCTTGTGGGGAGGAGTCCCAATGAAACTTAACCTTGATTCGGCCATACTGTTCCGTATAAATATCCGTTCCTTGTTGCCCTGTTACTACAGCTGTTTGTGTGCTGTAAATAGAGGGACGAGGGGTGATTTGGGGGGGGGTAAAAGCTTCCGTTGAAGGAAAAGCTTTATATTGATTTTTATAAATAGGGTTTCCTTGTCCTTCAACAATACGGGCTTCATGAATCACTTCATAGAGGACATAATTAATATTTGCGTCAGTTCGTGGATGATCTTCTAAAGTAAAGGAATATCCCGCTAAAAAGAAAGGCACAAAGGAGACCCCCTCCACCCTTTTTTGAGGAGCATCTTCCGATTGTAACTTTACAGTTGTTAATGTATCTCCCAATGTTTGTTCACCAAAGACTTCGCGATAGCTGGTTAGGTCTCCCCCCCATGCATCAGTGGGGCCAATTGCTGAGCCTTTTAAGGGGGTTTGAGGGGTAAGATAATTATAACTGATGAGTGAGTCACTTTTTGGGACAATTTTTTGCCTAATAAAGCATGAACTCACGGTCATCATAAATGGTTCATAGGGCGCTGAGTCATGAAAACTGACTGTAGCTGCATTGTCGCACGGGGGGGTGGTTTGGGAAGAATCAGCAAGGACAAGCGTATGTCCACCCTCTGATTGTTGGAAGTAATAGAATATTCCAACCTCTTCCATGAGGCGGGAAATAAAAGCAAAATCTGTTTCATTATATTGAACGCAAAACTCCCTCTGCGTCATGCCCGCTGACACTACTTGGTTTGAATAGGAAATCGAATTAGTTTCCAAAATCTGCTGGATAATATCCACAGTTGACATGTTTTGAAAAATTTGACAATGGGCAGAAAACGTGAGAAGCCAAACTTGTGGGTACAAGACTGCACGATAAACGTTCCACAGATTCAAGGGGTCAAAAGGCGTTTCTTGTTGTTCAAAACATCCAACTATCCCATTAAAAGTTCGCTGTTCAGAGCCCAATGTTAGGGAAACTGTTACCGACTGACCCATAAGAGTATTAAAGTCAATGTCATTACTTTGTGCTGTCATAATCAGCGTATATTCAAAAAGACTCGAAAGCCTTTCAACTCCTCGAAAAAAATTGAGCTCAAAGGCATACCCTCCGGGAGCACTGACGTTTAAAAAAATGTTTTCAGCTGGATCTGCCATATTTTTCTTCTTTACTCTTCTTGTTATAAAAGGGTGAATTTCCTAGCATACCCTTTGACCTACTGTAAATTCACCCTTCTAAAGGCGCAAGTGAAACTTTAAGAAGTGTATGAGTTCAGTACATATGAGACTCAAGAGGCCATAGGATAGGATTCATGAATATACTGCAAAGGAGTGAGTC
>JAIEQB010000017.1 GCA_019748065.1 Alphaproteobacteria bacterium | reverse complement strand
AATATAATTCTTTCAGACCTCATTTTAGTTTGAATGGACTCACTCCTTTGCAGTATATTCATGAATCCTATCCTATGCCCTCTTGAGTCTCATATGTACTGAACTCATACAGAATATAAACTTTAAGATTGCAGAGATTACCAAGATACGTCATGATGTGCCGGTCTTAAAAATCGTCGAGAGGCAAGAAAATGGGAATACCCTTGAATTATAAACCAAGCGAAAATGAACCTTATATGAATAAGGCG
Organism: Alphaproteobacteria bacterium; assembly: GCA_019748065.1. Classification (GTDB taxonomy): domain Bacteria; phylum Pseudomonadota; class Alphaproteobacteria; order UBA9655; family UBA9655; genus UBA9655. Next base: position 44,000 of record JAIEQB010000017.1, on the reverse strand, counting down.
CAGTTAGACTATTTTCGGGAAAAACTCCTGAAATGGCGTGAGGATCTACAAAAAGAATCCGTTGAAACCTTGCATCATATGCAAGAGGAATCTCTGAATGAGCCAGATGTGAATGATAGGGCGTCCTCAGAAACTGATCGTTCTTTAGAGCTTCGCACGCGTGACCGTGAGCGTAAACTAATTTTCAAAATTAATGAGGCATTAGAGCGCATTGAAGAAGGAACCTATGGGTTTTGTGAAGAGACGGGTGTTCCTATCGGCATTGCGCGTCTTGAAGCACGTCCTATCGCTACATTATGCCTAGAAGCTCAAGAATTACATGAGCGTATGGAAAAAACTCACCGGGAGGAGTAGACTGAGTCTTTAAAGCCCGCTTTTGGAAAGGACTTCTTTTTGTCTTTTTTCAAAGGATTCTTTGGAAAAATCTTGGATGAGCTCTTCAAAAAGCGCATGCCAATTGAGTTGAGCACGTAGATGCATAAAAACGGATCCAAGACCCACAGCGGCTCGGTCCATAAACACAAATTCACGGGGAGGCTTAACGCCTCCCTTACGTTTTAAGGCTTTAAAAACAGCGCCTGCCACTTCTCGCCCGCGAACGCCCGAGTAGGTTTCATCAATAGGACGCACCCTATTGTCTAATAAGGGCTCATATAAAAAATGAGCCCACATGTTGAGAACCTCAATCAACTCCTTATCAATCTTCGTAAAGCCCCATGTTTTATAGGCATGAACGGCCAGCTCCTCATCACCTGTTTGAAGGGATTTATAAAGGTCTAAGACACCTTCAATAAGAGAAGGATTAAAAATACGGACACACCCAAAATCAAGAAGATTTAATTTGCCTTCTTGGCTCCAAGAATAATTACCAAGGTGAGGGTCTCCATGCAAAACACCATAAGTATAGAGAGGATAATACCAAGATTTGAAAAGGGCTGTTGAGATCTCATTACGAAGATCTTGAGGGGCATCCGTAAAGGCGAGGAGTTTTTCTCCGTCAAGCCAGGACATGGTTAAGAGCCTTGTTGTGGTCAATTTATCAAAAACGTCAGGAATTGCAACAAAAGGTGCGCCTTTTAAAATTTCAGAAAAGAATTTTATATGCTTGGCTTCAAGAAGGTAATCTAGCTCTTCTCGGAGGTGCTTACGGATTTCAATTTGAAGGTTTTCTGTATCCAGAGCACCGCTGTAAATTTCAAAGGATTTTAAGATGAATTTAAGTTGGTTGAGATCTGCTTCCACAGCCGATCCCATTTCAGGGTATTGCAATTTACAAGCCAAGGGTGTCCCTTTTAAATCAAGGGCGCGATGTACTTGGCCAAGAGATGCGGCCGCAGCCGCAGTGGGCTCAAATTCAAGAAAATTGTTTCTCCAATCTGTACCTAGTTCAGCCTGCATGCGCCGTTTTACGAAGGGCCATCCCATAGGAGGAGCGTTAGATTGTAGCTCAAGGAAAGCTGCTGCGTATTCAGGGGGGAGTATGTCCGGGACAGTGGCCAAAATTTGAGCAATCTTCATCAAGGGGCCTTTGAGGTGGCCCAGAGTTACCTTTAAGTCCTCTGCATGCTGCGGCGCATCAATGGAAACTCTCAAATAACGGTCGCCTAAGAGACGAGCCATAAGGCCTCCAACAGCTGTGCTGACGTTTGTATAACGTTTAAGGCGTCCTGTGAGAGAATCTTCATTCATGGGCATTATGAAGATTAATGCTTGCGATACGCAAGATGTTTGTCGTTCCAGAAACCCGGAAAGGAACTCCCGCCGTGACAACAATAAGGTCCCCCAGTTTTGCAAATTCTTCCTTTTTTGCCACGCGGCATGCACTTTCAACAGCTTCTGAAAAGCTTTTAACGTCGTTACTTATTACCGCATGAACCCCCCAAACAAGGGAAAGTTTGCGCGCTGTTAGTCGTTCTGGGGTAATGGCCAAAATGGGAACCTCAGGCCGCTCTCGAGCAGCTCTAAAAGTTGTTCCTCCCTTGCTTGTGAAGGTAACAATGGCCGCGGCTTTAATGGTGTGAGCTACTTGACGGGCAGCCGCTGTAATGGCATCGGACGTTGTTGCTTCTGGCTCTGGTAGGCTAGCTTCTTGCATTTTCCGGTAAAAAGGATCATGTTCCACATGGGTAATGATGCGGTCCATGATGGCAACTGATTCAAGAGGATAGCATCCGGAAGCTGATTCAGCTGAAAGCATGACCGCATCAGCGCTGTCATAAATAGCCGTTGCAACGTCTGAGGCTTCAGCCCGAGTAGGAGTAGGGTGTTTGATCATAGAATCAAGCATTTGGGTTGCTACAACAACAGGCTTTCCGGCTTTCCGGCACGTGCGCACAATGCGCTTTTGAATGCTGGGAACTTCTTCGGGTAACATTTCTACGCCTAGATCTCCACGGGCTATCATAATAGCATCAGAAAGGTGCACAATTTCATCCAAATGGTTAATAGCTGAAGGCTTTTCAAGCTTAGAAACAATGCCCGCCTTCTCGCCAATAATTTCTCTCGCCTCAATAACATCTTTTGGGTGCTGAACAAAGGAAAGAGCTACCCAGTCTATGCCTAGCTTTAATCCAAAAGCTAGGTCTTCTCTGTCTTTCGCTGTCATAGCAGAGATGGGAAGGGTGGCGGAGGGAACGTTCACACCTTTTCTCTCGGAAAGAGGGCCGCCAATAAGGACCGTTGTTTCGATTTTATCAGGGGTATTATTCAAGACTTGCAGGCGGATCTTTCCATCATCAAGAAGAAGGAAGACGTCTTTTTTGATGGCTTTAAAGATTTCGGGGTGAGGCAAAAAAACTCGATTCTCATTTCCGGGGGTGGGATCTTGATCCAAGGTAAAAGTTGTATTCTCGTGCAGAACAATGGGCTCACGAAAGGTTCCAACGCGGAGCTTAGGGCCTTGTAGATCCATCAGAATACCAATGGGCCGATTCAGTTTTTTTTCAAGATCGCGAATAATGTTATAGCGCCTAGCATGGTCTTCATGGCTCCCATGGGAAAAGTTAAGGCGAAACACATCCACGCCTGTGAGAAATAATTGTTCAATCATTTCCGGAGAGGAACTGGCTGGACCTAAGGTGGCGATAATTTTTGCGCAACGTTGACGCCGCATGATGTTAACTCCTTTTAAACGCGAATTATCCTTCCTTTTGAGAGAATCGTAAATCCCCAATATATTAATTCTCTAATTGCCAAATGATCAAAATTCCCTTTATAAGAGAGTATAGATTTTTAAATGAAGGAGAGTAGATTATGAGTCAAGTTGGAGGCGTTTCCTCAGCGCAATTAAAGTCATTTATTGAGAGAATTGAGCGTCTTGAGGAAGAAAAAGCGGCTGTTGCTGAGCAAATCCGAGAGGTTTTTGGAGAAGCCAAGGGCATGGGTTTTGATATCAAAATTATAAGGCAAGTGATTAAAATCCGTAAAATGGAAACTCAAGAGCGGCTTGAGCAAGAAGAGCTTTTAGATCTTTATTTGAGCGCTTTAGGCATGGGTGCAACCCCTCCGAGTGAGGCTGAATTGGCTGCGGCCTAAGTTTTTTTCTTAGGTTTTTGCTTTTCTTTTAACCATTCTGTTGCGGCTTTTCCTGACATGGAGCGCCCCATATAATAGCCTTGGCCGATATCGCAGCCCCATTTTGCTAAAAGGTCATATTGATTACGGGTTTCAATGCCTTCCGCAACCACTTCAAGGTTTAATTCATGGGCGAGAGAAATTGCATTTTTAACGATGGCCTCAGCCGCGGGATTATGGGAGATGGACTGCACAAACAGCTTATCAATTTTGATGGCATTAATGGGTAATTCAAATAAATATTGCTGCGAAGCTTGACCGGTTCCAAAGTCATCGATAGTGACTCTTATTCCCAGTTCCCGCAAACGTGTCACTGCCTCTGTAATCATTGAAATACTTGAAGCAACGGCTGTTTCCGTGACCTCAACTTCTAAGAAATGAGGGGAAAATTTTTGCTTTTCAAGTTGTTCCATTAAAATAGGAAAAAGCAGAGAGTCATGAAAATTCATGACAGAAAAGTTGATACTTACAACAACCAAAAGTCCTTCCTTGTTCCACGCCTCCATCTGATCAAAACTTGTTTTAATAACCCACTTGGTAAAGGGGTTGATCAAAAGGGTTTCTTCAATAAGAGGGATAAACTCCATGGGGTTAATGGGGCCCAATAAAGGATCAGTCCAACGCACAAGCGCTTCAAAACCCATGACTTTTCCTGTTTTAAGGTAAATCTTAGGTTGGTATTCAAGAACAAAGGAATTTGTTTCAAGGGCTGACTTTGCTTTGTGAAGAATCATCAAATTGCGTTCGGAAGAAGTCGCAATGTTTTTATTAAAGTGACTGATGAGCCCCCTGTCTTTTTCTGAAGAATTGATGGCAATTAAAGCTTTTCGAGTCAGTTGCATTAAACTTGTGTCATCCTCGGGAAATCGGGAAACACCAAAGCGCATTTCAATAAAAAGAGGAATTGAGTTGACTTCATAGGAAAATTCAAAGAGAGATTCACACCTTTTTAAAATATCCATATAGTTAGTTTCTTCAGGGATAAGAAGAGCAAAGCGGTTGCTTTGAAGGCGGCCTAAGATAGCATCATTTCCAAGGACTTCTTTTAAGCGTTTTACAACTTGGTTAATTAGAGTATTTGCGCTTTCAGCGCCTACAGCCGTGTCAATTTCTTGCATGCGAAAGAGTTCAATAACAACCACGATAAGAGGGTGTTTTGATTTCTTGGTCAGCTCCGTAAAAATTTTAGTAAGCCCAGTAAGGTTGGGAAGTCCTGTATGAGGATCGGTAATATTTTTAATCTCAAGTTCTTTAATGTAGGCTTTAAAAATTGAAGCTCCAATGCCTGCAATAGCGCCAATAAGGCTAAACATGGTCAAACGGAGGAACCAAGAGGAAAAAGGCTGTGCTAATTCATAGTCATAGCTGGTCGTTATATAAGGACTCAAAAGAAGGCCTGAAATAATTCCCGTGAGGAGTCCGCCCCCCACAGAAAAAGTAAATCCAGCAAGAAGAATAGGAATATAAAGAATATGAAGGTAAGCGAAAGCTGTTCCACCCGTCCATTCCACGAGTTGGTCTCCAAAAATGAGGAACGCAACAATAAAGAGGGCAACAAAAATTTTCATTCGTGTTGTTGGGAAAATGATGTATTTATAGATCTCAAAAAAAGGCATCTGTTTTATAAAGTTATTTTTATTTCTTTAAAAGAATACACCTATTTCGTGCGGATCAAAAATCTTTTCTTCGAAAGGCACGTAAACTTGATGAAGATGCAATAAAAAAGCCTTTTGATTGAGATGACAAAAAAAGTTGGCCCCTGTAGGCGTCACTTTTTTTAAGTCATAGCCTTCAAGTTCATGAATATTTTCAGGATGAAATAGCTTTTTATTCAGCCAAAGAGACCAATGACTGTCATCATAATAAATGAGTGATGTCAGAGATAAATTTTGTGAGGAAGCCTTTGAATTAGTTAAATTCTCTTTTATTAACGCTATTTCATTTTCAGAAAAGAAAAGAGAGAGTAGGAGGTATGCTTTCTTTTTCATGGATTGCTCCTATCCATTGCAGCCCATTCAAAAATAAGATTTCCCAGAATAAAATGTGGTGAAGCCCCCTGACTTAAAGCAAAGAGAGAGGTTTCTGTAAGAGCATCACCTCTTGAAAGAGTTATTTCATGAAGTGTTAAAATGCCGGGAAAGTCTCGAAATATGTCTTCTAAGAAAATAAAAATATCGCTATCAAGGATGGCCTCACAGTTCAAAATAATTTTAGTAATTTTATAAGAATACATGTCGCCCTTTAAAAGGGATTGTTCGGGCTCAAAGCTAAAATCTATTTTTCCAAATCCCTTACTGGCTTTTTCAAAAGTTTCTTGGGCTAGGAGGCGATTTTTAGGAATCATCCAGCCTTTTTCCTTTAAAAACTGCAATTCATTTTCATGGCGCTTTAGAAAAGCAATATCGCCTTCTAAGGCGAAGACTTGTTGTTGCAGTTTATGAGCTTCGGAAGTCAACTGATTAAAAGCACTTTTGGTTTCATGATAAAAGTTTAAGGTTAGTAAAAAAATACTTAGGCAGCTTAGCGTGAGGAGTGACAAAACTAAAACCTCTTTTTTCATGGGAGTAAAATCTTGATTTTGACAAGGGGAAGAGAAGATGAGAGAGAACTTTTATAGGTTTCATGAGGGCCACTGTTGAGGGGAGCTTCAAGAACGTCCATCTGTCCTTGAGGGAAGGTTGTCTTGCAAGAGAGGAGAAGATGGTCAAAATCTTTAAGAAGTTCTTGCGCCGCCCTCTGCTTCATTGAAATATCGAGAAGAATCTCAAGACCCTTTCCATATTTTAGGCTTAAACTTTCAAATTTTATAGGTTTGTTTTTTAAAAGTAGAGCTAATTTTTCAAAAATCTTGAAGGAAAAGGCGTTTCCTGATTTTAAAAAGGAATAAGAATTAATTGCTTTTTGAAGGGAAGGAATGTCTTGCTCTCCTAAGTCCCTTTTTAATGTTTCAATATGCAGTTTCAGTGTTTTAGTGTGGGTCTGTACTCCGGGTAGTTTGTTCTTATAATCATAAGCTTGATAAAGCAAAATCCCATTCATAAGGGTAAGGATAGCTATAAAGCTTAGAATACTTGTTCTTATCCATGTTCGTGATAGATAGAAGTGGCGCTGAATTTTTAAGGAAGGTTTTTTTTGAGAAAAAAAATACTGAAGGAGACAATTGGGTTCATTAAGTTTTATGACCTGTGAGTTGAGAAAGTCAGTTTTTGAATTAACCGAATAAATCTGCAATTTTTTATGGATGTCAGGGAACTTGCGGCTTAAAAAGTGGAGTGCAGCTTGAAAGTCATCTTTGCTGTGAAAGAGGCGGGCCAGTAAAAAGCGTTTTTTTTGAAAAATAACATAGCCTTGAGTTTGAGGCGAAAAAGAGTAAAACAGCACTTGATAGCGAGAAGGGGGAGACAGTTGTTTTTTTAGAAGGCCCCCGATTTCAAAGGGGACAAAAAAAACCTTTCCGCCTGACTTGGGAAAAGTTTCAAACCATAAAAGCCAAGGATATAAAGGGTCGTTTTGAGGGACGTGAATCCACCTCAGATAAGATGTTTTATCCTGCTTTAGGAAGGAAAACCCGAAAAAGCCATTTTTACTCTTTCCTTCATTTTTTTTATGAAAAATATACCTTACAAGATCCCAAGGATAAAGACGGGGCAAACTGTCTTCGTGAATAAAGTTCGTCTTTAAATCTATAAGGAGATGAAAGGAAACTTTTGGAAAATCTCTTAGGAAGCTAGACATCTGTTCCTTTATTTCTTCAAAATTACCCTCACAAATTAGTATATTTTCATAAGCTTGATTATAGAGAATTGCCTTGTTGTCGGTTAGGAGGAGAAGGAATTTCATCTTCATTCTTAATAATCAAGAGTTGAAAGGGTTTCATAAAGGGGCAAAAAGATTGAAGAGACAGTCCATGCTAATATAAGGCCAACAAAGACAAACATGGCTGGCTCAATTAGCCCTATAAAATGATCAACGCGCCTCTTTAAGGCTGTATCAAAGGTATCCTTAATATAAAGAAGGCTCGTCTCTAAGGAGCTGGTTTTTTCTCCTATTTGAATCATGCGGATCATAAAAGAAGGGAAGAGGTTTGTTTTTTGAAGAGCCATTGAGAGAGAAAGTCCTTCTCTTATATCTGCTTCTAGTCGCTTTATGGCCTCATGAAGACGTCCAGGTTTTATCGTATTTCGTGTTGTTTCAAGGGCATAAAGAATATTGATACCACTACTATAGGTCAGGGCAAATATGTGAGAAAATCTTGTGAAGTCCAGTGTTTTTCTAAGATGACCAAGACCGGGAACATGATCCAAAAAGTGAGATTTCCAGTAAGCACCTTTGGGGTGGATATGAAGGAAACCGATAAGAGAAAAACTTAAAGATAGGAGGAGAAGAGAAAAAAGGAATCCATGATTTGTAATAAAATGAGAGAGAGCAAGAAAGGTTTTTATGGACCAAGGGAGAGGCGTTGAAGACATCTCCATGAACTTGGCAATTTCTGGGAGGAGAGCTACAAGGAGAATAAAAAGCATGATCATAAATACGGCCATTATGATGAGGGGATAGCGAAAGGCTTTTAAGGTTTGAGCCTGAATTTCATCAAGCCATTTTAAATACTGAGAAAGTTGATGATAGGAGAGGGTGAGATTTCCCGTCTTTTCTCCTGCTGCAATCATGCCAATAAAAACCGCATCAAAAAATTGAGGATACTTTGAAAAAGCTTGAGATAAAAGACATCCCCCTTTTACATTTGTCTTAACTTCTTCCAGAATTGATTTGAGTTTTTGTGAGGATTGAGTCTTTTGAAGTTCTTCAAGGCTTTCAATAAGAGGGATTCTCGCATTTTCAAACTGTTCTAAATGTAAACAAATATCCATAAGGACTTTCGGGCTTGGTCTTCCTTTGAAGGAAAAGGAAAAATCTCTGGAATGAGAAACCAAGGATAAGTTTTGAGCGCGAAGAGAGTCCCTGAGAGTTTCAAGTGAAGAGGATTCAATGATTCCTTTGTGAATGATGCCCGCTTCGTCAAAAGCTTTATAACGATAGATGGTCATGTCCCCTCCCTTAAGTCGACAGTTTTTAAAATTTCTTCAAGGCTTGTTTCTCCTTCTAAAACCCGTCGGCGGGCCTCCTCTTTCATGGGGATATACCCTTTTTTCCCCGCAAGTTGACTTAAGGTGCTTCTAGAGGATGTATTTAAAAGAAGCTCATCAAGTTCTGTGTCAAAAACAAGAATCTCGGCAATGGAAACACGTCCTTGGTAGCCGGTGTTTCGGCAAGAAGAGCAGCCCTGGGGTAAAAAGATAGTTTTTTTGAGGGAGGAATTAAGTAAAATGGCCTCAGTTGTAGAAATTTCTTTTTCAGTACGACAGAGGGGACAAAGTTTGCGCACAAGGCGTTGGGCAATGATGCCCATCAGGCTTCCCGCTAGCATGGAGCGCGTTAGACCTAAATCAATAAGGCGGGGAATGGCTCCTAGAGCGTCATTGGTATGAAGTGTTGAAAAAACCTGATGTCCTGTCATAGCAGCACGAAGGGCCATTTGTGCTGTTCCCGAATCCCTTATTTCTCCAATAAGAATAATATCAGGATCTTGCCTTAAAATAGAACGTACGCCGTCTGTGAAACTCATACGACTTTGATCGCGCACGTCTGATTGACGAATAAGGGGGAGTTGATATTCCACGGGTTCTTCCAGAGTCATGATATTGATTTGAGGTGTGCTCATATAACTGAGCATAGAATAGAGAGAGGTTGTTTTTCCACAGCCTGTGGGTCCTGTAATAATAAAAATTCCATCTGGGCGCAAAAAAGATGTCTTGATTTGCTCAATAATATTTTGTGAATAGCCCAGTTGATGAAGAGCCAGGAGGGAGCGTGATTTATCTAGAATACGGACCACAATATTTTCACCATGGATTGTGGGATGAGAAGCAACGCGAATATCAATTTCTCTTGGCCCCATGGTAAAGGTCATGCGTCCATTTTGAGGACGATGGGATTCAGCAATATTCATTTCAGCCATCACCTTAAGCCGAACGCAAATCGAAGGCCAATAAGAAGAATGAAGTGTACAGATTTGCGAGAGAATTCCATCAATGCGGTAACGGAGACGGACAAAAGCTCCTTCCGGTTCAAAATGAATATCAGAAGCGTTCATTTTGATAGCGTCAATAAGGATAGAATTAACCAAACGGACCGTTGGGTTTTCATAATCATAGCTGGAATAGGTTTGAGAAGGGCTTCCTTCAATTTCCTTGAGTAAACCAGGAATGGAGAGATCATACCCATAATAGTGATCAAGGGCTTCCCTGATGTCCGTCTCAGACGCAAGTCGAGGAACAACATCTTGAACTCCTGAAACTTTGTGACGGAGATAATCAAGTGCGGGAAGATTATAAATATCTGAGAGTGCGATTTGAAGAATTCCTTCCTCCAAGGATAAGGGGAGTATGGAAAAGGAGCGTGCGACTTCTTGCGGGAAAAGGGACCTTAAGGCGGGGTCAAGTAATGTGGTTTTGAGGCAAATTTTCGAATATCCACTGGCCGTAGAAAGGGCTTCGGTGAGAGCGGCTTCGCTTAAAAATCCTAAATTTAACAAGCATTCTTCAAAAGGGACTTTTTGAAGCTTTTGTTCTTTAAAGGCAACATCGAGTTGATCAGATGATAAAATGCCTTTCTCCAAAAGCAGTGAAGCTAAAATTTCAGAAAAAGCCGAGAAAGATTTTTTTATAATTTCCTGAGCCAACCTTCCCTCTTGTTTTTTGTTATAAAAGAAAGACTCACAAAGTAGATATGATGAAGTATATCAATAATTTTTTGAGTTTAAAACAAGAAAATTTTAAAAAATCTGTTGAATGATATTTGGGCTCTTAATGTTAAAAAGCTCTGCAGGTAAGGGAATGTTTGATTTAATCTTTGAAAGAAGAACCCGAGTTTCAACTCCTTGAGTATCAACGATCCGCCATTCTTTCAGGGTCAGAGGGTTTTCTTGAAAGACAAGGGTGATATAGCCTCCATCGGGATCTTCAGTGCGAACGAGAGAGACTTCGGTTTCTTTTCCCTTGGCAACAACGCTGATGACTTCCATATCCGCACCACTAAAACGGATCTGAGGGCGTAATATAAAGGCAGCGGGTGTATTTTCTAGGGAGACATAATCGACTTGATCTGCATCAAGATCTTTGGTGACCAGCCATTTTCCATCGGCCACAATTAAAAGAGGAGATGGAGGGTTGTAGGTTAAGCGCATCTTTCCAGGCCGAGAAATTTGGATGATTCCTGAAGACGTTTGCCCATGACTATTTCTTTGAATGAAATTCCCCGAAAGAGTTTTTATGGAGTTGAGATAATTTTCAAAGTTTTGAGTTCCTTCAAGAGCCATTGCTTCCTTGGTAATACAGCAAAGAAGGCCAAAAATTAGGACTAAGGTTTGTATCTTCATATTCATCTCTCTTAAGAAGCTCTACTTAAGACTTCTCTTTTTCCGACGTGATTTGGGGAGCTGACAATCCCTTCTTCTTCCATTTGTTCAATTAAGCACGCAGCACGATTATAGCCAATCTTTAAATGCCTTTGAATAAAGCTTGTTGACGCTTTTCCTTCACGATACACAAGAGCTAAGGCTTGCTGATAAAGGGCATCATTTTTATCTCCCCCCTCCTCGCCAAAGCTCAGTTCGGGTGAAGAAGAATCAACCGTGATATCTTCTATATAAGAAGGCATGCTTTGAGATTTCAAGAAGGAGACAACTTTTTCTACATCTCCATCTCCCACGTAAGGGCCATGGACACGAGAAATGCGTCCTCCTGAGGCCATGTAGAGCATATCTCCTTGCCCGAGGAGCTGTTCGGCCCCTTGCTCATTTAGAATGGTACGGCTATCAATTTTTGAGCTGACCTGAAAACTAATGCGCGTTGGGAAGTTGGCTTTGATAGTTCCTGTGATGACATCCACAGAAGGTCGTTGGGTGGCCATAATCAAGTGAATTCCAGCTGCACGTGCCATTTGAGCAAGTCTTTGAACGGCTGATTCAATTTCTTTGCCGGCTACCAGCATCAAATCTGCCATTTCATCCACAACGACCACAATAAAGGGAAGTGGCTCCATGGGAAGAGGCTGCTCTTCATAAATGGGCTTTCCCGTATCAGGGTCAAAACCTGTTTGAACGTTGCGCGACAAAACTTCTCTTTTTGTTTTAGCCTCAAGGATGCGTTGATTGTAACCTTCAATATTGCGTACAGATAGTTTTGACATGGCTTGATAACGACTTTCCATTTCCCGTACGACCCACCTGAGCGCCACAACAGCTTTTTTTGGCTCAGTTACAACAGGGGCTAGTAGATGGGGAATACCATCATAAATGGAAAGCTCTAACATTTTAGGATCAATCATGATGAATTTGCACCGTTCAGGAGGTAGACGATAAATGAGGGATAGAATCATGGCATTTACAGCCACGGATTTTCCTGACCCCGTTGTCCCTGCCACAAGTAAGTGAGGCATGCGAGCTAAATCAGCAATGATAGGGGCGCCGCTGATATCCTTGCCTAAAACAAGAGCAAGGTGAGATTTAGATTTTTCATAGTCATCATGGGCCAATAAATCTCTCAAGTGCACGGTTTCACGCAGCTTATTGGGCAACTCAATTCCGATAACATTTTTCCCGGGAACAACAGCAACACGCGTTGAAATGGCGCTCATGGAGCGGGCAATATCGTCCGCAAGGGCGATAACGCGGGATGATTTTAATCCTGGAGCGGGTTCAAGTTCATAAAGGGTAACCACGGGGCCCGGTTTGACGCTAACGATTTCACCCCGTATCCCATAATCATTCAGGACCGCTTCGAGCTTTTCTGCATTTTCTTGCAGAGAGTCTTCGTCAAAATCAAGCTTATGGGAAGAGGAAGTGGGCCTGTAGAGAAGCTCAAGGGGCGGTAAATGATAGGGATCATCTCCCAAAGATGTTTTGAGAGAAACGGCGGTTTGTTGTGCCTCTTTTTTGGGTGTATCCGAAGCATACTCGACAATCTTAAGGGAAATGTCCTTGGGAAAAGTTTTGGCAGGAGGGGCTTCTTTTTCAAAGGGAGAAGGGGAAACTTTTTTAACGGATTTAATTTTGACAGGTCTTATTTTTATGCGTCCGATGACCTTCTTGATATGAGAGGGTTTGAGACCACTTGCGAGAAATAGAAATAAAAAGCCGCTTGCGGAAAAGATAAGAGAAAAGTTGAAAGGAGAGAGAGGAAGATCTTTAAGGTTTTTCAAGACAAGGTAGCCAACAGCTCCCCCTCTGCCCCATAAAGAAAGACTTGCCAAAAGACATAAAAACCCAATCAGAAAAAATAGGCTTTTTATTAAAAGAGAGATTTTTTTCAGATGGGTCATTAACCCCACACCTATGCCGAGCAAGAAGAAAGCGAGAACATAGCTTAAGATGCTAAAAAGTTGGAGGAAAAGATCACTAATATTGGCGCCAAAAGACCCTAAAAAATTTAAAGTCTCACTGCTGGCAGCAAGGTTCCAAGAAGGATCCGTTGGAGCATGGGTTAAAAGGGCAATGAGGAGAGAAAGAGAAAAGAGAACGAGACTGAGTCCGAAAAGCTCAGAAAGCCGGACACGAAAAAAAGAAAAAAAAGTGTTTCTAGAGCGTGTAATTGTCATATATGAGGAAGTACACGACTTCTTAAAATCGGTCAAGAAGAAGGAGGACGCGCTAGGCACGTCCTCCTTCTTAACAACTTAAGTTAGTTAACTTATTTTGTTTATTCTTTAATTTCAGGTTTAGCTTCAGAAGCGTCAGCCTTAACCTCGTCAATAGCAATTTCTGCTTCTTCAGCATTTTTCTTTGCTTCTGTGTTAGCTTGAGCAACTGCTGTAACGCCTAAAAGAAAAGCGATTGTGTACAAAAATGACTTCATAATAATTTTCTCCATATTATAAATCCCTCAGAATGAGGTGAGCTGAATATGTGGGGAAAAAAATATTTTGGCAAGAGAAATTTTTAAAGGAATAAAAAAATTATTCTAAACTTTCTTTATGAGGAAAAGTTTATGATAAAAATAATCAATTTTTTCCTTGTTTTTGAAATTATATACTTTAAAAACTATGGATAAAGAGAACTAAATTCCTAAAAAGTCATGACCCTTTAGGAGTTTTCTTCGAAATGGTCGGTAATGCAGGGCTTTCTTAAATTTCATTCACATGAATAACTTTTGTGTTATAAGACCGTGTGAATAGTTCAATGAGAAGCAAATGAATTCGCGTACCCTACAGATGATCGTCGTGATGGTGGCCTCCTTGGCCACTATTGCAGCAACCGATATATTTCTTCCCAGCCTGCCTAACATGGCCACCTATTTTTCTGCAAGCGTGGATGCAACCCAGCTCGTTGTTCCTATGTATTTGATGGGCTCTTTGATAGCAGCTCCCTTTATGGGAACTCTTTCTGATATTTATGGTCGTCAAAGAATTTTGTTTTGGGGAATGGCGCTTTTTCTTTTAGGAACAGCAGCTTGTATGGTTGCACCGTCTCTTACTTTTTTATTATGCGCCCGGTTTGTTCAAGGCTTTGGGTCGATTGTTTCTTCCGTTGTAGGATGGGCACTTCTTCAAGATATTTATCCTGCTGATGAAGGAGCAAAATTTATTTCTTGGGCAGGAAGTGTGAGCTGCATAGCTCCTCTGCTTGCTCCGGCCTTAGGCGGATACATTCAAATTTCCTTTGGATGGCAAGGAAACTTTTTTGTTATTTTTATATGTGCTGTTTTTACTCTTTTTTTGATGCTCTATTCAAAATCTGAAACAAAGCCTGTTTCAGGACGCAAAAAGATGTCTCCCCTAACCACCTTGAAAACTTATGGGACGATTATAACGGATAAACCGTTCCTTTTTTACATCTCCTTTTTCTCTCTTTTAGGGTCTGTGGAGTGGTGTTATCTGACCATAATCCCTTTTTATTTTGAAAACACATTGCATATTTCTCCTAATGTTTTTGGCCTTTATTTATCAACGAGTGCTGCGTTTTATGCTTTAGGGGCTGTTGTTACGCCTTGGATTTTGAAGCGTATAGATATTAACCGTACTCTTGCCCTTGGTCTTAAAATCACTTTTGTTGCGGGTCTTTTTATGCTTTTTATAAGTTTATTTATGGCAACATATCCTCTTTTAATTGCCCTTGCGATGGGGCTTTATTTCTTTGGAACTTCCATTGTTTGGGGACCTTCTGTGTCCCGGGCTTTACAGAGATTTGAAGAGAACAGGGGGGCTGCTTCTGCTGTAAGAAGTTTTTTAAATATGACAGCTTTTGCAACAGGGGGATTTGTAGGAAGCTTCCTTGATGACTCAACCCTTGTTGTTCTGGCTCTCTTACTTATCTTGATGGCGGGAATTTGTTGGTTGATTTTTCAAAATTTGACGAAGTTTGAAGCAAAAATAAGTGAAGGAGGTCTATAGTTTAAGCCTTTTTCTTGTTTTTACTGGCTATCAGCATACGATTAAGTCTATATCTATAGTTCAAAAGAACTTTTTATAATAATTATATAAGAAAGTGAGGATTAAGTAATGCTAATTGAAATTAAGGGAAAACTTTCTGCAGTTGATCTTCATAAAGTAATGGATATATTATCCTCTTACTTTCAAAAAAAAGGATTTGAGGAATTTGTAGAAATCGATATTGATTTGAAGCCGATTAGTAAAAGCATAAAAATGCCAGTATCGCTTTCTGATGCGGAAGGAAAAGAGATAAGATCTATAGAAATAACAAAATCAAAGTCTGGGGAGTTAAAACTTAAGGAGAAAGCACTGGATAATACTTGGGTGAAACGCTCTTTAGATACCCTCTCTCCAGGAAATCTTATAATAAGCATATGGCCATTATATGCTCTGGGGCTTGGGGCATTAATACTTTATTTAGCGTGGAAAAATCAGTGGTTTTTTTGATCATTACGTCAATATGTTTACGTAGTTAGTCTGAGTTCATGTTCTCTTACCCCTACCTCTTAATTCCACTCCTTCTGATTCTTTTGGTGGCTATCAGCGTCCAAGATATCCGGAAAGGTATCATTTCCAATGTTCTTGTCGAGGGTGTGGCACTTTTGGGGCTATTTTATGGAGGTATTGAAACCCTTCTTTCTGCAGTGATCCTTGGAGTTATTGGTTATGGCCTTTATAAGCTGTACCCTCTGGTGCGAGGGAAGGAGTGGCTTGGGCTTGGTGACGTTAAACTGATGGGAGCTTCGGGCTTCTGGCTGCTTCCCACGCAAATTCCTCTTTTTCTTATTCTCGCGGGTCTGGGAGGCATTCTGATGGCCATTTTATGGAGGGTGTTGAAGAAAGGACCGAAATTTCCTTTGGGGCCGGCTCTTGCCTTTGCGCTGGGAATTTGTATTGTGGGAGGACAAAATTTTTCACTAGGAGAAACACATATGAATGCCACCTTTTCTGGGCCTAGCTTTGGACCTGCCTCTGGGGGAAAGCCTCATTCCATCGTTGTTCTGATTCATGGTTATGGATCTGATGGAGAAGATTTACTTTCTTTAGGAAAATCTTGGAGCTCTCTGCTACCCAATACCCTTTTTGTGGCACCCCACGGCCCTGTGGCTTGTGAAGTAAACCCTTCGGGGAATCAGTGGTTTGGTTTAAAGGATTGGGAGCCTTTGCGTATTTTAAAGGAAATTCAAGCGCTAACCCCTGCCTTTAACTGTTACCTGGATGGCCTTTTGAAATCCCATAACCTTTCGCCCAATAAGCTTGCCCTTGTTGGATTTTCCCAAGGGGCTATGCTGGCCCTTCATATGGCTCTTCATCGGCCTCAACCCGCTGGCGTTGTTGCCTACTCGGGTGCTTTTCTTAATGACCCAATGGAATTAAAAGTAGCTCTGCCACCTGTTTTGTTGATCCATGGAACAGAGGATCAAGTCTTGCCCTCATCAGCCTCCCAAGCCGCGGAAGAGGCTCTGAAAGCTTTGGGCGTTCCGGTAACCCTTTCTCTCCTATCGGGTCTTGGGCATGGGATTGACCCACGAGGTTTGGGGATGGGAGGCGTCTTTTTGAAGGAGAAGTTTCATGAAAGTGACCCATCTGGCTTGTCGGAACAGGTGAAAGAGAGTAATAATTTATAAAGAGTAATAAATAGGAATAAAAGAATGTCACGACCAAAAATTGCCCTTGTTGGTGCCGGTCAAATCGGAGGGACGCTTGCCTATCTTATAGGGCTTAAAGAGCTGGGTGATATGGTTCTTATTGATGTGGTTCAAGGGATTCCTCAAGGAAAAGCTCTTGATATTGCTGAGGCCGCGCCTATTGAAGGGTATGACGGAAAGTTTATCGGAACGAATGATTATTGCCACCTTGCAGGAGCAGACGTTGTTATTGTCACCGCTGGTCTTCCCCGAAAACCAGGGATGAGTCGGGATGACTTGCTCGAGGTTAATGCCAAAATCATACGCACTGTGGGTAATGAAATTCGCCGCCATTGCCCTCATGCCTTTGTAATTGTGATTACCAATCCTTTGGATGTGATGGTGTGGGTCATGCGCGAAGCGTCAGGGCTTCCCTATGAGCGAGTTGTGGGCATGGCTGGTGTTTTGGATAGTGCTCGATTCAGATATTTCTTAGCTCAAGAATTTAATGTTTCTGTTGAAGACGTTCATGCTTCCGTTCTTGGGGGCCATGGGGACGGTATGGTGCCGTTAATTCGTTACTCAACGGTGGCAGGAATTTCCCTGCCGGACTTAATTGAGATGGGTTGGACAACGACCGAGAGAATTGAAGAAATTGTTCAACGGACGCGTGAAGGGGGTGGGGAAATTGTCAACCTTCTGAAAACAGGCTCTGCCTTTTATGCGCCCGCCTCTTCTGCGATTGCGATGACCGAATCCTATTTGAAGAATAAAAGACGGATTTTCCCCTGTGCCGCTTGGCTTAGAGGTGAATACGGTATAAAAGATCTTTACGTCGGTGTTCCTGTGGTGATTGGAGAAAAAGGTGTCGAAAAAATCATTGAAGTTCCCTTGAATAAGGAAGAACGCATCATGTTTGATCATTCGGTTGCAGCCGTGCGTGAGCTTGTTGATGCCGTCCAAAATCTCGATAAAAAAAGCAAGTTCAGCTTAACACAGGAATCTCTCCCATGAATATCCATGAATACCAGGCGAAATCAGTCCTAAAATCTTTTGGCGTTGCTGTCCCTCAAGGAGGAGTTGCGTTTACATCCCAAGAAGCCCGTGAGGTGGCTCAAAAATTGCAGGGGCCCCCTTGGGTTGTCAAAGCGCAGATCCATGCCGGTGGCCGCGGAAAAGGTGGCGGGGTAAAGCTAGCCCGTTCTCTTGATGAGGTGACAACTTTTGCTGATCAAATTTTAGGTATGACCTTGATTACTCCCCAAACTGGGCCGCAAGGAAGACTTGTGAAAAAAGTCTATGTGGAACAGGGCTGTGCCATTGAAAAGGAATTTTATCTCAGCCTTTTGGTGGATCGTGTAACGTCCCGAGTCACCTTTTTAGCTTCCACCGAAGGGGGCGTTGAAATTGAAGAAGTGGCCGCAAGTCATCCTGAAAAAATTATCAAGGCCACCATTGACCCTGTGGCCGGATTTCAGCCTTTCCAAGGCCGTAAACTTGCCTTTGGCCTTGGGCTTAAAGGAGATTACGTGAAAGAATTAACAAAGCTTACCAAGGGACTTTATGAAGCCTTTATAGCCCTTGATGCCAGTTTGATTGAAATTAATCCTCTTGTGTTGACAAAGGAGGGAAAAATTCTCGCTCTGGATGCGAAGATGAGCTTTGATGATAACGCCCTCTATCGCCATCAAAATATTGAGGATTTGCGTGATTTAGACGAAGAAGATCCTGTAGAACGAGAAGCCGCTCTTCATGAGATTTCCTATATTAAATTAGAAGGAAACATTGGGTGTATGGTTAATGGAGCAGGGCTTGCCATGGCGACTATGGATATTATCAAACTTTATGGTGGGGCGCCTGCAAATTTCCTGGATGTTGGAGGGGGAGCACCAAAAGAAAGGGTTACAGAGGCCTTTAAGCTCATTCTGTCTGATCCCCATGTAAGAGGGGTTTTGGTGAATATCTTTGGCGGTATCATGCGCTGTGATATTATTGCGGAAGGTATTGTTGCTGCAGTTAAAGAAGTTCAGTTTAAAGTTCCTTTAGTTGTTCGCCTTGAAGGAACAAATAAGGCCTTAGGGCAAGAAATCTTTTCTAAATCCGGGCTTCCGATTTTGTCTGCAGATGATCTATCACAGGCTGCTCAGCTTATTGTTAAAGAAGTGAAGGAGGCTGCCTGATGTCTGTTCTTGTTGACGCGTCTACAAAAGTTATTTGCCAAGGGTTTACAGGAGCTCAAGGAACCTTTCATTCGGAGCAAGCCATTGCCTATGGAACAAAAATGGTGGGGGGCGTTACGCCAGGAAAGGGGGGTGCTGAACATCTAGGTCTGCCTGTTTTTGATACGGTTATTGAGGCCATTCGAAAAACGGGAGCGACAGCGTCTGTCATTTACGTGCCTGCTCCCTATGCTGCGGATGCCATCTTAGAAGCCATCGATGCGGAAATCCCCCTTGTTGTGTGTATTACGGAGGGAATTCCTATTTTGGATATGTTGCGTGTGAAACGGGCCTTGTGTGATTCATCCACCCGCCTTATTGGACCTAACTGTCCTGGGATTATTACGCCGGGGGCGTGTAAAATTGGCATTATGCCGGGCTCTATTCACAGGCCGGGAAGTGTGGGAGTTATCTCCCGTTCCGGGACCTTAACTTATGAGGCGGTTGCGCAAACAACAGCTGTAGGCCTTGGACAATCAACCTGCATTGGAATTGGCGGCGATCCCATCAATGGCACCAGTTTTGTGGATTGTCTTGAACTATTTCATGCCGATCCCAAAACTGAATCCATTGTGCTTATTGGAGAAATTGGGGGAACGGCCGAAGAAGAAGCCGCGATGTTTTTGAAATCATGCAAAAATCCTAAACCTGTGGTAAGCTTTATAGCAGGAATGACCGCACCTCCTGGAAGAAGAATGGGGCATGCGGGTGCTGTTATCTCTGGGTCTCAAGGAGGCGCTGAGGAAAAGATTGAAGCTTTAAAGAATGCGGGTGTTGTCGTTGCTGACTCACCAGCAAAAATTGGAGAAACTCTTTATGACCTTTTAAAAAATGGGGTTTCTTTGAAAAAGGGACAAAAATGAAGGTTGGGTTTAGTCATGGGTGACTTTAGAAAACAATCATCCTCTTCAACATGGGCGGATGAAAGTCGCTCTTTTTTAACGGGTGATAATGCGCCTTATATTGCGCATATTTATGAATCCTATTTGGAAAATCCCTCTGATGTCAGTCTTGACTGGCGGCACTTTTTCTCCTCCTTGGGGGAGAGTGAAGAGCGAGCCTTGAAAGATTTATTAGGTCCCAGCTGGGGGCGATCTCCCTTAGAAGAAAAAAAGGAGATTTCGCCCTCTAGAGAAGTTGCCTCCGAAGACGTTCAAAGCGCTATTGTGGACTCTATTCGAGCGATCATGCTAATTCGTGCTTACCGAGCACGAGGTCATATGATTGCCAATTTAGACCCGCTGCATCTTTCAAAAGAAAATCATTATCCTGAACTTGATCCTAAAACCTATGGCTTTACGGAGGCAGATTACGATCGCCCTATCTTTATTTATGATGTTCTCGGGCTGGCCTATGCGACATTAAATGAAATTTTAGAGAGACTGCGTAAAACCTATTGCGGAACTATTGGTATTGAATTTCTGCATATCCAAGATCCAGAGAAAAAACTTTGGCTTCAAAAGCGCATTGAGGGCGAGGGAGAATTGGGCCTTGCTGAGCCCATTTATGATCCGCTCTGGCAAAAGAAAATTTTAAAGGAATTAATTACAGCTGAAGCCTTTGAGCAGTTTTTGCATGTCAAATATCCGGCTGCAAAGCGTTTTGGTTTGGATGGCGCTGAAAGCTTAATTCCGGGTCTGGAGGAGATGTTGCGGCGCTCTTCTGAACTTGGTGTGCAGGAAATTGTTATTGGAATGGCTCACCGAGGTCGACTTAATGTTCTGGGAAATGTTTTGGGAAAATCTTATCGTGCTATTTTTTCTGAATTTCAAGGACAGAATCCACAGCCTGATCAAGTACAAGGATCAGGAGACGTCAAATACCATTTAGGAACATCCACAGATCGAGAATTTGAGGGAAGGAAGTTACACCTCTCTTTAACGGCTAATCCGTCTCACTTGGAAGCAGTGGACCCCGTTGTTGTAGGTAAGGTCAGAGCAAAGCAAACTCAATACAAAGATACTGAGCGAAAGAAAATTATGGGTCTCCTTCTCCATGGGGATGCGGCCTTTGCAGGGCAGGGACTTGTGGCAGAAACCTTTATGCTTTCTCAGCTCCATGGTTATCAAACGGGCGGAACCTTTCACATCATTATTAATAACCAAATTGGGTTTACAACTGCTCCCGCTTTTGCACGCTCCTCAGCTCACTGTTCCGACATTGCTATGATTGTTCAAGCGCCCATTTTTCATGTCAATGGGGATGATCCAGAAGCTGTTGTTAAGGTGATGAGTCTTGCTGCTGAATATCGCCATAGTTTTGGATCTGACGTAGTTGTCGATCTTGTTTGTTATCGGCGATTTGGGCATAACGAAGCTGATGAACCCTCCTTTACGCAACCTTTGATGTATAAAGCTATTAAAAAAGATCCTTTTACAAGCAAGGGTTACATAGAAAAATTACTCAACGAAAAAGCTTTAACCCAAGAAGATGTGGAGGCCATTGAAAGAACAATAGAGCATAATCTTCAGGAAGATTTTCAAGGGTCAATTTCTTATCAACCATCAAAGGCAGATTGGCTTTCAGGAAAGTGGGAAGGGTTCTCTCCTAAATTATCTAATAATGGGCCTGAAATAACGGGGATAAAGAAAGAAACCATTGTTTCTATAGCCACAGCGTTAAGTAAAACCCCAAAAAACTTTCACCTTCATCCAAAACTTGAACGATTCCTTTCTGGAAGAGCGGCTATGGGGAAAGGCGAAGATCCAATTGATTGGTCTTTTGCTGAAGCCCTTGCTTTTGGATCTCTTCTTCTTGAGCGACATTTGGTGCGACTGAGTGGTCAAGATAGTGGGCGTGGAACCTTTAGTCAGCGTCATGCCATTTTATATGATCAAGAAACAGAAGAAAAATATCTGGCCCTTAACCATATTTCACCAACCCAAGCCACCTTTGAAGTTTGGGATAGCCCCCTTGCGGAAGCCTCAGTCCTTGGTTTTGAGGTAGGATACAGCCTTGCCGAGCCGCATTCGCTTGTCTTATGGGAAGCACAATTTGGTGACTTTTCTAATGGCGCCCAGGTGATTATTGACCAGTTTATTTCCGCAGGAGAAATGAAGTGGTTGCGGATGTCGGGCCTTGTTATGCTGCTTCCTCACGGGTATGAAGGGCAAGGGCCTGAGCATTCATCAGCTCGCTTAGAGCGCTATTTACAATTATGTGCCGAAGACAATATGCAAGTGGTAAATTGCACGACACCAGCGAACTATTTTCATGTTTTAAGACGCCAAGTTCATCGCAAATTTCGTAAGCCTTTGATCATTATGACGCCTAAATCATTGCTGCGGTATAAGAAGTCATTTTCACCGCTTTCCGAGTTTGAGGTTGGTACATCATTTCAAGAAGCTATTCCGGATACTTTAATACCTTCTCCTCGTATTAAGCGGGTTATCCTTTGCTCAGGAAAAATTTACTATGAACTGCTTCAAAGACGCTTGGATGAAGGGATTGAAGATATTGCTTTGATTCGTTTAGAGCAGTACTACCCTTTTCCTAAGGAAACTCTTGCGAAGATCTTAAAACCGTATAGAAATGCCGAGCTTATTTGGTGCCAGGAAGAACCCATTAATATGGGTGCATGGACCTTTATTGATCGTCGCTTAGAAGATGTGCTAAAAGAAATTGATATAAAGGCAAAACGGCCAATTTATGTGGGGAGGTCCGAATCAGCATCCACAGCAACAGGTCTTTTAAGTCGTCATGTTTTTGAACAAAACCTTATCATTAGCCAAGCGCTAGATCTTGTGAAGTGAGGAAAAAATGAGTGCTGAGTCGTCAAAAGATATTGTTGTTCCCCCCATGGGAGAATCAATTACAGAAGCTACTATTGTACGCTGGTTAAAGCAAAAAGGGGAGCCTGTAAAATTAGATGAACCTTTGGTTGAGCTGGAAACGGATAAGGTAACCCTTGAAGTGAGCTCACCTGCAGCGGGTATTTTATCTGAACAACTCGCCCCCCAAGGAGCATCCGTGAATGTAGGCGGGATCATTGGACGGGTGGTGGATGGGGGAAGTGTTGCAGTTGAACCTACTGTTGCTGCTCCTCAGCATGAAGAAAAAGTTCCCCTGTCTCCTTCTGTGCGTAAACTTGTGACTGAAAATCAGATTGATCCGCGACGTATTGAAGGAAAGGGCAAAGAGGGGCGTCTCACAAAAGGGGACGTTCTCTCTCTTCTCAATAAGGAAAAAGTGGAAGAGGAAATTATCGAAAAAACTGTAAAACCAAATGATAATCGCGTTGAGCGTGTCCGGATGAGTCGCCTTCGTCAGCGTATTGCGGAGCGCCTCAAAGAAGCTCAAAACACGGCGGCTATTCTGACCACCTTTAATGAGGTGGATATGGTGAATGTGATGAATCTTCGCGCAGGGCTTAAAGATTCTTTTGAGAAAAAACATGGGGTCAAATTGGGCTTTATGTCCTTTTTTGTCAAAGCTTGTCTTGTGGCGCTCAAGGAAATCCCTGCCGTGAATGCGGAAATTGAAGGCGATGAAATTATTTATAAAAACTATTATGACATTGGCATTGCTGTTGGAACGCCGCAAGGTCTCGTTGTGCCCATTGTGAGGGATGCCAATAAGAAAAGTTTTGCTCAAATAGAAAAAGATATTGCGGGCTTGGGGCAAAAAGCTCGGGATGGCAAACTTTCCATGCAGGAACTGCAAGGAGGAACTTTTACCATAACGAATGGCGGTGTTTATGGCTCCCTCATGGCAACGCCCATTCTGAATCCTCCCCAATCAGGGATTTTAGGAATGCATAAAATTCAAGAGCGCCCTGTTGCCATCGATGGAAAAGTTGAAATTCGTCCCATGATGTATCTCGCTCTTTCCTATGATCACCGCATTATTGATGGTAAAGAAGCGGTCACCTTTTTGGTGCGCGTGAAAGAGTGCCTTGAAAACCCAGAACGCATTTTATTGGATGTCTAAAGATGGATAAAAATAAAGTCGACCTTATTGTTATTGGAGCTGGGCCTGGCGGTTACGTTGCCGCCATAAGGGCTGCGCAATTGGGGTTTTCAGTTCTTTGTGTTGAAAAGCAGAAAACCTTAGGGGGAACGTGTCTTAATGTGGGTTGCATTCCTTCAAAAGCCCTTCTCTATTCGTCTCAAAAATATGAAGAGGCAGGCCATCTTCTAGCGGATCACGGGGTGAAGATTGAAAAGCTTTTCCTTGATTTGAAAAAGATGATGGAGAGAAAAGAAAAGGTCGTTGAACAGCTCACTGGCGGTATTGATTATTTATTCAAGAAAAACAAGGTCAATCATCTTGTTGGAGAGGCCCACATTCTCTCGGCAGAAGAAGTTAAAATAAATGGAGAAACTTGGAAGACAAAGAATATCCTGATTGCCACCGGCTCGGAAAGTGCAAGCATTCCTGGAATCACGATTGATGAAAAGAAAATTGTGTCTTCCACAGGTGGCTTGAGTCTTGACCATGTTCCCGAAAAGCTGGTTGTTATTGGGGGAGGATACATTGGCCTTGAAATGGGGTCCGTGTGGAATCGCTTGGGCTCAAAAGTCACCGTCGTTGAATTTATGGATCGTCTTGTTCCTGCCATGGATCATGAAATGGGAGCGGCTTTGATGAAAGCGCTGACCAAGCAAGGAATTAATTTTAAACTTTCAACCAAGGTCACGGGAATCAAAGAAGAAAAAAATAAACTTGTTCTGAGCCTTGAAGACGCTTCTGGAAATAAGGAAAATCTTGAGGCTAATACGGTGCTTGTGGCAACAGGGCGTAAGCCCTATACCCAGGGTTTGGGGCTTGAGAAGATCGGTGTTGCTTTGAATGAAAAAGGGTTTATCGTTGTGAATGATCGTTATGAAACCTCCGTTTCTGGAGTCTATGCCATTGGGGATGTGATTCCAGGACCTATGTTAGCTCATAAGGCAGAAGAAGAAGGCATTGCCGCCGTTGAGATCATTGCGGGTCAAGCAGGCCATGTTAACTATGGGGCCATTCCTGCAGTAATTTATACCCATCCTGAAGTAGCCTCTGTTGGGAAGACGGAGGAAGAACTGAAGGCGGAAGAGCGAAGCTATAAAGTTGGAAAATTTCCTTTCCTTGCCAACAGTAGGGCCAAAGCGATTGGGGATACGGAAGGCTTTGTAAAAATTCTTGCTGACTCCCTTACGGATCAAGTTTTAGGCGTCCATATCATAGGTCCTGATGCAGGAACCTTGATTGCCGAAGCCGTCCTAGGAATGGAATTCTCTGCCTCCGCTGAAGATATTGCCCGCACCTGCCATGCCCATCCAACCTTAAATGAAGCGGTTAAAGAAGCGGCCATGGCTGTGGACGGCAGGGCCATTCATATTTGATTATTGAGCACTCTTTTATATCAACCACCGAACAATTTTTCTCGGTATCAAATGCATGCCCGTCCCCGCGAAGGCGGAGAACTGGGCACAGCAAATTGTGATGGAAACATGTGGTTTAAAAATCCCTTAGGAAGCGGAAGAACTTGGTCCTACTGCTGGACCGCCACTAGGAAGAGGAATTTTGGTTTTATATAACTCCAAAAAATCCATGAAATTATTGGCGGGCTCGGCTTTTTTTGGCGTAAAAAGGTCTTTAATACCATTAAAACGATTTACTAAGTCTTCGTTGTTGAGCGTAAGGCCTGCTGCATAAGCACTCAACTCTTGAGGTATTATTGTTGCGGTCAAAGTTTCACTTTCACGTTTAATACCAGCTAAGGATTTTAAGGTGTCGACCTGACTTTTGATAATGCCTAAGCGAGATTCTAATGTCCTATTGTCAAGAGAGGAAGCATTCCTCAGTACCTCATTATAGGTACGCCCCGTAAGCCTATTTGGGTCACTTAAGTGGTGGTAACCTACTACCTTGTTTTCAAAATAGGTCCTCATGATCGAAGCTCGCTCAACTATTTGTTCCGTACCAAGATCAAATAGGAAAGAGATCTTTTCTAAGCGAGATTGGACTAATCTCCTTTTTTTATCAGGGCTAGAAGTAGCATCAGCTAGGAGAAAAGGGGCCGAATCCATGATTGCAATGGTGCGGTTTCTAATTTGGTGTTCATTTAAGTTTGGAGAGAGGAGCTTCTCAATAAAAGGCGCTGTTATTCCAAATACAAAGGGTTGAGCCCTGTCTTGAGAAAGCAAATTTACCATTCTTTGGATAGCTGAAGTTTTTTTTGTATATCAACAGCTGAGAGTTGAAAGGCCTGAACAATAAGATTACTTATATTCTGGGACTCTTCTTCTCTAGAAGTAATTGCTCTAGTAGAATCAAGTTCTGTAATTTTGATCAATGAGATTAAAGTTATAATTGCGTCTTTGCGATTTTGAAGTTCATCTGGAACAATTCCTTCTTCCAAAATAAGCGGTTTTGAAGGGGAGAAAGAGAATGTAATTGGGAAAATAGTGCCAAAGATATTATATTTAATATCCTCGTCCAGCGATAAATCAGGAGCTATAGGTGCTGCTGATGGGGTTGGGTTGGAAGGACCTGCGGGCAACAAGCTATTGAAACCTCGTGAGGCTTTTTCGTCCTCCGGCTTCATCATGGTATGTCCTGCTTTAGGGGAGAAGAGAATGCCGGAGGCTAGGAGGTCTAGCTTTAATTTTTTCAAGAAGCTCGTGTTCTGCACAGTATTCTTACTCATAATATTCACCATAAGTTAATGTATTTATATCAAAATTGTAATAATACAAATCTTTATAAATGTCAAAAAATTTGACCTATATTTTGCCTTTGATTTGTCAGGGTCACTGTGATCATTTTGGAATCTCCATAACAACATATTTTATCCACTCTTCTGTAAAGCCCTTATTGTTTTTGTCCTCTTTCCTCCACTGCGCTGTCGTGATAAATTTAAGAAAAAGGGGAGGTGTCTATGCAATGGACAAATACAAAAACGAAATGGGGGGGTGTAGCTCAGCTTTTTCACTGGGGAATGTTCTTGCTCATTATAGGCCAATATACTTTGGCATATACAATGCTGAGTCTGCCGAATTCAGATGAAAAATTTTCTCTTTTTACCTGGCATGAACAGATAGGCGTGACTCTGTTTTTGCTGGTTTTTATTCGCCTGTGGTGGCGCGAGCATAGCAAATTGCCGCAGAATATAGATACGGCGCTTGAGTGGACACAAGTTTTAAGCAAGCTTAATATTTGGATACTTTATTTTCTTTTGTTTGCTTTCCCTTTGTCAGGGTTACTGATGACAATTTTGGGAGGGCATACGGTAAATTACTTTAATTTGTTTACGATTCCCGCGCTTATGCAAGGGCCCAATGAAATTGCGAAAATTCTCCTCACTTTACATATCAGTTTCTCTTATGCTCTTTATGGTTTTGTAGGGCTTCATATTTTGGGTGGACTTTTTCACTACTTTTACCTGAAAGATAAAGTTCTCGCGGGAATGCTGCCTCACAATTAGCTGAGCTCAGGCTCCCCGCATGCGGGCACACGTAAAGTTTGTTCCATAGGTTTTGGGACGAGCAGAACTTTGGGTGGGGTTATATATTTTGTATTGAAACCCCTTTGTTTTTGCATATTGAATGGCTTTTTCTAAGGAGAGAAAGGAAAGCTGGAGCTCTTCCTTCATATCAACTGAGGTAACCCATCCCATAAGCGGATCAGGTTTTAAGGGGTCGCGGGTTTCAAATTCCACCCGCCACTCTTTTGTTTTTCCTTTTCCGGCTTGCATAGCTGATTGACAAGGTTGATAAATACGGACTGTCGTCATAGGCTTTCTCCTGTGATAAGATTATCATAAAGCGAGGATTAACGTAAGGCAAAGATGACACAAAATACCTCTTCTTCTTCCATTGCGCGCCGTGGATTTATGTTGGTTCTTTCTTCTCCTTCGGGGGCGGGGAAAACAACGATTGCAAGAAAAGTTTTGGAGAGCGAAAAAGAACTCGTTCTTTCAATTTCCGTGACAACGCGCCCTAAAAGAAGTTCGGAAAGGGAAGGAAATGATTATTTCTTTGTGGATGATACTGCCTTTTTCCAGATGGTGGAGGACAAGAAATTTTTAGAACATGCCCACGTTTATGGTTATCATTATGGGACCCCGCAAGCCTCCATAGAGGAGCTTCTTGCTATGGGCACGGACGTTCTCTTTGATATTGATTGGCAAGGAACCCAACAATTAAAGCAGACAGCCTTAAATGATTTGGTCAGTGTTTTTATCCTTCCTCCCGCCTTAGAAGATCTTGAAAAGCGCCTTTATATTCGGGGAGAAGATTCAGAAGAAGTTGTCAGAAAGCGTATGAGACAAGCCCAACATGAATGCAGCCACTGGGCAGAATATGACTATGTGATTGTTAATGAGGCGCTGGAAGAGAGCATTCAAAAGGTTCGTTCTATTGTTCAGGCTGAGCGTTTGAAAAGGCGTCGGCAGATTGGTCTTGCGAATTTCGTTAATCGGTTGCGAGAAATACAAAAACAATGAAGAGAAAGAAATCTTTCCTTGTTTTTGGACTCCTTTCTATCTTCATTTTCCTCGGTTTAGGCACATGGCAAGTTTATAGAAAGGTGGAGAAGGAGGCTCTTTTGAAGAGCTTGGAAAGGACTCAAAAAGCAACTCCTGAAAATCTGGATTCTTTAAAGTCAATAACAGCTCTTCAACCTATTTTTGCCGAAGGGCATTTCCTTGCTGAAAAAACAATTTTTCTTAAAGCCAAAACCCATCAAGGGAAAAGTGGCGTCTATGTTTTAAACGTTTTTCAAACCCAGGGAGGAAAATATCTTCTCGTGCAACGAGGATGGGCCTCTTACGAGATTACAGCACTTCCCCAAGGTAACTTAAAGGTGGAAGGCGTGTTAAAAACACCGGTTCTTCCCAATTATTTTCAACCCTCCAATGAGCCTCCGAGCTATTTTTGGATTGATTTACCTCTCATCTCTCAAACGTTAAATGTGCCTCTTTTACCCTATTACCTTGTGGCAACCTCTTCTTTTGATGCAGAAATTTTTCCTGTGAAACCCTTTCCTTCTCTTACTAATAATCACCTTCAGTATGCTCTTACGTGGTATTTTCTTGCATTTGCCCTTGGAATTATGCTTTTGTGGCATAAATATTTTTATTTAAAAAGGTGAATGATGACTGTTAAAATTACAACTCTTGATAATGGTTTACGTATTATTACTGATGATATTCCTGGAATTCTTTCCGCATCCCTCGGGTTGTGGGTTGATGTGGGGGCTCGTTATGAGTCACCTGAAGTGAATGGTATTTCCCACTTTTTAGAGCATATGGCTTTTAAAGGGACAACCTCTCGCTCTGCAAAACAAATTGCGGAGGAAATCGAAAATGTGGGCGGCCACTTAAATGCCTACACCTCAAAAGAAAACACAGCCTACCATGCGCGCGTTCTCGAAAATGATGTGCCTTTGGCTTTAGAAATCATTGCGGATATTATTCAAAATTCAACTTTTGAGCCAGCTGAAGTCGAACGGGAGCGAGAAGTCATTCTTCAAGAAATTGGTCAGGCTCATGATACACCGGATGATATCATCTTTGATTATTTCCAAGAAACCGCTTTCCCCAATCATCCTTTGGGTCGTCCGATTCTTGGCAGCCCAGATAATGTGCGCCGTATTCAGCAAAGTGATTTGAAAAAATATATGACCCAAGAATACAGTGCATCCCGCATGATTTTTGCTGCGACAGGAGCTGTGAAACATGAAAAAATTGTGGATCTCTGTCAAAAGCATTTTTCTAAGCTTTCTAATCATGAAACACAAAACTATGAAAATTCCAGCTATCAGGGAGGACACTTTTTTCAAAACCGGCAGTTGGAGCAAGTTCATCTTTTGGTGGGATATGAATCCTGTCCCTATGGCCATCCTGATTTTTACCCGATTTCTGTCTTTTCTAGTCTATTAGGGGGCGGTATGTCGTCTCGTCTTTTCCAAGAGGTGCGGGAAAAGCGCGGTCTTGTGTATTCCGTCTACTCCTTTAACACATCTTTTCGGGATGCGGGCGTTTTTGGTATTTATGCAGGAACGGGTGAAAAGCAAGTTGATGAGCTGCTTCCTACTGTTAAGAATGTCTTGGAAACCTTTCCCCATACCCTTGAGGATAAGGAAATTGATCGTAGTAAAGCTCAAATGAAAGCAGGGATTTTAATGTCTCTTGAGAGCACATCAAATCGATGTGAACAATTAGCGCAGCAAATGATGATCTATAAGCGCCATGTTTCCCCTCAGGAGCTTATTGAAGAAGTGAACGCTGTTACCCGGGAAAACCTCATCGATGTAGCCCAGCGTTTGACTTCCAAAGTTCCAACTTTTGTTTCCATTGGTCCTGGAAAAGAGAGACGGTGGAGCTAATATAAATTTGAAATCAAAGGGTTGAGCATCATTAGGTTATTTAGAGCTTTGTCAAAAAAGAATCTTTCTTAACAATCTTTTAAGTATTTTTAGATCTAATATACTTTGAAGATAAAAGATAGGTCAGATATATGATACGACCAAAAATTTCTATTATTGGAGCAGGAGACATTGGTGGGACAGTAGCTCACTTAATTGCACTAAAAGAGTTAGGCGATATTGTCCTTTTCGATATTTCCCCTGGTTTGCCTCAAGGTAAAGCTCTTGACATTTCTGAGTCCTTTCCCATCGAGCGTATAGATGTTTCTCTTGTTGGCACAAACGATTATAATGACATTCAAAATTCAGACGTTGTGATTGTCACGGCCGGGTTGCGACGGATATCAGGCATGACGCCTTATGATTTGCTTGCAGGAAGTGCTGAAATTATTCGTGAAATTGCCCCTAACATTAAAAAACAATGTCCTAATGCTTTCGTTATTGTTGTAAGCAATCCTCTCGATGCCATGGTATGGTTGTTTCAAAAAGAATCAGGTCTGCCTCATCAGCGTGTTGTGGGGATGGCTGGTGTTTTAGATGGGGCTCGCTATAATTATTTTCTAGCAAAAGAGTTCAATGTTTCTGTAAAAAGCGTGGTAGGTGAAATGTTAGGAGGACACCGAGAAATTGCTGTTCCTCTTACCCATCATTCGTCAGTTGCGGGTATTTCATTGCCAAATCTCGTCAAAATGGGATGGATAACCCAAGAACGCTTGGATGCAATTGTTAAGTATACACGAGAAGCTGGTGGAGAGATTGCCAGTCTTCTGCAAACCAAAACGGCCTATTACGCGCCTGCATCTGCTACAGTGGCTATGGTGAGTGCTCACCTAAAAGATGTAAAACGCATTCTTCCTTGTGCAGTTTGGCTTAATGGGGAATATGGAATTAAAGATTTGTATTTTGGGGTTCCTGTTATTCTTGGTGCAGGCGGGGTGGAAAAAGTTATTGAAATTGACCTCAGTCCAAGTGAGAAAGCTATGTTTGATGAATCCCTTGCAAAGGTAAGAGAAATGATTGATGCTGTAAGATAAGCTGAACTGCGGGTAAGCGTATGAAGGAACACTCTACTTCTTCAACAGGCTCTTTTTGGGTTAAACCTTTTCTGAATTTTTTACCTGGACCATAAGCATTTTTCATGGAAACGAAAGAAAAAAAGCAAAACCTTAAAAGCTTAAATCCCTGAGCCCCACCAGTAAATACTGACAAAAAGAAACAGCCAAACCACATCAACAAAGTGCCAATACCAGGCGGCAGCTTCAAGGCCCACATGGCGGTCAGAGGTAAATCGATTAAAACGGGCTAAAAACCAGCAAACAATCAGGAAACAGGTGCCAATAATGACGTGAGCGCCATGAAAGCCGGTGGCCATATAAAAGGTTGAGGAATAAATCCCTTCCTTAAAGCCAAAGGTGGCATGCATATATTCATAAGCTTGGACGGAGGTAAAAAGCAGCCCCAAAAGAATGGTAAATCCAAGCCCTTGGATCACTTCTTTTTTATGATCCTTTAAAATCGCATGGTGAGTCCAGGTAATGGTTGTGCCAGAGAGTAACAGGACAAGAGTATTAAAATAAGGAAAATCAAAAGGATTTAAGGGGTGAATACCCTTAGGAGGCCAAATGCCGCCGGTGGGTTCGGTGGGAAAAAGGCTCGCGTTAAAAAAGGCCCAAAAAAAGGCCACGAAAAACATAACTTCCGACGTAATAAAAAGGGCCATGCCCATCTTAAGGCCGAATTGGACAGGCAGTGTATAAGTTTTTGTATCATCGGATTCCTTAATCACGTCACGCCACCAGCCGGCCATGGTAAAGAGCACCAAAGCTCCTCCCATAAGCATCACATAGAGGCCATGGTCATGCATATAAAGAACGAGTCCAAGCATCGAAATAAGGGCGGCTAAGGCCCCCACAAAAGGCCAAGGACTAGGAGTCACTAGGTGAAAGGGATGTGTTTTTTCTGCCGCCATTTTCAGGTCTCTTTTTTTGTTTTAGATCATTTTTCCTTAGACCAAAGAGTATGGATACTTGGTAATCCTGTAGGCCCCAAGGGAGGATGATCAATATGATTCCAATAAGCTACGCAATCTTTTGTGCGGTGCCCTGTTGGAATCACATAATGCCCCCATAAAAGCGTTCGATCAAGAGCCCTTACAGCGGCCACAAGATCTTCTCGCTCTTTTGCATTGGTGATAGCGTTGCAAAGCGCGTCAACAACAGGACTTTTAATCCCAGGATAATTTCGTGTCCCTGGCTTGTTAGCAGCTTCTGAACTCCAATAGAAGGTTTGTTCTTGCCCCGGAGACATGGTGTGTCCCCAAAAGTGAAGAATCATATCAAAATCCATATTGGTTTGACGTGCTGTATATTGAGCCGCATCTACCGTCCGTACCTTGGCTGTAATGCCTAACTGCTTTAAGTTGCGGGCAAAGGCCAGGGCGATTTTTTCATTTTCAGGAACATTTAACAGGATTTCAAAGGTAAAGGGTTCTCCCGTTTTGGCATTCACTAGCTTTCCGTCTTTTGTCACCCAGCCCGCTTCCTTGAGAAGCTCACGCGCTGTTTTTAAATTCTCTCGGCTGCCTTTGTCAAAAGTAGGAAGCGTATAAGGTTCCTCAAAGACTTCTTTAGGAAGCTGGGTCCGGAAAGGTTCAAGGAGAGCAAGTTCTTTTCCTTCAGGTAATCCTTTTGCGGCAAGCTCTGTATTGTCAAAGAAACTTGTCGTCCGGGTGAGGGTTCCACGGAAGGTACTCTTATTCAACCAGTCGAAATCAAAGACATAAGCAAGAGCTCTTCTGACTCGGGGATCTTTAAAAATTTCCCGGCGCGTATTAAAGGCAAAGGCCTGCATCCCGACTTGGTGCTGGTGAGGAATTTCAACTTTTTTGACTAACTGTTTATGAATAGCAGGAAAATCATATTGGGCCCATTTGCCCATATCTGATTCTTCACGGGTATGGACATCCCCAGATTTAAAGGCTTCAAAGGCCACGGCAGCATTTTTATAAAAATCAAAATGGAGCGTGTCAAAGTTAAAATATCCCTTATTCACAGCAAGATCTTTTCCCCAATAGTTGGGATCACGCTGGTAGATAATGGAGCGGCCGGGCTCAACCTTTGCAACTCTATAGGGACCACTTGTCAGAATCGGAGTGAGGCCTGTTTTTTCAAAATCTTTATCCTTAAAAAAGTGTTCAGGGATCAAGAGCATCGTTCCCATCAAAAAAGGAATTTCCCCATCATACTTTCCATCAACCTGATTAAAGGTAAATTTAATTTTTCGGTCATTAAGGATATCCACCGTCTTGACTTTTTTATAGGCCATCTGTTGGCCAGGGGTGCCGTGTTCAAGGTAGGTTTTATAGGAAAAAGCCACATCCTTTGCCGTGATGGGGGAGCCATCTTGCCATCTGGCTTTCGGATTAATTGTATAAATCACCCAAGAACGATCGGGCGCCATCTCAACGTTATCTGCCACAAGACCATAAAGGCTGAATGGCTCATCGGTTGCACGTTTCATCAGGCTGTCAAACATAATATCCCGAATACCTGCAGGAGGTGTGCCCTTAAGAATAAAAGGGTTCAGAGTGTCATAGGTGCCGACTATGGCAAGACGCAGCTCACCGCCCTTAGGGGCATTGGGATTGACGATGTCAAAATGAGTAAAATTTTGCGGATACTTGAGCCCCCCATGCATGGCCATCCCATGTTGCGGCACGGCATAGAGAGAAGGTATTAAACAAACACAGGCAGCAAACAAAATAACAAAAGAGAGTAATTTTTTCATAATAGACCCCTTACCAATACATTGGCCTTAAAGTGTATTTCTAGCTTATTTATGCAAAAATGCAAGCCCTCTGTGTGAAAAGACTCTTGAGAAAAGGGGCGGCCTTTGCGTATGATACGGAAAAAATAATGAGGACCTTATGGGTGACAAAATTATAAGGAGACATCAGATAGGGAAGGCAATCGTCATTGCACTCTGTTCTTTATTTCTTCCTACCTCCGTCTATGCGGCCTTTCCAAAGCCATGGCAGATGTATTATCAAGACCCAGCAACGCCAGTGATGGAGTACTTGTATGATTTTCATACGACACTCCTTTGGATTGAAGGAGGTATAGTTCTTCTTGTAGGAATTCTTTTAATCGTTGTGATCGCTCGTTTTCGAGCCTCTCGCAACAAAACCCCCTCAAAAACCTCCCATAATACCTTGCTTGAAATCATTTGGACGGCTATTCCCGTTCTGATTTTGGTGTTTATTGCGTTTCCTTCTTTCAAACTTTTATACATGATGGATGTCACGCCCAAATCGGATTTGACCATTAAAGCCATTGGAAATCAGTGGTATTGGACCTATGAGTATCCGGATCAAGAGATTCGCTTTGACAGCAACATATTGGCAGAAAATCAGTTAAAGCCGGGTCAATTTCGTTTGTTAGAAGTGGATAATCGGGTTATGGTGCCCATCAATACAAATGTTCGCGTGATTACAACCTCAACGGATGTGTTGCACAGCTGGGCTGTGCCGGCCTTTGGAGTGAAACGAGATAGTGTGCCGGGACGCTTGAATGAGACCTGGTTCAATGTGAAAAAAGAAGGGGTTTATTACGGCCAATGTTCAGAACTTTGTGGGGTGAAACATGGTTTTATGCCCATTGTAGTTGAGGCCGTATCGCCTGAGAAATTTAATGAATGGGTCGCGTCTAAGAAAAGTGCCCCCCAAACCCATAGTGGAGGATAACCTCGATGGCCTATGCAGCAACGGCTGATCATGTGCATATAGACGACCACCCCTCCGG
The DNA here is from genome assembly GCA_019748065.1 of Alphaproteobacteria bacterium. Taxonomy (GTDB): domain Bacteria; phylum Pseudomonadota; class Alphaproteobacteria; order UBA9655; family UBA9655; genus UBA9655. Next base: position 8,948 of record JAIEQB010000017.1, on the reverse strand, counting down.
GTGGCGACGGTGGGTTCTGTCCACTAACCATAAGGATATTGGGACCATGTACATCCTTTTTGGAGCCTTTGGGGCCCTTTTTGGGAGTGTCCTGTCTCTTCTCATCCGCCTGCAACTGGCCCATCCGGGAGGGACACTTTTGGCCGGTGGGGAATTTCAAATTTATAACGTGGTCATTACGGCTCACGGCCTTTTGATGATTTTCTTTTTTGTCATGCCTGTTCTTATCGGGGGCTTTGGTAACTGGTTTGTGCCCTTGATGATTGGCGCGCCCGACATGGCCTTCCCTCGCCTTAATAATATTAGCTTTTGGCTTTTGATTCCCTCTCTTATTCTCTTGACCCTTTCCATCGTTGTGGGATCCGGAGCCGGCACGGGCTGGACTTTTTATCCTCCCCTCAGCAGCGTCGGCCAGCCGGGGGCGGCCGTGGACTTTATGTTGGTGAGTTTGCACCTGGCGGGAGCCTCCTCCATTTTAGGGGCCATTAACTTTATCACGACCATCTTTAATATGCGCGCGCCCGGAATGACCATGCACAAGGTACCGCTTTTTGTGTGGGGAATTCTAGTAACGGCCTTTCTTTTGCTGTTGGCCGTTCCTGTTTTGGCGGGTGCCATTACCATGCTTTTGACAGATCGGGGCTTTGGCACCACATTCTTTGAACCTGCAGGTGGTGGCGATCCTCTTTTATTCCAGCATCTCTTTTGGTTTTTTGGCCATCCGGAAGTATATATTATGATTTTACCCGCCTTTGGAGTCATTAGCCAGGTGGTCTCTACCTTTGCCCGTAAGCCTGTCTTTGGTTACTTAGGAATGGCCTATGCCATGGTTTCCATTGGTGTTATTGGCTTTGTGGTGTGGGCTCACCATATGTTTGCGGTGGGTTTGGATGTGAATGTGAATGCGTATTTTACCGCTGCAACCCTTATTATTGCTGTGCCCACGGGCATTAAGATTTTCAGCTGGATTGCCACCATGTGGGGCGGCTCCCTGACTTTTGAAACGCCCATGCTGTATGCCGTGGGCTTTATTATCCTCTTTGTGATCGGCGGTGTGACAGGCGTGACCCTTGCTAATGGGGGTGTGGATATCTCACTCCATGACACTTATTTCGTTGTGGCTCATTTCCATTATGTTCTTTCTATGGGGGCCCTTTTTGGCATTTTCGCGGGATTTTATTATTGGTTCCCCAAGATGACAGGAAAAATGATCCCTAACTGGATGGGCAACATCCACTTTTGGATTACTTTTATTGGCGTTAATGTCATCTTCTTTCCCATGCATTTCTTGGGTCTTGCGGGCATGCCACGCCGCATCCCCGATTACCCCGAGGCCTTTTCCGGGTGGAATTATATAGCTTCTATTGGAGCTCTTATGACGTTTGCAGGGGCTATTTATTTTGCTTTTATCGTTTTTTACGGCTTTAAATGGGGTAAAAAAGCCCCTGCCAATCCTTGGGGCGAAGGAGCCACCACCTTGGAGTGGACCTTGTCTTCTCCGCCGCCTTTTCATACTTTTGAAACCCAGCCTCATATTCCATGACCCTTCAGATACAACCCCCCTCATCTGCTGAAGATTATTGGAACTTGCTCAAGCCACGCGTGATGTCACTGGTTGTTTTTACAGGTGTTGTGGGCCTTCTTCTTGCGCCTGGGACTATTCATCCCCTTATCGGTTTTGCCGCAATTCTTTGCATTGCGGTCGGGAGCGGCGCTGCGGGAGCTGTTAATATGTGGTACGAGCGAGACATTGATGCCTTGATGGACCGCACGAAAGGGCGGCCTCTACCTCAAGGGCGCCTCCAGCCAGGAGAGGCGCTTGGCTTTGGTGTGACCCTTGCCCTTGGGTCTGTTCTTGGGATGTATGCCTTAGTGAATTTTTGGGCCACCTTTTATTTAGCTCTGGCCATTCTCTTTTATGTCTTTGTGTACACAATTCTTCTAAAACGTCGTACGCCACAAAACATTGTGATTGGGGGCGCTGCTGGCGCCCTTCCTCCTGTCATTGGCTGGGCCGCTGTGATGAATGAGACATCCCTTTTGCCCTGGATTTTATTTGGAATTATTTTCCTGTGGACACCACCCCATTTTTGGGCACTAGCTCTCTATCGATCCGAGGATTATAAACGGGCAAATATACCTATGCTTCCTATTGTAGAAGGCATTGAAAGCACAAAAAATCAAATTCTTCTCTATACGGGTGCTCTCGTTCTTTTAAGCTTTTTACCTCTTTATCTTGGGGACTTTAGTTGGATTTACGGAGGGGTTTCCTTAGGTTTAGGTCTTGTTTTTATTGGGGGAGCATTAAAGGTTAAGTTCTCCTCGAGGCCAAGTGATAGTTTGCACCTCTTTTTTTATTCCATCTTTTATCTTTTTCTTTTATTTACAGCGATGCTTATGGATAGGGTAATCTTATGATTCAATCAAAAAACAAAGTCCTCTTCTGGACTCTTTTAGGGCTTGCTCTCCTTTTTTATGGAGCAGCCTGCGTCTATATGTGATGAAAGAGAAAAGACGTTCTACCCTTATTATTCTTCTCAGCTTAGCTTTTGGTATGTTAGCCCTGACCTTTGCTTCATCGGCTCTCTTTCGTCTTTTCTGCGAGAAAACAGGCCATGGCGGCACAACGCAAGTGGCTCGAAAAATGCCTACACGTGTTGAAGACCGGGTGATTACAGTGCGGTTTAATGCGGATACCCAGCGCAACCTTCCTTGGGAGTTTAAGCCCCTTCAAAAGCAAATTACCGTCAAAGCCGGGGAGGTGGGGCTTGCCTACTACCATGGAATAAATAAATCTCAGACCCCCACCGTTGGAATGGCTACCTATAATGTCACACCTCACAAGGCGGGAATTTATTTCAATAAGGTGGAGTGCTTTTGCTTTCTGGAGCAACATCTTGAAGCGGGGCAAGAGACCGACTTTCCTGTGCAATTCTTTATTGATCCCGCTATTGTGGAAGACCCCACCATGGATGAAGTGGATACGATTACTCTGTCTTACACATTTTTTCCTCTGGCGAAGGGCACAAACCTAAAATGGTAAGATAAGTGTTTCACAGTGAGCTTTACACATCCATAAAAAAATTCTTGGAGTGTAAAGAAAAAAAAGATACAAAATTACTTAACGTACTTAAAGCTAAATCTATGCATAGCTTAATGAAAGCTCTAGAAATTGTAAAAACTCACTTCTCAAAAAATTCTCCAGACATAATAAGAATTCAATTAAAAATTGATAATCTTCAAAGAAAATTTTCAAAAGAATAGTGCATTGACAGAATTAATATTAGTTTTTTTATCAACTTTTGTCCTATACTATAGGGGGCATTACATTCCACTTTGTCTCATGAATTTTTGGCTGAAACCTACAAAAGTATACCCGGCGTATACCCGACGATTTTTAGCTTAACCTGAGACATTGAAAAAGTGAGTGAATCTCTGGTGCCGGATGTCGGAATCGAACCAACGACCTACTGATTACAAATCAGTTATACTATGCGTCTACCCACATCTATAATCGTCTATATATATTTATTTTTCAATAAGATAAAGAGTAGCAAGCGTCTATACACATCTATAAATATCTACTCATTTCTACGCCTGTTGCTCCCCATATGCTCCCCCTTTTTTGATTGAACCCTTATTTTAATGTTGCTAAGCTTCATTTAATAAAAAATTAGGAGAGGAACATTTGACATGTCATCACAAGAAACAAATAAAACTAAATTGACGAAGCGGGTTGTAGAAAGTGCAGCACCAGATCCAATAAAACGGGTCGTTATCTGGGATACAGAAGTAACAGGCTTTTGTGTAAGGATTTATCCCACTGGTAAGAAAACTTACTTTCTTCAATATAGAAATAAAAAGCAAGAAACTCATATAATAAAGATAGGGGTTCATGGACCTATGACAACAGAATTAGCACGTCAAAAGGCAATAGAGCTCTTGATAAGCTTCATTTAATAAAAACCAAGGAGAGGAAGATTTAATATGTCATCACAAAAAACGAATAAAATTAAATTAACAAAGCGGGTTGTGGAAAGTGCAGCACCAAATCCAACAAAACGGATCGAAATCTGGGATACTGAAGTAACTGGTTTTTATGTAAGGGTTTACCCCACAGGCAAAAAAACTTATTTTCTGCAATATAGAAATAAAAAGCGAGAAACTCATAAAATAAAAATAGGTGTTCATGGATCTATAACAACAGAATTAGCACGCCAAAAGGCAATAGAGCTCTCCTTAAGTGTAGGAGCAGGAGAGGATCCTTCTATAAAGCATAAGGTGGTCTGTAAGTATACAGGACAATCAATGCAGGATCTAGCTGATCAATATTTACGCCTTCATGCAGGACCAAAAAAAGCCCCTAAAAGTTATAAAGAAGACGTGGCTATGCTAAAAAATATTATCTTAAAGAGGTATGGCTATCTAAGGGTTGATGTAATCTCAACACTCGATTTACAAAAATTACATTCCGACTTACAAAAGACGCCTGTTCAAGCCAATAGAACGATGGCCCTCTTGAGTAAAATGTTTAATCTTGCCATTCAATGGGGCTGGCGTTCTAATAACCCAGCAAAAGACATTAAAAAATACAAAGAACATGGACGTGATCGTTGGCTCAATGATGAAGAAGTGCAAAGATTGCTTACTTCTTTAAATCACTATCATAATCAAAATGTTGCCAATGCTATTCGTTTGCTTGTCTTAATGGGGTCACGAAAGACAGAAGTTTTGAGCGCAAAATGGGAGCAAATTGATTTAGAAAGAGGAACTTGGACAAAGCGAGCTCCCTCCACAAAGCAACGTAAAATGGAATATCTTCCCATTTCTTCACCCGTCCTTGAAATTTTGACAAAGATGAAAACACACGCCGATTCTCCCTTTTTATTCCCTGGGAGAGTTCCAGGTCAAGCACTGAAGGATCCTAAAAGAGCTTGGAATACGATACGCAACCAAGCCGGTGTTTCTGACGTGCATATACATGATCTCCGCCATACTTTTGCCTCTCATCTCGTATCAAGTGGAGTAAGCTTAAGTATTGTTGGAAAACTCTTAGGACATACTCAGGCCTCGACGACTCAACGCTACGCCCATTTAGCTGATGCACCTTTGAGAGAAGCTGCAGAATTGTTTGGAAGTAAGGTGAAGGAGCTTGTCTCTCAATAAGATAAGTTAGACCTTACACGACTCTTAACAGTGATTTTTGAGAAAACGGGTAATAGGGATGTTTCTTATTTTCATAAACGAAAATAGCACTTCTCTTTATTTTCAATTCTTGACATTTTCGAAAATAGAGTATATTCCTTGAGAGGGAGAGAAACAAGATATAGCCAATGAAAATCAAAAAATCAGCGTCAGGTAAAATTGTAAAGGCCTTAACGGGCTATCAATTTTTCATTCCAAATGCTTTACCCCCATCTTTAGAGTGGACAAATACATTAGCCAAAAGCCTCTCAAGGGCCGACCATACCCTGGGTATGCTTGCAAGAGAAGGGATAAGGCTTCCAAACCCACATCTTCTTATGCGCCCTTTTATTGCACGAGAAGCTGTGTTATCCAGCAAAATTGAAGGTACTCAAACAACTTTAGGTGAAATCCTTGCTCAAGATGCAGGCGCCCACGTTGACCGTCATCTCGACGATTTACAGGAAGTTAACAATTATATCCTAGCTTTAGATTATGGCTTTGAACGTTTGAAAGAATTTCCCTTATCTCTCAGGTTAATTAGAGAAATACATGAGAAGCTTATGCAAGGGGTGCGAGGGTCTCACGCAACTCCCGGAGAATTTCGTAGGTCACAAAATTGGATTGGTCCTCCAGGGTGCACTTTGGATACAGCAAAATATGTCCCTCCCTCACCTAATGAATTGATGGAATGCTTGGGTTTATTTGAGAAGTTCTTACACGATAGGACTCTTCCTCCCCTCATCCATATAGCTTTATGTCATTATCAATTTGAAGCGATACACCCCTTTTTAGATGGGAATGGGCGTGTCGGACGTTTGTTGATTACATTGCTTTTAATTGAGCATAAATTGTTGCCTTCTCCGCTTCTCTATTTAAGTGCATTTTTTGAAGCAACACGTGATGAGTATTACAAAAATCTTTATAATGTTAGTAGTCAAGGTACGTGGAACGAATGGCTTCTATATTTTTTAAATGGAGTTGCTATTCAGGGCTTAGATGTATTGTCTCGAGCTGAACGTATTAACACTATAATTGAAAAATGGCAGATTAACATTGGAAATCGATCGGATGGGCTTATTCGAGAGATTATAAATAATTTAGCCGTCAATCCTTATTGTACAAATAAAAAGATAACTGAGAAGTTGGGGGTAGCTTTTACAACAGCTCAAAGGGCCATAGACAAGCTTGTAGAGTTGGATATTCTTGTACAAACGTCTAAAGGCAAGAGAGACAGGGTATATTGCGCCAATGACATTTTAATAATTCTGGAAGAGCCAACAAAAATTACCGGATATTTAGATGGTACGTTACAGTCTTAGGTCATTCTCTCTCAACGAAAATTGCTTTGGCTCATGAAACCTAAGATTTTACGTAGCTTTTCAAGAAAAGGCCCTATAGGCCGTTAATGAAGGCCATTGAACCTTCTTCTGCCATTCTAAGAGATAAGGACGGGGAATCATATATCAGGCTCCAATTTTTCATTAATAATAACGTGCCATTTTTCATTTTTAGGAAAAACTCCCTTAGAGCCATCGCTTCTCAAAGAGCAATACCGCGGGCCGTTCTTTTTAATAAAGCGATGAAGAGTCACTGTTTTATGAGAGTAACCCAGCTCATCAAGGATGTAACCCAGTCTCTGAGTATATGCAGGAGGATAATATATAGCTACGTTTTTTAAACGCTGGGCTTTTACTTTTTCGCCTAACTCAGATAAAATGGTCGCTATATGATTAATATGCCCAGATTGTTTTACGTACTTAATCAAGTCAAAAGCAGTCACTTCAGGAGGAGAAACATTCATGTAGCCTGTTAGTGTATTTTTTCTCTGTTGTGAGGCACTAGTTATGACTTTCGAATAATAAAAATAAATTTGAGAACTTCCAATACGTATTGGAGGAAGTCTCTTATCACAAATCACCTGAAAGATCTGGGGAGCTTGATGAGCTGCGCCATGATAGGCAGCTGCTGTTAAAAGGCCAACATAATAACTACAGCCATGCGCTTTCATAAGACGTTGAATGTACCAGTCAGGAGGAGGGGCCCCTAAAGCCGAATACTCAGGAGGAACGATTAAATACAGATGCTGCCCAAGGTATATTATATTTCCTGCTTTGACATTTCTTGCTAAAGTTACTTTAAGAGAGTTTGCATGTGTCTCTATTTCTTCAAGCGCCTCAGTTTTCGAAAATACATATATTCCCTTACTTTGGATAGATTTTATAAAGTCCTTATAGGTTCGCATGAGATTCATAAATAGTTATACTTAATATTAACTAAATACGCATGATAGGTAAACGAAAAAATGCAGATTTTTTCATATTGTGTCGATAATTTTTTAGACAAAAGCAGGGAAAATCGCATCTTATGCTATTGAAAATAAAATAAACAAGCGTATTTAAAGTTTTCTTGCAAAATTGCCTCTTGCTTCAAGAGAAAAAAAGCATGTAAACTAGAAGCTAGCTTCTCATCGTGAGAATGCGTGGAATAAGGGGCTACGAAACACCCTTACTCCACTGACCACTGCAACACCGAAAGGAGAGTCACAATGGCTGACTTTAACTTAGCTCACCTTGAGCAAACTTCTCAACTGGTAATTTTTCAGATCAAAAATGTAAATAATCTTATTGCAAAAGCATGGTTTGAGCTAGAATTAGCTCGCTCAGATTTGCGAGAGCTTATGAAAATTCATGAAAAATGGGAAGAGGAGAATGGGCTCAATCAAGAGCTAGCCCAATAGCAGTACTAGCTTCTTTTTATCCAGACATTTTAAAATTAAGATTTTACTGTTTTTGTGAACACAATCATAAGTTTTACAAACGTCAGGTTGAAGAGGAAAATAAAAAGATATTTTAGAATGGTAAAGTGTAACGGAGTGAAAGGATCACATGCCTGTGATCCTTTTTCTGTCTTTTTAAAGATCAAGATTCTCATTATTTTTCCTATGAGTAAGCGAATATTCCCAACCTCTGATTTGCCAAAAGTAATAAATGCATTTCGTCTACATACCCTGGGCAAAGTTGTAGGTAACTTCAATTCAAATTCATCAGGATATGCATTCTGAACCTTATTTTCAACCAGGTTAAAGCATTTATGGGAACAAAAAACTCAAAGAGCATCAAAAGAAGCTAGAGTACTTCATCCTGAAACTATAAATTTCTAGCTGAAAATGAGTGCATCATACGCTGAAAGACACGTACAGAAAACTAACAACCAATGATTTCTGGATTTCATTAGTCTTAAATTTATAAAGAGAAGATTTTTATTCATAATTTACATTGTCACAGAAGAAAATTCTTGACATTTAAAAAATATTATCTGATGATTATTGTGTCGTAATGATTAGATAAAAAGAAAGTCAAGTTATTTACGATGAAAACAAGAAACAAATATAGAAAAGGAAAACATTTTATGTCTAAAAAAATTATTTCCAAAATATCCCTAAAAACCATAGGCTTAGCTGCTGCTGTCACAGTATGTGGCGTTTTCTGTTTCGATTATATAATTGGTAATGAAGCCTTGGCTTTTGATGGGGATGATGGAGTTGTTCAGGGTTCTAATACTGGGGGAGGTAATGATAAGAACTAGATAAAAAAATTTGAAGCAAAAATGATTGTAAGCATTTAGGCTTTTTTGTATAATATAGTCTAAAAATAAAAAGAAGAGATAAACTAATTATTTCTTCTTTTTATACGCGCGAAAAAACCATGGGGCTAGCCCCGTGGATGTAGCGCCCGCCAAGTCTTTTTGCTACGATGCTCGTT
>JAIEQB010000053.1 GCA_019748065.1 Alphaproteobacteria bacterium | reverse complement strand
ACCCGCAAGCACAATTAAAGCAGTTAAAACAGTGGGTTCAGGGCTTTCTAAACTAGTTATCTAGGACAGCCCCAAAAGTTTTTATTGGGTGAAGATGTAATTTTTGTGAATTAACAACTTGATGAGTTAGTTTGATCACTTTACGTAAGTCCGTCTTACTTTCCGTCAGAACGACCCAGTTATCCATAAACCTGGCATAAAAAACATCTTTGATTCGTCCCATCTCTTGATCAAGGGGCATTAAGGCGATCGCTCCAAGTAAATGAGACAAAAGAGACCCTTTTGGAATGCCGCGTTTATTATAGTCACGGAAAATTCCTCCTCGTGTTTCTGTTCGACAACCAGCTTTGTCAATGAGGGTTAAAAGGACGGGGTGGGTGACATAAGATTTAATGATCCCCATGAGCACGTCAAAGCAAATGGAAGCATAATAGCCTTGGACGTCACTGCGCATAACATATTCATACTCAGGCAAAGCTTCGTATGTTTGCCGAACGGCCTTTTTAAGCCCGCCATGGTTTTTGACATGGCAGCAGGACTGCGGGATGTATTTTGCCATCCGCTGCCCTAGAGCTTGTGAGAGAAGCTTGAGAGCAAGCATATCGCGCGAAGACCACAGGGAAATTGTCTGATCTTCAAATTCATAACGCTCTAAGTGACAAAACACATAAGAGTCGTCATTGAATTGAGCGAGAAGGCCCTCTTTGATGTTCTCCCAGTCACGCCGTAAGTTCCAGATGTCATTATTGGGGGAATATTTTTTGCGCAAATTTGCAATCCATTGAAAGGCAGCCTCAAGGTCATCCATGGTAAAAAGAGGCGCTAAAAGGCTAACACTGTTGGCTCGGGGGGGTATTTGAGAGCATGGTGAGCCCACTCAAAAGCAGTTTGCGCGGATTCCTGGATGCTTTATTTTTTATGAGTATTGCTCTAACGCTTCATAGCGAGGGACTCAAATTCCAAACTCATCTCTATCTTTCTGTTTTAAAATTCATTTTGGCAAGAGGTTATAAAAAAGATTTTGAGCAAGTTGCCAAAAGTAATTTTTTGTGGCAAGTTTTGGATGGTTAAGAAATCATCGCCTCGATAAAAAGCCCGTGCGTCATAGACGCTGCGTCACCAACTTTTGCGATTAGCTCCAGTAAACGACTTAATCTTTCCGCCAGCCAGTAAGGTATATTACCTCAAAGGTCGCGGGAAGAAGGCTGTTTACAGCATATTTTTTGGCATAAAGATCTTCAGCCTTTTTAAACAAACGGCGGGAGGTCATTCCTTTGAGGCGTTCGAAAAGTTTATTCGTTTCTCCCATGCCCCGGAGATCTTTCATTAAATGAGTGAGGGAAGGGTAGGAAACCGTAATCGTCTCCCTGTCCACCACAGGCATAAAAAAAGAGGATTGGGACAAAAGGCTGGGAGCATCCGCTGGATGCAGCATAGGGGCAATTCGCGCCGCAGCGCCTCCTTTCAGCTCCAACTCCGCTTGTAAAAGACTTTCCCTCAGCTCAATAAGAGTATTGCCACCGAAAAGAGACCCTAAAAAGAGACCTTCATTTTTAAGAGCAGAGCGGATTCCTTTTAAAAGGCCGGGAAGATTATTAACCCAATGGGCTTGCAAGCAACTGATAATGAGATCAAAGGAGTGTTCTGATAAGACAAAAGATCCTTCAAAAAGGGAGGCGTTTTCTTGAGTAATACTCAAAGGATAGGCGGAAAGACCTAAGGATGTTTTGAATTGTTTGCGAAAATCTTGAAGGCGTGTGGTCAATTCTTCTTCCACGTGGGCATAAAGAAAGTTGTGAGCATGAAAGGTTTTCTTAGCCCTTTGGTGATGAAGATGATATGCTTTACTATCAAAGAGATTCATGAGAATGAAGTAGCATAAATTGGTATAGGAATGAAGACAAATAGAATAGACGAGTTGGCGCAGAAGGTTGTCTCTGGAGAAGAAGGAGGAATTCGTCTTGATCGTTGTCTCCGCCTTTGGATCCCCCATCTGCCTCAAGGTCTTATTGAAAAAGCGGCGCGCAAGGGAATTCTTAAGATTGAAGGGAAAAAAGCTCTTCCTAAAACACGCGTTGAAAAAGGGCAAACCGTCTCGTTCCCGAAAACTTTTTTGGCCCTCGATGAAGAGGCAAAACCGAAGGAAGCGCAACCTCTCACTCAGGCTGAGCGCAAGTGGATCAAGGGGCTTTTTCTTTATGAAGACGATGACCTTCTTGTTCTGAATAAGCCTGCGGGTATTGCGGTTCAAAGCGGTACAAAGCAAAGGAAATCCTTGGATTCTATGTTGGTGCGCTATTATGAGGATATTAAGCCGCGTCTTGTGCACCGCTTGGATAAGGATACCTCAGGGGTTCTTGTGATCGCGAAGACCTTACCCATGGCGCGCTGGCTTACCCAAGCTTTTAAGGAGAGAGGCGTTCAGAAAACTTATTGGGCTGTTGTTTGTGGGGTGCCAAAAAGGCCCGAAGGGGTGATTAGCCTTGCCCTCTCTAAAAAAGCAGATTCGCTTGGAGAGAAGATTCGTGTTGACGTTCGGGAAGGAGCCCATGCGACGACCCATTATCGTACTTTAGATACCCTCAGCACCAAGGTGGCCTTGCTGGAGCTGACCCCTAAAACAGGCCGCATGCACCAATTGCGAGTCCATTGTGCTGAGGGCTTAAAAACTCCCATTTTGGGTGATGGAAAATATGGAGGAACGGAGGCCTTTCCATTGGGACGTAAGGAATTACATCTTTATGCACGTGCTATCACTGTTCCTTTGCCAAAGGGTAAGCCTAAAACCTTTGAGGCCCCGGTGCCTTCCTATTTCCAAGAAACGTGTAATGAGTTAGGCTTAGAAAATGTTTGATATATACATTAAAAATAAATTTTTAAAAACGCCGGAAGGCAATCCCTTTGAAGTGCCTACCCTGGCTCTTGCGCGGGCTATTGAAGAAGAATGGGAGAAAGATCCCTCGCCCCATTACGGCCAAAAGCCGCTGACCTCCCTTGCGGCAACAACCCTCGATCGGATTGCGGAGGCACGGGAAAGTTATATTACCTATATCGTCCAATCGGTCCCGAGGGACGTGATTTTGTTTTGGTCGCCAGAGCCTGCGACTCTGGTAAAGCTTCAGGAAAAAGAGTGGCAGCCTCTTATTCAAAAGATTAATCAGGACTTAGGCCTTAAGCTTAAATCGACCCCCTTGCTTTCTTTGCCCGCTTTGAACCCTCCTGAAGAAGAAAAAATCCGGACTTTTCTCTATCACTTAACCACTTTTCAGCTCTCCGGCTTTGTGCATCTTTTGACGCTCACTTCTTCCTTTGCTATCTCCTATCTGCTGTTTAAGGATGAACTAAAACCTGACGCTGCCTGGGATTTAGCCCATTTGCATGAGCATGAGCAACAGCGGGTGTGGGGTAAGGAGGCGGAAGTCGTAGCCCATGAAAAGGCAGCTAAGGAAGAGTTTCTCGAGACATTGTGGTATTTGGCGTTGGTGCGCGAGTAGGGATAAAAGTTAGGTCCTACGCATGAAAATGTGTGAAAATTAATCACGTATACCTCTTTCCTTGTGGGATAGGTCGCAGCAACGCGGCGGGTGAGGGGTATTTTCAAGTGTTCAATATTCAGCAAATTAAAAAACTTAAATATCTCTTTTTCAATGTTTTTCCTGAACACTAAAAACTGAGTACTGATCACGAGTAAGCCCCAGGTGCATAGCTTAACAGTAGCTTTGCGGATAAGACAGGGAAAGACCATTTGTCCTAATTCTAAAATGTAAGCGGTGTTTTCTCATTTACAAGCATTCCTCTGAAAATATAAAAAGGGACTGTAACTACGTGTTCCAAGATGTTATAAACTCTTCTAGGCTGCAAATATCCAATAGGGAAACTTGACATGAATTCCAAATCTTTCGTTTTCATGTTTTTAATTTGTACAACTCAAGCCTTTAGTTCACCGTGTTGTTCAAAAACACCGGATCGTTTCAAGACAGAAAAAGCGAACACCCCTTCTGGGATGGTTTGGATTCCAGGTGGAGAGTTCATCATGGGATCAGACAAGGAAAATGCAAAGGCAGATGAAAAACCAACTCACCGTGTAAAAGTTGATGCCTTTTGGATGGATGAAACCCCTGTGACGAACCGTCAATTTAAAAAATTTGTCGATGCAACAGGGTATGTCACAACAGCAGAAAAAGCTCCAACTCTTGGAGAGATTATGAGCCAGGTTCCTCCGGGAACGCCCCCTCCCGCACCTGAATTGCTCGTTGCGGCCTCACTGGTGTTTAAACCTACTGATGGCCCTGTGCCCCTTAATAATCATAATGTTTGGTGGGAGTGGAAACCAGGAGCAAATTGGAAACATCCCACGGGGCCTGAAAGTTCTATCGAGGGAAAAGAGGACCATCCCGTCGTACATATTTCTTGGTTTGATGCAAATGCTTACGCGAAATGGGCGGGTAAACGCCTCCCCACAGAAGCTGAGTGGGAATTTGCGGCCTACGGCGGTAATTATGACTCTATATATGTTTGGGGGAATAATGAATTCTCAGCGAAAAAACCACAAGCTAATATTTGGCAGGGGGAATTTCCCTATAAAAGCACAAAACCGAACGGTTATATAGGCACAACGGCTGTAAAAACGTTCAAACCAAATGCTTATCGTTTGTATGATCTAGCCGGGAATGTGTGGGAATGGTGCTCAGACTTTTACAATGTATCCTATTATGGGGAGGAAGCCACAAAAGAACTCTCTCTAAATCCCACAGGCCCTACAACAAGTTTTGATCCAGTAGAGCCCTATGCAAAAAAGCGTGTTCGTCGTGGAGGGTCTTATCTGTGCAACAATGCAATTTTTTGTACAGGTTACCGTGTCACGGCTCGAGGTGGTTCTGCTGAGGATAGTAGCGCAAGCCATCTCGGTTTTCGTTTAGTTGCGGATATAGAGATGGGAAAGAAAATGCTTGAGAAAGAGAAGAAGGCCAAATAATGCTTTCTTAATCACTTATTAACCTTAATCTTGTATACCGGGAAGAATGAACTCATAACAGGATTGCTGAGGCGAATAAGGTGAATATATTCCATAAATTTATTAGAAACTTCCTAGTGTGCATGTTCTTCCTACACATGGAGACAATGGCAAACGCACAAGAAATAACAGGCACACCAGGTTCGCCTTCTGCAACTCAATCCCTTGACTCGAAAGAACTGCCCGCCCCGCTCCTACCCTTTGGGGGGGAGATTAATCTCAATGCTTTTCAATCAAAGCCTTTTTGGCAACCTCAGATCGTGCCCCCTAAAAGTGCTCCCAACATCTTGTTGATCATGACAGACGATGTTGGTTTTGGAGCTCCAAGTACTTTCGGTGGAACCATTCCCACACCTGCATTAGACCGGATTGCAAAGATGGGGTTACGTTATACCCAATTCCATTCCACAGCCCTTTGTTCACCCACACGGGCGGCTTTAATTACGGGCCGTAATCATCACTCTGTCCACTCAGGTGTCGTTTCTGAGATGTCGACCGGTTATCCTGGGTATGATAGCCTCATCGGAAAGAATACAGCTACCATCGGTGAAATTTTAAAACAAAACGGTTATGGAACCTCATGGTTTGGTAAAGAACATAATATCCCTGCCTTTCAAGCAAGCCAAGCGGGCCCTTTTGATTTATGGCCAAATGCCATTGGATTTGAGTATTTTTATGGATTCGTAGGAGGTGACACAAGCCAATGGGAACCAAATTTATTCCGTAACACTACCCCTATCTATCCATATGTTGGTAAACCAGGATGGAACCTTACGACGGCTATGGCAGATGAAGCCATTGATTGGATGAAACAACTCAATTCAATCGCTCCAGACAAACCATTTTTTGTTTATTATGTTCCTGGTGGCACCCATGCACCCCATCACCCAACTCCAGAATGGATTGCAAAATTTAAGGGTCACTTTGATGAAGGTTGGAATGTAGAACGTGAAAAAATATTTGCAAACCAAAAAAAACTGGGGGTTATTCCAGCCGATGCTAAACTTACGCCTTGGCCTGATGATATACTTCCTCTCTGGGAAACCCTGAGTGCAGATGACAAAAAAATGTTTGCCCGGCAGGCGGAAGTCTATGCGGCCTACCTGGCTTATACAGACCATGAAATTGGTCGTGTGATTCAGGCGGTTGAAGACATGGGAAAACTTGATAATACTTTGATTATTTATATTAGTGGTGATAATGGATCGAGTGCTGAGGGTTCACTCATAGGCAGCCCCAATGAGATCGCTATGTTTAATGGGGTTGAGTTTCCTGTTAAACAACAGCTTGAAGAATTTTATAATGTATGGGGTTCAGATAAAACCTATCCCCATATGGCTGTTGCCTGGACATGGGCTTTTGACACGCCATTTAAGTGGACAAAACAAATTGCCTCCCATTTTGGTGGGACGCGCCAAGGACTGGCTATTGCTTGGCCAAAGGTTATTAAAGATGCAGGTGGCATTCGCAATCAATTCCATCACATCATTGATATTGTCCCCACAATTTTGGAGGTGACAAAAATCAAGGTACCGGACATGGTCAATGGCGTTCCACAGAAACCTATTGAAGGTGTGAGCATGGCCTATACTTTTGACAAAGCAAATGCTAAGGCGCCTTCTCACCATGTAACCCAATACTTTGAAATGCTTGGCAATCGGGCTATTTATCACGATGGGTGGGTAGCAAGTACCACTCCCTTAATAGCTCCTTGGGATCTTACGAGTAAACCAACTAAAGACGTAGCCAATGGTTATAAATGGGAGCTTTATGAT
Organism: Alphaproteobacteria bacterium; assembly: GCA_019748065.1. Lineage (GTDB taxonomy): Bacteria > Pseudomonadota > Alphaproteobacteria > UBA9655 > UBA9655 > UBA9655. Next base: position 36,411 of record JAIEQB010000053.1, on the reverse strand, counting down.
CTGACGAAGGACTGGACCCAGTACGATGATCTAGCTGCTTCCAACCCTGACAAGCTAAAAGAGATGCAAGAACTCTTCTTAGTAGAAGCTTCTAAGTATCAGGTTCTACCATTAGATAATTCTTTATCAGAACGTCTCCTCGCCCCTCGCCCTAGCGTTACTGCAGGAAGGAGTGAATTTACCTATTCTGGAACACTCTCAGGAATCCCCCATGGGGATGCACCAAGTATCTTGGACAAGTCCTATACCATTACAGCAGAGGTTGAAATACCAAAAGAGGGAGCGGAAGGTATGTTAGTCACTGAAGGTGGTCGATTTGGTGGCTACGGCTTATATCTCCTAAATGGAAAACCAGTCTTCCTCTATAATCTGGTGGATATAGAGCGGACCCGTTGGGAAGGTAAAGATGCTCTTACACCTGGCAAGCATACTCTCGTCTTTGATTTCAAATATGACGGAGGAGGTCTTGGAAAGGGAGGCACAGGTGTACTCAAGATCGATGGTAAAGAAGTTGACAACCATCGGATGGAGCGTAGTACTCCCTTTATTTTCCAGTGGGATGAAACTTTCGATGTTGGCATGGATACGGGTACACCTGTAGAAGACAAAGACTACAAGGTTCCCTTCAAATTCACTGGTACGTTGAACAAGCTCACCGTGCACTTAAAGCCTGAACCACTTTCAGCTGAGGATCAGAAGAAAGTTAGTATCAAAGGGCAGAGAAATAATTCCGCGAGTGAGTAGGAAAGGAAAGATTTTGGGTTGCCTTATTAAGGGTGGCAACGCATACTTAACTCCTATAGAGACCCTTCATGCCGCAGGGACCAAATGATAAGAACCGTGCTTGTAAGAAGAACACTATAGGCAAATAAAGCGCTGATATGTAGGATGAACATACTAAGAAGCTCCATTTTTGTAAGTTATTTTAATAATCATAAATAATAATTACTTAAAAGTGATTTAATTGAGGGGAGGAAGGAAAGTTAAAAGTCTACCTGGACATTGCCCGTGAAGTTATAGTATTTTAATAACCTTGAACGTTACATATTATTTTTCTAGAATTCAATTGGAACTGCATATGATTTAGACGAGGAGTTGCTTCGATGAAAGTTCTGATTCTTAAGAAATTTTGGGTATTTTTATTACCCTTAACATTCCTGATTAGCTCAGGAGTTAATACAAATGCAGATGTATTGAGATTAATAAGCGTATTAACCGACGAAGAAGTAAGAATTATTCATCGAGCATTAAACAATAAGTGCCAAGTTGATTGGAAGAAAGAGTTTAAATTAAACACACCTAACCGTGAAGGAAAGACTCGTAAGGTTCTTGATTTTTTAACTACTGTGTATGCCATGAAAATAGAAAAATCAAAGCGGGAGGTTTTTGATTATTTTCAGAGTTTTTACGCGGAGGAAAGCTCAGTATCAGATCCCTCAAAATCACAATATAAGAAATTTATGGAAGATCGATGGCAAGATAAGCAGAGAAAACTTGAATCAGGGGAAGCAACGTTAAAAGGACTGTTGCGTAATTCAAAGCAAGATGATTTTGGAACTTTTGAATGTTTCATTATAGATACTGATGAAACTTTTAGGGATTTTGTAATTTTAGGTGGAGAAGGAGCTACAATTATTTCTCAAGAGTTAAGAATAGAGCCAGTGCTTGAGATATTTACTCCAGTGTCAACCTCTTCCTCCTTATCATCATCATCTTCTTCCTCGTCATCATCAGTAGCATCTTCTTCTGCTCCGTCTACATTAGCGTCTTCAACGTCATTAGCTGATATTAGTGAGGAAGCGGAAGAATTACTTTTAATCCTAGATAAAAAAAGTGCAAAAATAGCTCTTCAGGCTAGACTAAACAATTATCAGATTCCATTTGCAGAATTTAATTTTAGTGTTTCTGAAGAAACAGAACAATGTATTAATGTTGTTAATTACTTAAATTTTATCTTGGAAAGAAAGACAAAAAAGGTATTAGATAAACAAACTGGACTTTCTCCTGCTTCTCCAGCATATCAGTTTTATTGCAAGAAACATACCGGATATCAGAAGATTAGTGAAGATATGTGGACTTCATATATGGGAAATGAGGTCTCATTGCCAGCTTTACATCCTGTCAGTAGTAGCAGTAGAAGCAAAAGCAGCAGAGGCATATAATCAAAAAAGCTGGTCATTCTATAATCATTAGAGATGAAGATCCAGACCTAGCCTCAGATGAAGTAAATCTAGCGAGTTGTTCTAGAGTCAGTGAAGTTGCAAATGAAGATCCAGATGAATTCAATCAAGAGTGTCTATCTGGCGTTACTGAAGAAGGTGAACACGATGGCGTGCTCTATATGAGAACATCTCATTTATGTAAGATACTTCTCTCTCCTCCTAGCAAATATGTAACAAAGGGATTTTATGATTTTTAAACACACAGACCTAAAATTCCCTATCCCGCGGCAAGCCGGCGGAGCATTACGGGAATTTTTCCTTCGGATCGGTCTGCTTAAGAAAAGTCATCGTAGCAAGCTGCGGGGAATATAACCTGAAGGGATTCAATGCGGGGATCATTTATACTTCCAAATATTTCTTTAAATTCAACCCAGCATTCATTTTTCTGCCATCCTTTTTTTATTTTTAAGAATGGCAGTTTATCAGATTTCCTTGCGTTCCTTAAGTTTTAGATGCTTACTGTGCGCTCTTTTAGAATGTATAGTGTTTACCCCGCCAGGTGGGTATAATTCTGCTTCTCTTCTTTCAAGATGTCGGGTGAGCCTGTCGCCGCAATTTGGCCCTTACTTAAAAGGATCACCCGGTCTGCCTTTTTGATGGTGGAGGTACGGTGGGCGATAACAAGGGTGGTGCGGTTGTGTTTGAGGGCTTTGAGGGCTTTTTGGACCATCTCCTCACTTTCTGAATCCAAAGCACTTGTGGCCTCATCAAGAAGCAGAAGAGTAGGGTTTTTAAGGATAGCGCGGGCAATGGCAATGCGTTGTCTTTGACCTCCAGAAAGAGCGACCCCTTTTTGCCCTAAATGGGTGTAATATCCATTGGGGAGTGATTCAATAAATTCATCAGCATAGGCTGCTTTTGCGGCTTCCTGAATTTCCTCATGAGTAGCATCCAGCTTTCCAAAGCGAATGTTTTCATAAAAATTTGCGCTAAATAAAACCGGATCTTGAGGAACAAGACCAATTTGCCCCCGAAGGGTATGAATATCAAGCTTGTTAATGGGAAGGCCGTCGAGAAGAATGGCTCCTTCGGAAGGGTCATAAAACCGCAGAAGAAGATTAAAAATTGTTGTTTTTCCAACACCTGAGGGGCCAACAAGGGCAACGGTTTCTCCACGTTTTGCTTCAAAGGAGATATTTTTGAGGATTTTTCTATCGGGACGGGAGGGATAGGTAAAAGAAATATTTTGAAATTCAAGGTGTCCTTGATGGGGTGAGGGGAGAGGTAAGGGAGAGGAGACCTTCTTAAGAGAAGGTTTTATGGACAAAAATTCGAAAATTCTTTCAACGGCCCCTGCGGCCCTTAAAATATCCCCATGAATTTCACTGAGAGAGCCGGCAGCGCCACCAACGGCGGCTGCATAAAAGAGGAAGGCTGACAGCTCTCCAGGGGTCATATCTCCTTGAAGAACGTGCTGACCGCCCATCCAAAGCACTATCCCAATACCTCCAAAAACAAGAACCATCACAAGGGCTGTGAGGCGCGCGCGGGCCTTAATGCGTTTGAGGGATGCCAGATAGGTTTGGTCCACCTCCTCTGCAAAAAGGCGGCTCATGTAGGCTTCTTGAGAAAAGGCAAAGACCGTACGAATAGCACTTAAGGTTTCCTCTAACTGAGTAGAGACCTTTGCGGTTTTCTCTTGAGCTAGGCGTGAGTAATGATGCACTTTTTTGCCATAAACAAGGATGGGGATAAGCACAAGTGGTGTGATAACAGCAATAATTCCCGTTAGGGATATGCTGGTTAAAAGTAACATCCCCAGGCCGCCGGTGATAATAAGGATGTTGCGAACAGCGATAGGAATGGAAGTTCCCAGGATAATATGCAGAAGAGTTGTATCAGTTGTGAGGCGTGATTGAATTTCACCTACAGGGGTGTGCTCATAAAAAGGGATATCCAAATTAAGGAGATGGTAAAAAAGATCTTTACGCAAATCAGCTATCGCTTTTTCGCTGAGCTGAGACACCCATAAAAGGCGCCCATAACTAGAAAATGACATAACGCAAACAATAATAAAGAGAAGAAGCAAAGCGTAAGTCAGGCCAAAGGAAGAGGTGTTTGAAAAACCATAGTCCACAAAGTAACGAAGGCCAGTCCCGACGGCAAGGACGGTGAGAGAGGCGATCACAACCGCAAAGAGAGATTTTGTGATAAGCCACGGATAGCGCAGGATATAAGGCAAAATTTTCGGTAGAACGCTTAAGGTTTTGCCCTCAATACGGATCTCTTTGATTTCAGCGTCAAGGTAACTGGGCTCACGAAGCATGAGCGTTTTTTTCATGTTGGAGGAAGGCTTCAATTGACTTATTCGTGCGGGTGCTAATCCAAGAGCCGTCTTTATGCTTAAAATGATGGGCTCCCGTAAAGGGAGATGACACCCAAATCTGACGGGTCACCCCATGCTTGTTGATGAGGTATTGACGTTTTCCGGGAAGGTTGACCATAAGGTTGCTTTCAAAAAGATCTACGTCCGCTTCAGGCCAGAAGTCTTCAAAAAAATGCGAGAGCTCTTCAAGCTTTCGATTGGCTGCGCTATCAAAATCGTCCATGGAGTGCCCTTTGATTTTACTTATTGGTGATCACTATAAGGTGTTGCCTTCCTTAGAATCAATGAAAAAAATGGAGTTTTCATTGATCAAGTATGCCATACTATACTCATCTTTTTTTAAGGAAAATGCTTTTTATGACAAGTTCTCCTCTTTCTAATTCATTAAAAGTATCGCCAGACCAAATAAAAAAACTTCACACAACGATTCAGACGTTTGAAAAGAAACTGCTCAATTCTGTTGAGCAAGGAGAGACGGCGGGGATGGCTGTTGGGATTATGAGTCGAGATCAGGTTTATTATTCTAAAGGGATTGGTGTTAAACGCTTAGGATTTTCAGACCCTATCACTGAGTCCTCGCTTTTTCAGCTTGCGTCAGTCTCAAAACCCATAAGTGCGACCGTACTCGCTCTCCTCCAAAAGGCGGGACTTTGTTCATTTAAGGATCACCCGGGGCAATACGAGCCCTATCTCTTCAAAAGAGAAATTCACAAAGATCTCACACTTAAAAATATGCTTAATCATACCTCTGGCCTTTCTTATGAAGGGTTTGAAGAGATGATTGAATCCTATATCCCAATGAAAGATATACGGGAAAAATTAGCGAAAACACTTCCTTTAAGAAAACCAGGAAGTTATGCTGAATACAACAACGTAGTCTATGGATTTATTGGAGACATTATAAGGACTCTTTCAAAGGGCTCACTCCAATATTCTTTCGAGAACTACCTTTTTCGCCCCTTGAAAATGGATCGCGCCTGTTTGGGCTTCCCTGCCTTGTTGGAGGCGGCTGATCGAGCTTATCCCCATATGGAAAATGTTATGGGCTCCCTGACTCCTGCTGACCATTATTCTCATTCTTATTATATATTTCCCGCATCAGCAGGGGTGAATACTTCTCTTGATGATCTGATTCGATTTATCCAACTTTATCTCGGAAAGTATCCTCACCTTATTTCACCTGATGAGCTCAAACCTCTCTATACCCCAACAATTCAGTCTCAGGAAGTGTTCGATTGTCATGAAGATCCACGGGGGTTTGTAAATGAAGTTTGGTATGGCCTTGGTTGGTTAATCCTCAATATAGGCAAAGAAAGGGTTGTCTTTCATACGGGATGGCTCAATGGTTTTCGGAATTTTATAGGGTTTTTACCAGATCATGATATCGGGATTGTGATATTGACGAATACAGATAAGAAGAGTGTTCAAAATTTAGGACTTGAATTTTTATATCAGTATTTAGAAGAATGAAAAAAGAAGCTGGCTGGATAAATCTTATTTAGCAATACTGATTTCATGGGCTTTAAGGATGATCATCCGGCGTAGTTGAGTCGATCAAGAGTTTCTATCTCTTTGTTATTTTCCGTAGGTTTTTTCGGCGACACAGGCCTTAAGGTCGACAGATTTTTGACCGTCTCTTCAAGAGAAGAAAGGCTATTTTCAATAAATTAACAAACTATTAATTCATTTAGTGTTAATATTTAAATGTAAAGGTTTTTATTTTTTATTTTAGGTGATGTTATGATTGATTTTAAAAAATTACTCTTCCGTACAGCTGGCGTTTCTATGCTTATTAGTGGATTTACTACTGCATATGCTAAACCTACGTATATGGATGAGGATAAAATATCTATATCCAAACCCATTGGACCAAAATTTGATCTAAAACCTCTTCAAAAAATACATTTTGAGGAGCGAGTAGAGCTTGTAAAATATCTTAATAAAAAAGGAGAAGAATATACAGAAGCCAGTAAGAAGAGACAAAGAATTCAGGATGAGATTACAGAAGAACAAGAAAAACTTGATAGGTTTGCTAAAGAAGCAGGGTTTACAACGGACTCTACAGATATACTCAAAAATTCAAATTGCTTTTTAAATACAGTCACAAAACAAGATGCCAAAGAATATGCAAATCTCAGTGCTCTTGTTTATGACATTGATCAAAAAAAGTCCTTAGGAAAAACGCCGTCACAGGTGACAAAACTTGATCGCGAAATTTCTACAAAGTTAGATGAAATTTCAATGCTTCAAGAAAAACTCGCAAGTATCCCAAAATCTTCTAACGTTAAAGACTTTGAATCTCTTAAAACATCTCTAAAAATATTTGGAATAGTTCTTGATAAACAAGCAGGAGTTACAGATGTCCAAAGAGCGATTAATGTTCGAATCACAACGGTTGAAACAGAAGTTAGTGAATTACAAGCTAAAAAATCAGTTGAAAACACAGCATTTCTAGAGGAAGCAAGAAACGTTTTTTCTCGTAATCTTCAAGGGATGAAATATGGTATTGAAGGCGTTTTTCATCGAAACAATGGTGAATTTTCCGGAGCTGCTGCCTATGATAAAGACAATCACAAGTTAGTTCTTTCGTTTGCGGGGTCAAAATCATGGATGGACTGGGGAAAAAATATTCTGGGAATGAACCGCAAGCTAAGTAAAAGTCATGGGCTCCTCAGCAATATTAGTTTTCATAGTGGATTTGGATCGCACTTTGATGATAATGCGGATTCTTTTTTTTCCTTTATGAAATCTTGGCTCACGCAATATAAAGGAACGAACCCCAACGAAACCCTTACCCTTGTTGGAACTGGGCATAGTCTTGGAGGGTCGTTGGGTGAAATTTTCTCAGCGGCTGCAAAAGAAATTGCTGAGAGTATGGGAATTAAAGTTAATTTGGGGATTATGACATTTGGAGCTCCCAATACCGTCAATGCAAATACTTTAGAAAATTATACACAACGTATTGGCGAAGGGAATGTCCTTCGTTTCGCTCATAGTTACGATCCTGTTCCTGCCCTTGTGTTTTGGAAAACAGCTCCTGGAGGTGTAACCGTTAAAAGAGACACGTCTCTCCTCTATGATGTCAATGGTACCATGGAACTTCCTGTCCGAATTAATCCACATAGTTCAGATGATTACTATCACGCTGCGGAGAAGGTATTTGAAGACTGGGAAAAAAGTATGAGCCCCTTAAAAGCTCAGCTTAAACTTGTCTCTGATCTGCACAATGAAGAAAAAGAAATTGAAACAACAATCGGCCAGATTTCCATAGAAGCTCACCAAGCCTTTGTTAATCTAGCCGTCCAAGATCAGTTAAGTGCTGCAGTCTTTGAGGATGAATACCAATCTTATATTCAAAAACAACAAAAGGAGAGTGAAGATATTATGAGAGACTTTAGAAAACTTGCCCAGCAAATTTCTAAAGTCACTCCGGAAACTGCAACTCCCTTAGAAATGCAGCAGCTTCTTGAAAAATATAAAGAATTTGATAATAGAATTAAAGAAAAGAAAGAATTTATTGAGAGTCTGAAAAGTGATAAGGCATGGAAAACTTATGTGGAACAAATTTCTGATGACTTTGCTGCTATACAAGCTCGTATTGCCGCTGAGAGCATGTTCTTGAGCTCGATTTTGTCACAAAGTATGCTTAGTAATGAAAGTATAAGTACAAGCACACAGATAAGTACAAGTACACAGCTAAAAGAAAAAACCCTACCCCCCACAACAAAAACACACTGAACTTATGTTTAATTCTCAATGGTCGGGCCTCCAGTAATGACTGGGGGCTTAAAATAGGTTATTAGGAAAAGTCTCCGGATTTAGCCAGTTGTAGTTTAATATTATGTTTGTTTTTTCATTTTTAATGTTGAAGGTTCACATCATCATCAGGCTTTGTTGAATCGATCAGCGTTTCTATCTCTTTGTTGTTTTCCGTAGGTTTCTTTGGGGATACAGGCCTTAAGGTCGACAAATTTTTGACCGTCTCTTCAAGGGAAGGAAGGCTATTTTCAATCAGATCTTTGGCATCCAAGGGGTTAATGGTAGGCTGAGTGAGATCTTGGGGCAAGTAGTCGTGGGGGATGATTCGCTTGACTTCATCAGCTCCTTGCATGATCCAGGGCGTAAAGCGGGCTGAAAGAATGATTTCAGGAATTTGAGCGGGCGAGTAATAAAGGCTTAGGAGAAGAAAGGCAACACAAATAAAGACAACCCCACGCACAAATCCAAAGACCAGTCCCAAGGAACGATCCAGACTGCCAAAAATGCTGCCCTTTACGCTTGAGGAAATTAGGCGACTAATGAGGATAAAAACAGCAAGAGAACAGATAAAGAGGATGCCTGCGACCACAGCATCAGCAATCATAGGACTGTGGATATACTGTCGCCCTAAGGGGCGAAAAAGAGGAAGCCCATAAAAGACAACGGCAAAGGCGCCAATCCACCCAGCAATGCCTAAAACTTCACGGGTTGCGCCGCGCAGGACGCCAATCAAAATGGAAAGACCAATGAGGATCAGAATGGCAAGATCAACGCTATTAAAAGCTGAAGATAGCATGTTATCCTCCGTAAGCTCGCCGTTGCTTTGGTTTTACCTCTAAATAATGAGCAAGTTCTGAGATATGTGCAAGCGGAATCAAGGGCATTTCAGAAAATGAGTAGGGTTTGACCGTTTTAGGAACGAAGGCACTTTTAAAGCCCAACTTGAAGGCTTCTTTAAGGCGGGCTTCTTGTTGGTTGATGGGGCGAATTTCCCCTGAAAGGCCCACTTCTCCAAAAAAGATGGCATCATGGGGGAGAGGAGTATTGGCCAGGGAAGAGAGGAGAGAAGCTGCAACAGCAAGGTCGGCTGCGGGCTCAGAAATCCGGAGGCCTCCCGCCACATTCAAGAACACATCCCTATTGCCGCAGGTAAGGCCACACCTTGTCTCAAGGACAGCTAAAATCATGGAAAGACGGCCCGAATCCCATCCCACAACAGCTCGCCTTGGGGTTGCTAGGGAAGAAGGCGCGATCAGACTTTGAATTTCCACTAGAAGGGGGCGGGTGCCTTCAATGCCAGCAAAAACGCAGGATCCCGAGACATCCTCTGTCCGGTGGGGGAGGAACAGGGCGGAGGGGTTGGAGACTTCCTGCAGCCCCTTGTCTGTCATTTCAAAAACGCCAATCTCATCGGTAGGTCCAAAACGATTCTTCACGGAGCGCAGGATGCGGAAATGATGCCCCCTCTCCCCTTCAAAATAAAGGACCGTATCCACCATGTGCTCAAGCACGCGCGGGCCGGCAATAAGGCCTTCCTTGGTGACGTGCCCCACAATAATGATAGCCACTCCATATTTCTTTGCAAAACGAATCAGCTCATGAGCGCTTGCGCGTACCTGGGAAACGCTGCCGGGAGCGGCATCCAGATGATCGACGTACATGGTTTGGATGGAATCGATAATGGCAACTACAGGGCCTTCCTTATGGAGGGATTTTAAAATGTCACCAATATGAGTTGTCGTGGCAAGCTGAACAGGGGATTGAGCCACTTGAAGCCGCCGGGCGCGGAGACGGACTTGATCAGCTGCTTCTTCGCCTGAGATATAAACACAACTCGTTTTTCCACTTATCAGAGCTGCGACTTGAAGCAAAAGGGTTGATTTTCCGATGCCAGGGTCGCCGCCTACTAGCAAAACAGAACCAGGCACAAGGCCACCTCCACACACGCGATCAAATTCGTTCATACCTGATAAAAAGCGAGGCAAGGGAGGGGAGCTATCCTCAAGGGATGTAAAGTTAATTTTCTGCGCTTTGAGGGTAGTTTTCTTTTGAAAGGCAGTAACGGTGGCCTCTTCAATCAGCGTATTCCAGCCGTGACAACCTTCGCATTTTCCTGACCATTTGGGAAAACAACTCCCACAAGATTGGCAAACATAGTGAGTCGTAGTTTTAGCCATTAGGCAACATGCCTTGCATCGGTTTCAAGTTGAATAGGGCCCTTGGCTTGGCCATGAATAAATTGTTGGACATAGGGATTGTCGCAGTTGTCGATGTCTTCAGCCTTGCCGCACCAAATAATTTTACCGCCATAAAGCATGGCTATGCGATCGCCAATGCGCCGAGCACTGCTCATATCGTGGGTTATCGTGATAGCCGTTGCGCCTAATTCTTTGACGCAGTTGCGAATCAGCTCATTGATGACGCTGCTGAAAATGGGGTCGAGACCGGAAGTGGGCTCATCAAAAAAGAGAACATGGGGTTGGGTCGCAATGGCACGGGCCAAGGCCACGCGCCTTTGCATGCCTCCTGAAATTTCTGCAGGAGACAGCTCACCCACCTTTTCCGTAAGGCCCACGGCAGCTAATTTTTCAAGAGCAATTTCCTTGGCACGCTTGCGATCCATATGTTGGGCATTGATCAGACGAAAGGCCACGTTTTCCCAGACTTTCAAGCTATCAAAAAGGGCTGAGCCTTGGAACATCACGCCAATATCCTGAAGGCGTTCCTCATGTTGAAGGAGGGTCTCCTGGGTGATCTCCCGTTCATCCATTTCAATGCTTCCCCTATCAACGGGAATCAAGCCTAAAAGGCACTTAAGGAGAACCGACTTTCCTGTCCCTGACCCTCCAATAATAACAAGAGATTCACCCGTAAAGACATTTAAATCTACACCTTCCAATACAGACTTATCCCCGAAGCGTTTGTAAATATCCTGAAGAATGAACTTTGATGTCATTTTTTTTGTCATTCTAAGCCTTTCTAAAAGAGAAGTGCGGTGAGGAAGTAGTTGGCAACTAAAATAAGAATAGAGGAGGAAACAACAGCATAGGTTGTAGCTCTCCCCACACCCTGCGCGCCGCCCTTTGAATTAAAGCCATGATAACATCCCATGGAGGTGATAATGAATCCAAAGAAAGCAGCCTTGATTAAGCCCGACGTGACATCGCCCATTTGGATGAAGTCAAAGGTTTGCTTGGTATAAATCGCAGGATTAAAGTCCAGGCGATAGACGCTGACAATGTAGCCGCCAAAAATACCAATGACATCGGCAACTAAGACAAGCAGAGGCAGCATGGTAACGCCCGCAAGGAGGCGAGGGGCTATAAGATATTTTTGAGGATTCGTCGATAGAGTGATAAGGGCATCCAGCTGTTCTGTTACCCGCATGGTTCCAATTTCTGCAGCCATAGCGCCGCCAATACGACCAGAAATCATCAACCCTGCCAAAACAGGACCTAACTCTCGAGTCATGGAAAGAGCAACCACGCTGGCGATAGCTCCTTCGGCATTAAAGCGAGAGAATCCTGTATAGCTTTGAAGAGCTAAAACCATGCCTGTAAAAAAGGCTGTAAGCCCCACAACGGGGAGAGAGAGGTATCCAATTTCCCAAAATTGGCGCAGCATTTGGCGAAAATAATAGGGGGGTTGCAACCCTTGAACAAAGCAAGTTGCCAAAAAGAGAGTCAGACGGCCGGTTGAGGCTAAAAACTCAATGAAGACACGTCCAATGCTTGAAAGAGCCCAAACCATTATGTGACCTTTCGTTCTTGTTGGTTATTGAGGTAAAAACGTTCATAGCGTACACCTAGGAGGGTGAGTAACTCCCACGGGATCGTTCCCGCCTTTTGAGCTAGATCATCGATCAAGAGATGATCACCAAAAAGTTCAACCCAGTCTCCACGCTGAATTCTACCGCTGGGGATATTGGTGATATCTATGGTTAGGAGATCCATGGAAACCCTGCCAATAACAGGTGCTTTGGCACCCGCAACATAAACCTCTCCCCGATCACTAAGACTTCGCAAATATCCATCCGCATACCCTACACCGACGGTTGCAATTCGGGAAGCCCTAGATGCAATAAAGGTAGCATCATAGCCCACAGAATCTCCCCGTTCGATATCATTGATCTGCAAAATTTGAGCATAAGCCTTCACCACTGGTTTTAGAGAAACATTTCCTTGAGGGGCAGCGGTGCGACAGCCGGTTAATGCAAGGCCTATTCGCACAATGTCATAATGGTATTTTGGACCTAAAAAGAAGCCCCCACTGTTCGCAAGGCTCGCAAGCGCAAAAGGAAAGCGTTTGCGAATGGCATCAAAACGATGACGCTGGGCCTCATTCATGGGGTGTTCTGGTTGATAGGGGCAAGCTAAATGGCTGAGAACACAAACGATTTCTGTATGAGAAAATTGGGAAAGTTCAAGATTTTTAAATTCGTTTGGAGACAGCCCTGTGCGGGTCATGCCCGTATCAAAATGGAGAGCGGCGCGTCCACCTTCTTTTTGTGTTTTTGCAAAGGTATTCCAATTATGGACCTGCTCTAGATCTCCCAAAACAGGAATAATATTGTAGCGAGCATAAACCTTTTCTTCCCCTTTTCTCAGGCCGTTCAGGACATAGATAAAAACATCTTTGGGGATATAACACTGCAGTTCAATGGCTTCAGCTAGATGAGCCGTAAAAAAATGGCGGCACCCTTCCTGATAGAGGCGCATTGACGTTTCTTTCACTCCCATGCCATAGGAGTTGGCCTTAAGGACAGCAGCACAGTGAGCTCCCTTTTTAAGGCCAGAGCGAAGAATACGATAGTTATAAGTAAGGGCGTCGAGATCGATTGCCAGCGCTAAAGAGATGGAGGGAGTATGAGGGAAGGGAAGTTTAACCATAATTTGCTGCAAGGTAGGTTTGATCTGCAAGGTCAGAAAATTTGGTGAGTCTTCCTTCAAAGTGCAATTGTACGGTTCCAATAGGACCGTGTCTTTGTTTTGCAATGATCACTTCAGCAATATTGGCCACACTTCCCATGGCCTTTTCCCATTCTGCAATTTTGTCATCGCTTCCGGTGGGTTTTTTTCGAGATAGGTAATACTCTTCACGATAAACAAACATCACGACGTCAGCATCTTGCTCAATGGATCCTGATTCACGAAGGTCGGCCAGTTGGGGGCGTTTATCATCCCGTTGCTCAACGGAACGAGAAAGCTGAGAGCACGCAATGACAGGGACGTGAAGTTCTTTAGCAAGAGCTTTGAGGTTACGAGTAATTTCAGAAAGTTCAAGAACACGGTTTTCGGCGGCCCTTTTTCCTGGGCTGGAAAGAAGTTGGAGGTAATCAATAATAATCAGCCCAAGGCCTCCTTGCCGCTTGAGGCGACGGGCTCGAGTTCGAAGGGCTGGAACACTCAGGCCGGGAGTATCATCAATATAAAAGGGTAGGGAATTAAGACGATTTGACACTTCTACAAGTTTGGGAAAGTCGGATTTTCCAATATCTCCTCTGCGAATAAGATCAGAGGAAAGACCTGATTCCTGGCCTAAAATACGATTAGCAAGTTGTTCAGCAGACATTTCAAGGGAAAAGAAAGCAACAGCGCCCCCTTCATTTTTCTCTAGAGCTGCACGGGCTGCATTAAAGGCAAAGTTGGTGGTAAGGGCTGTCTTTCCCATGGAAGGACGTCCCGCAACAATAACGAGGTCTGAAGGGTGAAATCCACCGAGGCACTCATCCACTTTTTTAAAGCCTGTCGTAATGCCAACCACGTGGCTATCTCTCTTGTAAGCCACCTCTGCACTGACAAGGGCTTGTTTGAGGGCAGAGGAAAAAGTTTCAAGGCCACGTTCTTGTTGCCCCGTGCTGGCGAGATCAAAGAGCTTTTTTTCCGCAATTTCAATCTGATCCGTTGCAGCGATATCAAGGTCATAGGTATGGGCATCATTAACGATACCTTCCCCCACATCAATCAACTGGCGCCTTAGATAAAAGTCATGGATTTTTCGCCCATAGTCTTCCGTATTGATAATGGAGATCACTGAAGCTGCGAGTTCAGCAAGATATTGACCCCCACCCACTTCAGCTAAGGTATTATCTCGGTCAAAATATTCCTTTAGGGTGATGGGATCCGCAATATGGTTGCGCACGATCAACTGACTGATGGCCTCATAAATCCGTCCATGAGTAGGATCGGAAAAATGTTCGGGCCTTAAAAATTCAGCCACCCGTTCAAAGGCGAGGTTGTTATGGAGGAGGGCCCCCAGAAGGGCTTGCTCTGCTTCTACGCTATGGGGAGGCAGGCGCTGAAGGGAGTCTAGGGGCACGGTAAGGTTCATCTTTTGTTCTAGAGCCGTGCCCATGTGACAATCCCCATGATTTACAATGAAAGTGGGTAGATAACTGTTAATTAGTTGCTTTCTGTGTGTGCTGTCATTTGTTCTAAAGCTTTAGCTTGGGCCTTCGCCTCATCTTCTGACATAGCAACGTTAACAATGATGTCAACAGCAACTTCAGGGTGTAATTGAACTTTTGCTGCATGAACACCAATGGTTTTGATAGGATGCATGATTTTAATGGCATGCCTTGTAATCTTATCGTTCTTCAAGGATTCTGTAATGTCCTTCGGCGTAACAGAACCATAGAGTTGTCCGCCTTCGCTGGCTTGGCGGACAAGAGTAACCATAACGCCTTTTAAGGTCTTTGCGAGCCCTTCGGCTTCTTTAATGTGATTGCTATTAAGCGTCTCAAGGGCTTCTTTTTCTTTTTCAAAATGAGCAAGGTTTTCCTTGCTGGCTCTTAAAGCAATTTTTTTAGGGAGAAGGAAATTGCGTGCATAGCCAGGGCGAACGTTCACGATGTCTCCCATTTTTCCTAAGTTTTCGACGCGTTGTAAAAGAATTAATTCCATAATATGGCCCTCAAATGTATCAAATTGTCCCTTTTTCTAGCAACTTTAGAGCAAAGAGACAATACTTTGTTTAAACTTTCTGAGGAACCTAAGCTGCGGCCAGTTTTTCAGGCTTATCAAGTCCTTCAAGGCGGATCTCACGGATGTGAAGCGCTTTCAGGCTTTCCCGGTGACCAATGGTGATCAGGGTGGTTTCCGGCAGACGCTCTTTCAAGAGGCGATAGAGATGACCTTCTGAGGCTTCATCCATGGCAGAGGTCGCTTCATCCATAACAAGCCAGCGAGGCTTGGTTAAAAGCGCACGCGCCATAGAGATACGTTGCTGCTCGCCCAAGGAGAGAACCCGCGCCCAATCATTGACTTCATTCAATCGATTTTCAAAGGCACTTAGGTCCACAGCATCCAAGGCGTTCAAAATCTTGTCATACGTCACATTGTTGTGGGGGTATTGCAAGACCTCTCTAAGAGTGCCGAGGGGCATATAGGGCTTTTGAGGAAGGAAGAGGAAAGAGGAAGTGGGAATCTTTACCGATCCCTTTCCATAGGGCCACAGACCTGCAATAACCCGCGCAAGGGTACTTTTTCCAACACCCGTAGGTCCTGTAATCAGAGCATGCTCTCCCTTGTGAAAGGTAATATTCAGATCTTGATGCAGTATGGCCGCGTGGGGAAGAGATATTTCAGAGCAGTTCAGGTGAATTTTTTCCGCATCATGGGTTGTATGTGCAAGAAGAGTAGGGGGGACGGTGACCAAATTTGTTTTGAATTCTAAAAGACGATTAGTTGTAGCTCTCCAACTCGCAATAGTCGCGAAATTCTCAACGATAAAGGAAAGAGAATAGGTAACTTGGTTAAAGGCAGTTATGGTTTGAGTGACATCTCCTAAAGTCATGGCTTTGGTAAAATACCGAGGAGCTATAAGCAAAAAGGGAAACAGATGGCGGAATTGATCGTAAAAAGAATACCACGAATTCATAATAATCATGCGGTGTATGATTCTATAATAGTTTTCTAAAATATCGCAAAAGCGGTTTTTAAGAATATTTTTTTCTTGGTTTTCTCCTTTGTACAGAGCAACGCCTTCCACATTTTCCCGAAAACGAACCAAACTATAACGATAGTTTGCTTCTCTTCTTTCGTTTTCATAATTAAGTCGAATAAGATTTCGACCAAAATAAAAGCTTAAAAAGCTGCTGATAGACGCATACAAGAGAGAAGCCCAACACATATAGCCCGGAATAGAAAGAACGTAGTTTTCCACGGGAAACGAGAGAGTGCCGGACAAAGACCAAAGGATGCTAAGAAAAGAGCCGAGCATCACGATTTGTTGTAGGAGTCCTAAGGTTAGGCCAAGGGTCTTATCAATAAACCCACCTGTATCTTCGGCAATTCGTTGGTCCGGGTTGTCGGTGCCATCCCCTTCTAATTGAAGACTATAGTACCGCTTATTCGCCATCCAGTTATTGACAAAGTGCTCTGTCATCCATTTGCGCCAACGAATATCCAGACGTTGAAGGAGATATTTTTTTGATGTGAAGCAAGCAATGGCCAAACAACCGTAAAGGCTGAGTATTCCTAAACAATATAAGAAGGTATCAAGTTTAAATTCTTGAAGGGCAGTAAAGATATCATTGTTTAAGTAGCTGAGGACAACAGAAATATAAATAAAAATTCCCATCAGAAAAAGGTGACTACCTAAAAGACCGAAAGCTATCCATTTGTCTTCTGAGGTCCAATAGGGGCGGATAAGGTGTGTCCAAACTTGACGGAGAAAAGAAAGGTTCATTGCACTCATGACATCATCCTAAATTATTAATCTATACTTTATAGCAATATATAGTGATAAAAATAAAGAAAAAAATTCTTTTCTTAAATAAATGTTTTTTAATCTGTTGAATCCTTGAAAAAAGCTTTCATTCTTCCTACATAAAAGATAGAGTGCCCTCTTAATTTAAATAATCGAGTCTTAATCATGAGTGCCATCCGAAATTTAGCCATTATCGCCCACGTTGACCATGGGAAAACAACCCTTGTTGATACTCTATTCCGTCAAAGCGGTGTTTATCGAGACAATCAGCGCATTGCTGAACGGGCCATGGATAGTAATGAGCTGGAAAAGGAGCGGGGCATCACCATCTTGGCGAAATGTACCTCTATTGAGTGGGAAGGCAACCGCTTGAATATCGTTGATACCCCTGGCCACGCGGACTTTGGCGGTGAGGTTGAGCGTATTCTCTCTATGGTGGATGGGGTTTTGGTTTTGGTGGATGCCTCCGAAGGGCCCATGCCCCAAACAAAATTCGTCACCGCGAAAGCCTTGCGTTTAGGCCTGAAGCCCATTGTAGTGATTAACAAAGCCGATAAGCCGGATGCGCGCCCCTATGAGGTGCATGAGGAAGTCTTTGACCTCTTTGCAGCTCTTGATGCCACTGATGCGCAACTTGATTTCTCCACGATTTATGCCTCCGCGAAGGAAGGCTGGGCCATTGAAGGTCTTGAGGACGAGAAAAAAGATCTGACCCCTTTGTTTAATGCCATTATGAAAAATGTTCCCATTGCTGAAGGCGATGCCACAGCTCCCTTTTCGATGTTGGTGACAACCCTTGAGGCCGATCCTTATTTGGGGCGGATTTTAACGGGGCGCATTCTCAGCGGAACGGCGCGGGTGAATATGCCAGTTAAAGCTTTAGATCGAGAAGGTAAACTTCTCGAACAAACGCGGTTGACCAAGTTGCTCGCCTTCCGGGGGCTCGAGCGCCTTCCTGTTGAGGTAGTGGAGGCAGGAGACATTGTGGCTGTGGCTGGTTTTGAAAAAACAACGGTTTCTGATACTATTTGTGCTCCGGAAGTGTTGGAGCCCTTAAGAGCCCTGCCGATTGATCCCCCCACTCTTGCGATGAGCTTTTGTGTTAATGATTCCCCTTATGCCGGGAAGGAAGGGAAAAAAGTGACCTCCCGCATGATTCGTGATCGTTTGATGGCGGAAGCGGAAAGCAATGTTTCGATTAAAGTTTCCGAAACTCAAAACACGGATGCCTTTGAGGTCGCAGGAAGAGGAGAACTTCAACTCGGCGTTCTTATTGAAACCATGCGCCGCGAAGGCTTTGAGCTTGCCATTGGCCGTCCTCGGGTTTTGTTTAAGACCGATGAAGAGACGGGTCAAACTTTAGAGCCCATGGAAGAAGTTCAAATCGATGTGGATGAAGAATTTTCTGGAATTGTTGTTGAGAAAATGGGCGTCCGCAAGGGAGAGATGGTGGATATGCGTCCTTCCGGTGGCGGTAAAACCCGGATTACTTTCATATGTCCTTCACGAGGTCTGATTGGTTATCAAGGCGAATTCATGACTGATACGCGCGGCACGGGTATTATGAGCCGTATTTTCCATAGCTATGGTGCCTATAAGGGCCCCATTGGTGGACGTCGTAACGGAGTTCTAATTTCCAGTGATAAGGGGCAATCGGTGGCTTATGCTCTGTGGAATTTGGAAGATCGCGGCGTTATGTTTATCAACCCCGGCACGCCTGTTTATGAAGGCATGATCATTGGGGAGCATACCCGGGATAACGATTTGATTGTGAACCCCTTGAAAGCCAAACAGCTGACAAACGTACGTGCTTCTGGTAAAGATGAAGCCGTGCGCTTAACCCCGCCGCGCATCATGTCCCTTGAGCAAGCGATTGCTTACATTCAGGATGATGAGCTTGTCGAGGTCACTCCCCAATCTATCCGCTTGCGCAAAGCCATACTTGATCCCAATGACCGTAAAAGAGCCAGCCGTGACAAAGAGGGAATTTAAGCTGATGGATATGAATTAATAGTGTACTGTACTTTCTACTTCTAAAAGGGGGGAGTACAGTTTCTTTTAGAAAGAAAACTCTTTATAAATCTTAACAGGAGCTTTAAATTTAGATCATGAGATTTCTTCTTCTTCTTTTTGCAGGTCTCCTTTTAGCCAGCCCAGGGTGGTACTTCATCACAATTCAGTTGAAATATGTTTCCACGATTGAAAGCCTATTTTATCGTTTTATTTTGGCAGGCTTTCTTTTAGAAATTGTCCGTCGATTTTCCAACGAATCGCCGCCTCTGCAAATGAATCTACGCCTCTGGATCCTCACTTCGACACAAGGAATATTACTTTTTGGCCTTAACTTTTGGTGTATTTATGAGGCCTCAAAACATATGATCTCCGGCCTGATCCCGGCTCTTCCCGCAATTATTTTTGTCCCCGCCCTATTTATCGAACGTTTTATAGTGCAGCAAAAAATTCCCCATATCAAGATTTGGGGATCGGCTTTCGCTCTTCTGGGTATTTTCTTCTTATTCTTTCACGAAATTACAACCTTCGACACGTCCCACCTTTTTGGGCTTATGCTTGTCTTTTTTAGTATATTCTTCACCTTAGGGGGATCGGAAGTTGCAAAACACCTGACACAGGTCAAAAAAGTTCCCATCTTATGGCTAACTTCAAGAACTTTGCTCATGGGGGGCCTTTTCTTTTTAATGATTGTTATGATAGGTCCTGGCTTTTCACCTCTGCCCAACGAAGGGGAGTTTTTCGTATCCTTGTTATATTTAATTGTTTTTGTAACCTGTCTTCTCTATTTTCTGCATATGTATATGATAAAGAACTTTGGAGTCCCCTCTGCCTCCTTTTTGTGGGTTTTGCTCCCCAGTGCTTGTTTATTTGTTTCTACATTATTTGAAGGATATGTGTGGACAACTATGACAACAGCAGGATTATTATGCATTATCTTAGGGGCTTTTCTATTTTATTCTCAACAAATGAATTTGAAACAAAAACTTATGCAAATCAGATAGTATTAGCTATCTCTCTAGGCCATAACCAATCTGGCGAAACGCATCTCTTATGTACATAATTGTACATTTTCCAAATGTCTGAGCCTCTCCATGGGCAAAAATACCCGTGACGACTTTTCCACTTTGATCAAGAAGTGCCTTATGTGAGCCTCCAGAAGAGGCATTTTTAATGCTGTCAGGGCCATTAATAGAGCGCCAAAGCGCTGCAAAATCTTGATATCTCACAGAAGAAAACCTTGTGCTGTCAAACAATCTTTCAAGAATTTTCTGATGTTTTCCTTTAAGCGGGGCAAATTGATTAGGGGGTGTTGTCTTTGGTGCTCTACCATGAAATGACCGCATTCCTCTAGGTCGTATTTGAGCAACTTCTGAAGTTTGATTTTCCTCGGGTTGAGCTATTTCTAACTGGAACTCTTCGAGAGGAGATGTGCTAGAGGAAGATCCTGATGAACTATCTCGTTCCCGTTCCTCAGGCATAGTTGAAATAGGTTCGCTATTTGTTGAGGTTGATGGCGAAACCACAGAGCTCTCTCCAGCAACAAGTAAAGGAGCTTCTTCTGGGATTTCTGGCCTTAAAGGCAAATCTACTAGTATGTGAACATCTGCTAGGGGCTCTGAAAGAGAAATAGAAGAAGAAGCGGGAGATATTAAAGATTGTTTCTTATTTTCTCTTTTCCTTTTACCTTTACCTTTTCTTTTTCTTTCTTCTTTAGGCTTCTCAACTATGCTTGAAGAAGCAGTTATCGCTGATGGATAAGGTTTTAAAAATTCAGGGTAGGGAAGCTCAGACAAGGCATAGGGATGTTGCCATGTTGGCTCTAAAGATTTTTTTTCGTAGGGAGATACATAAAATTTTGCGATTCTCTTATAAAAACTTGAATAATCTGGTAATAATACTTCTTCCGTAAAGCATATGTGTGTTATAAGATACTCTCTATCCTTCATTGGACCACCGTCAATCGTCTCCAGCATAAATGTCTCATCGGGGTGTCCAAGATCTTTAGAGTTACCTTCAAGTAGTGGATATAATGTTGGCGAGGCTCTTAAAAGCATTTTTGTATTAGCTGGAAGAAGTCTTAAATCAACTATAGAGGCTATGCCCAGAATAACTCTATTAAATGTTTGATATTTATCGATGGCTTTTTGAGAGAGAACTTTTTGTTCTGGCGTAAGTTCATCATAAAGACTTGGATCCGTTGGGCCGTATAAAATGCGCACATCTTTTAAATGCCGGTGTTGATGAAACAATAAATTATTGTTGTATCTCGCATTAATAAAATCAACCCTTAAGAATAAGGTTTCTTTTAAGACCTTGTTTGCACAAGAATCTATCGCGTTTAATTTATTAACATGCGATAATCCTACTTTATCAGGCGTTAAAGTCGAAAGAATTGTTTGAGTTTCTATTAAACTTAATAATATTTTTTTGTTTTCCTCTATGTTTTTAGTAATAATATCAATTGTCTCTGGTGTTATATCTTCTTTAAAAAGATCAATAAAATCTTCTTCATGAGCCTGAAGAACCTCAACTTCTCGAATAAGCCCTGCAATGACTTTACTTTTATTTGCCACACTATCGGCTCTCTCTTGTTCGATAGGATCAACAGAAGAAGCTGTTATTGAACTACTTATTTCGCGTTCCTCATGCATGGCTGAAACAGCATGTAAAAATAACAGCATCATTGCTGTTGAATTTCCTAAAAACTTCAAAAAGTTAGCTGTAAAAGAACTCATAATTAACATCCTTCAAATAAAAAATAATATAGTATTTTATAGTGATTTATTTGTCACTTTGCAAGTTTTATAAATTTTTTCATTGAATACTGTAAGGAAAAATTCTTACAAATGGCCAATTCAGAAAATTGCAGATTCGCTTTTATTTATGGACTATCTCAAGAACTTTGCTTATGGGTGGCCATGATTACTATGCATTGTCTTTGGAGCATTCCTGTTTCATTTTCAACAAATGAACTTGAAACAAAAGCCTACGTAAGCTTAGATAAGACTATCGTTATCTCGTTGGGCCATAACCAATCTGATTAAAGGCGTCTCTTACATACTGAATTGAAGATTTTCCAAATGTTTGAGCCTCTCCATGGGCAAAAATGCCCGTGACGACTTTTCCATTTTGGTCAAGAAGCGCCTTATGTGAGCCTCCAGAAGAGGCATTTTTAATGCTGTCAGGGCCATTAATAAAGCGCCAAAGTGCTGCAAGCTTTTTATATTTCACAGAAGAAAACAATTTTTTATCAAACAAACTTTCTAGGGTTTTTAGATGCTTTCCTTTAAGGGGGACAAATTGGTTAGGAGTTGTCTCTGGTGCTCTACTATGAAATGCTCGCATTCCTCTAGGTCGTATTTGAGCAACTTCTGAAGTTTGATTTTCCTCGGGTTGAGCTGTTTCTAACTGGAACTCTTCGAGAGGAGATGTGCTAGAGGAGGCTGTTGTTGAGTTATCTTCAGGTCTGCTTGAAGTAGGCTCACTATCTGTTGAAGTTAAGGGCGAATCCGTGGTGCTTACAGTAACAGGTAAAGAAGGCTCTTCTAGGGTTAAAAAAGCTGCTGGCTTTTGAAGCTCCTCTAAGGGTTCGGAAGAAGAAAACCCAATAGAAGGGGGTGTATCCACTGAAGAGAAAGAAGCAAAAGAAGTAAAAGAGGAGGAAAGGGTGGAAGAAGAGGAAGAGGAGGAAGAGGAGGAAGAGGAGGAAGAGGAGGAAGAGGAGGAAGAAGAGGCGGAAGCTACTAAAGGAGCGCGCTTACTCCTTTCAGCTGGATAAGGTTTTAAAAATTCAGGGTAGGGAAGCTCAGATAAAGCATAGGGATGTTGCCATTTTGGGTTCAATAATTTTTTTTCATAGGGTGTTATCCTAACTATTCTAATCTCTTTGCAAAAACTTGAGTAACTTGTTAATAATACTTCCTCTGAATTTAATATATGCGTTATAAAGTACTCTCTGTCCTTCATTGAGCTATCTGTAGTTACTTGTGGCATAAACGCCTCGTTAGGGTGACCTATATCTTTAGAACTATCTTCTAGTAGTGAACATATTGTTGGTGAAGCTCTCAAATATGTTTTTGTATTCGCTGGTAGAGTTCTTAAATCTACCATAGAGGCTATACCTAGAATAATTCTAGTATATGTTTGATATCTATCAGTGCTTAGATTCATTCTATCATATGCTAGATGTTCACTAGTCTCTTGTGTAGAAGGGGTGTCATGAAAGATAGAATCATTTTTGTATCTGGAACATATAAAATTATATCTTAGGCGTAATATTCTTTTTAGAGCGGTGCTTTCACTTAACTGATTTGTTTGAAATTTTTCTAAAGTGAATAATATATTCTCATTAAACTGCAGATTTTTACCAATGATTCTGGTGACCTCGAATGGTGTATCGTCGTCTATGATGCGTCCAATCTCATCTGATTCATGGGCTTGCAGAATCTTAACTTCTCGTATAAGTCCTGCAATTACTTTATTTTTATTTGTCACACAATCTGTTCTCTCTTGTGCGATAGGATCAACAGGACAAGGACTGTTAGAAGAAGCTGTTATTGAACTACTTATTTTGCGTTCCTCATGCATGGCTGAAACAGCAGGTAAAAATAACAGCATCATTGCTGTTGAATTTCCTAAAAACTTCAAAAAGTTAGCTGTAAAAGAACTCATAATTAACATCCTTCAAATAAAAAATAATATAGTATTTTATAGTGATTTATTTGTCACTTTGCAAGTTTTATAAATTTTTTCATTGAATACTGTAAGGAAAAATTCTTACAAATGGCCAATTCAGAAAATTGCAGATTTGTTTTCATTTATGAAATCATAGCTTTTACAGGAGGTGAGCTATGACATCATATCAAAGACGCGGCAGGCCTAACTTAAATAGAGAGGTCATCGATAAAGGAACGGAGGCTTTGCAGCAAAAGCGGCGGACGCTTTTCAAAAAAGGAAATCCTAAGGAGATGCCTCTTACAGGGTCTTTACTTGGAATTTTTTATGCGAAAGGACTGATCTCTGAACCTCTTTATGAAGCGGGACGGTCTTTTTCGGAGATTGCTTATCTTTATGAAGGTTGCCTGGGGCAGCCTTTTCGATCACGCCGTAGTTCTTTGCTTCTTGAACGTGCGGGGTATTCTGAATTTTTTTCCGAAAGGAAAGAGAGAAAACGGATCAAAGCCTGGCGCCAAGCCTTAGAGGCACTCAAGCAAGCAGGACCACGTCCTTACAGGACCGTGATGCATGTTGTGTTTTACGAGGCAGATCTCTATACTTCTGGCCTTCCATTTTTTCTATTGGGAAGAGCAGGGGATCTCCGCTTAGGACTTGCATGTCTTGAGGCGTATTTTAAGCAAAGGTAGAACCTTGTTGATTTGATAAAACGTCCTTAAAGAAGGCTCTTCAAATACTCAATACACGCCTTTTTATCAGGAGCAAAGTTCTCAGAAATCCACCAGTTTTCAATAGTCTTTAAAAGCTCACCAACGCTCTCTCCTGGCTTGATATGGAGGGCCAGGAGGTCGCGCCCCTTAAGAGGAAAAACAGGAATAGAGAAGTCACTTAAGAGGGTTTGCAGATGGTTTAGAAAAACCGTCCCATCCTTTAAAGAGATTTCTTCAAAGACAAGGCGATAGCCGGTTTGCAAGGTAGCGGCATCAAAGGTGCACTCTTTCCCCCAAAGGTAGGCGAAATGCTTGTATGAGTCTATGGTTATGGGATCATGCTCTTTTAATAAGAAACTAAGCTTTGTGGTTTGGACCTTTGAAAGGCGCAGGTGGGATTTGAGTTCACTTAAAAGAGGGTGAAAGGAGGCCAGTCTTAAGATAGGATTGGGGGCCATTCCCATGGCTTCTTCAAGCAATAGAAGTGTTTTGAAGTCCTCCCATACTTTGGGATGAAAGATATAAGGCAAAACGCCCGTTTCTTTCATAGCCTCCAGCGCATAGAGAGGAGCGGGGAGCTCTAAGATCTGTAAGAATTCATCGGTGACGCGCTCGCGGGCGAGATGGGGTAAGTGGGAGGCAAATTCACGGCAAGCCTCCAACCCCTCTGGGCTATAGGGCTCCCTCCCAAAACGGGCGGAAAAGCGAAAAAATCGCAGAATACGTAAGTAGTCTTCCTTAATTCTCTGGGAAGCATCTCCAATAAATCTTACCCGGTGCTCTTCAAGATCTTTAATCCCTCCCACAGGATCAAAGAGGTGGCCTTCCTTATCTGCGTAAAGAGCGTTGATGGTGAAATCGCGCCTTTGAGCGTCCTGGATCCAATCTTCCGTGAAAGTAACTTCTGCCTTGCGTCCAAAGGTTTTAATGTCAAGGCGTAAGGTGGTGATTTGATAGGGTTGCTTGTCTAAGACAGCCGTAATGGTGCCGTGCTCAAAGCCGGTCGGAATGGCTTTAATATGGTTTTTGATCAGGATATCTAAGACCCATTGAGGGGGACGGTCAATCGCCAGATCAATATCATTTGTCGGAAGCCCTAGGAGGCCATCCCGTACGGACCCGCCCACAAGGCGAAGAGTTGCCCCTTCTTGGAGAAAAAGGGTAAAAAGCCGTTGAAGACCGGGCAATTTTAACCATCCAGCAGTTAGTTTTTTCATGAGAGGTGCAGGATTTGCCAAAGGGCAAGAGCAAAAGAGACCGCGAGAAAACTATCTAGTCGGTCTAAAAAGCCGCCATGGCCAGGAATGAGAGAACTTGAATCTTTTACCTGGCTCCACCGCTTGGCTTGGGATTCAAGAAGGTCGCCAGCTTGGGCCACAAGTACCAAAACAATGATGGCAATAAATGAAAAAATACCAGGTAAAAGCCAAAGGCTCGCGCTATACCCCACAAGGACTCCCCCCACCATGCCAGTCATAAAGCCGGACCAGGTTTTGTTGGGGCTGATAGAAGGGGCAAGCTTGGGACCTCCCATCATACGGCCTCCAAGGTAGGCAAAACTATCGGTGCTCCACACAAGGAATAAAAGCCAGAAGATAAACTTCCAACCTTCGCTCAAGGCCAGGTAGGGAATAACCCAGTAGATAGAGAAAGCCACGTAAAAAGTGCCCAAAACAATAAAAAGAAGTTTTTGAAAAAAGGGAAGAGGGCTTTTAAAGCATAAAAGACCCCATTCAATAAAAAGGCAAAAAATTACGATTCCACCAAGGATTAAGCTGACAGGGGGGCCCATATAGATAAGACCAAGGGAGAGAGGAATGAGAAGGGCCGCAGAAAGAAGGCGGGTCTGGAAGTTTTTATTTTTGCGAAATTTAGGCCGCCGTGCCAAAACGTCTCTCTCTGTTTTGATAGGTTAAAAGGGTTTCCATAAAGTCTTCAGGCGTAAAATCAGGCCAGAACTTGTCCACAAAAACCAGCTCTGTATAAGCCATTTGCCACAAAAGATAATTGCTAATGCGTTGCTCGCCACTGGTGCGAATCATAAGGTCAGGATCAGGAACACCAGAGGTATAGAGATGCTGTTCAAGGATTTTCTCCGTAATCTCTTCCGCATCCAACCGTCGATCGCGAACCTTCTGAGCAATTTCTTGAATGGCATGTATAATTTCAGCTCGGCTTCCATAGCTGATGGCCATTTGAAGGGTAAGGGCTTTGTTGTTTTTGGTGAGCTCTTCAACATGATTGATAAGGTTGAGGATGGTATTGGGAAGAAGGGTCCTCTCCCCAATGACCTTTAGGCGCACGCCTTCTTTATGAAGTTCTTCAGCTTCTGTTTCAAGGTAGTGCTGTAAAAGAGCCATAAGTCCCGTAACTTCATTCGGATCTCGACGCCAGTTTTCGGAAGAAAAGGCATAAAGAGTAAGATAGGAAATACCAATGCGCGATGCGGCTGTCACAATGTCACGGGCGACCTCACTACCCTTCTTATGACCCTCTAGGCGAGAAAGGGATTGCTGACGTGCCCATCTTCCATTGCCATCCATAATGATAGCCACATGTTGGGGAATTTTCGTGAGATGCTGGTCATTCATGGAGGGGTGCCTCATACTTGAAGAATTTCTTTTTCTTTATGGGAAAGTGCCTCATCTACCTTTTTAATAAACTCATCAGTAACTTTTTGAATTTCATCAGAAAGACGGTGGGAATCATCTTCGGAAATATGACTGTCGCGTTCCATGGTTTTGATTTGATCCATCCCATCACGTCGAATATTGCGGATAGCTATACGTCCTTGTTCCGCATATTTTCCTGCCACCTTTACTAATTCTTTTCGGCGCTCTTCACTTAATTCAGGAAGGGGAACACGGATCACAGCGCCCGCTGCCGAGGGGTTAAGTCCAAGGCCTGCTTCGCGGATAGCCTTTTCCACAGCTGGAGCTAAAGATTCATCCCACACTTGGACGGTTAGAAGCCGGGGTTCAGGGATGTTAATGTTGCCCACTTGATTAATGTGCATGCGACTTCCATAGGCGTCCACAGTCACGGATTCTAAAAGTGTTGGAGAGGCACGCCCGGTTCTTAAGCCGGAAAAGTCCTTATGGACGACGTCAAAGGCAGCTGTCATGCGCTTCTTTAATTCAGGAATAATGTTTTGACTCATTTCTTGATTCTCACAATCCTCATTTTATTATTGATCTTCAGACTATACGCAATTGTGAGGCAAAGAGGAAAGTTTTTTTTCACGGACCTTAGATGTTTAGTCCCAAGGTGTGATGGTATAAAGTATGAAAACTTGCCATCAAAGCAGGATGCAAAAGGTTAAAAAATCACAGATTGCCCTTCAGTGTTAAAAACGTGCTTGTTATGCCAATTTAACGAAATATCAACGTTTTTGCTTTATTATCAGATCAAATAATTTAGAACCTTAAATAGAGTATATGAAAACCATATGGACAAAGTCAGAACAATCACTCTCCCCCCAGCGTTTCTAACCGTTTCCATCAATGGGGTGGGCACAGCGGGGAGACGTCAATCGAACTCACAGAGTCGACCAAATTGCCCACCCCTCTCTGTGTTTTATGGGCTTAACAACTTTATGAAAGGAATATCACCATGAAGAATAAATTTCTCCAAACATCAGCGCTGATCCTTGGGATCAGTTTCGTAGGTCTTGAATCCGCTCAGGGTATGGCTCCAGAGTACTTACAGAACTGGGCGCCAAGCATGCGAGACCACTGTTCAGATGAATGTAAAACAAAACAAAGCAATGATGTCAGCTGGAAAGCCTGTATGATTAATTGCCTGGAAGTGCTGCCCAAAAACAACTAATTCACACCTTTTCTTGTGTTGGTTTATCCAGGATGGGAGATATGTGCGCGTGCGGAGGGGTGCTCTGCTGTCCTCCGCCCCACAGCCACCCTTACTAACCTTTCCGGTATATTGTTGCGTCTATGGCTGAAAAAGTCACAGCAGGGAAATCCCCTTGGGAGGATGGAGATTTAAGATGAAGTCTTGATTCGGATAGGAAAAATCATGCAAATCCTTGAAATAAGTAATAAAATAAAGAGGCCAGCTAAAATAAAGATACGTTTAAACGCAGTAAAACGTATCTTCCCAAATTGAATACATGTACTCTTCTCCCGTTACCGCATTCACTGATTTTTGCAAGACTTGAAGGTATTGCATGATCTCTTTTGTATCTTTTGAAAGGGATTCAGGAGGATTTTGAAGAAGGTTCCTATTTTCTAAATCTTTTATTTCTTCAAGAGCTCTACGGACATCATGATACTCAGCGTTGCTACCCAACATGTATACAAAATTCCAGATATTTAAAACTCCAATAAAAATAATAAAATAAGTTAGAGTCTTTTTAACTGAAGCACTCATCACTTCTGGTGTCCTTTTAAATAAATATTATATGATATTGGAGAATTATTTACATGAAAGTAAATTTTCTTACAATGCCCTTCTTGTAAAATTTATGTAAATATTATGCACTTGCAATCTCAGATTTTTATTGACTTTTTCTATTTTTAAGGCACCATTCTTTGATTCATTTTTTAAGAATGATTCTTAGCTAGAGCATGGTGTGTTAAATGAGAAATTATGAGAATCCAATATTGCAAGGGGCTCTTTTTCGCCTCTTGACTATGAGTATCCTTTTAGCTGCCTTGTGGACGGGCGTTTACTGGGCATTTTAACCTATGGAGCATGCCTCGCCCTCTTTTTGGAATATCTTTCAGAAAAAGCATAAGGTTATTCATTGTGAGGCAGGAGGTCCTCCCGAGATTGAAATCAGAGATTTAACAGTGGCTTATCCCCGTAATACAGTTATTTCGGAGCTGACATGCCATTTTAATGTTCCTTCTCTTTGGGCCATTGTGGGCCCCAATGGTGGAGGAAAGAGTACTCTGTTAAGAACTCTTTTGGGCCTCCAAAAACCTACAACTGGGAAAGTTATCTTCCGAGGCTTTTGTCCATGTGATGTGGCCTATTTAGCTCAGCAAAATCAACTTGATAGGCGTTTTCCCCTGACCGTTGGGGATACCATTGCCATGGGCCTTTTTCGTGAGGTAGGGATTTTCAGGAGATACACCAAAGAACAGCGAGGCAAAATGCAGGCAGCCCTTGAGCAGGTGGGGCTCGCTTCCTTTGCTAAAACACCCCTTCAAGCTCTTTCAGGTGGTCAGTTCCAGCGCGTTTTATTCGCCCGTCTTATTTTACAAGATGCGCCTGTAATTTTTTTAGATGAGCCTTTTACAGGTGTAGATACCCGCACAATTGCTGATTTAATAAAATTAGTGCATGTTTGGGTACAGGAAAAGCGGCTTGTTATTGCAGTTTTACATGACACAGCTTTGGTAAATGAGCACTTCCCCAATACATTGCTTCTTGCGCGTCAGTTTTATCGTGAAGGGGCTACAGAAAAAGTGCTTACAAAAACCAATATAGAATCCATGATTGAAACTTCGCAAGCTTGGGAGGCAATGATAGGAGAGGGGCCTCATGGTTGATTTTTTTATTTCTCCCTTTGCAGATTATATATTCTTAAGACGCGCCTTGATGGCATGCATGGCTTTGGCCTTAGGATGCGGTCCTGTGGGGGTTCTCTTAGTTTTGAGGCGGATGAGTTTGATGGGAGATGCTCTTTCTCACGCCATTCTTCCCGGGGCGGCTATTGGATTTTTGATTGGAGGGCTTTCCTTACCTGCCATGGGACTTGGAGGATTTATCGTTGGTTTTATTGTGGCTTCCCTTTCGGGCGTGATCTCTCGTTTTACTATTTTGAATGAGGATGCCAGCTTTGCTGGATTTTACTTAATTTCCCTTGCTCTTGGCGTTCTTATTATCTCAACGCAAGGAAGCCAAGTTGATTTGATGCATATTCTCTTTGGCACCATTCTAGCTGTTGACAATACTTCTCTTTTTATGGTGACGGGCATTACAACTTTTACCTTATGTATCCTAGCCATCATTTATCGCCCCCTTTTGATTGAATGTTTTGACCCGGGCTTTTTGCGGGTCATTGGGGGCTGGGGAGGAATGTATCATTTCCTTTTCCTTGTTTTGGTTGCCTTAAACCTTGTGGCCGCCTTTCAAGCTTTAGGCACATTGATGGCCTTGGGTATGATGATGCTACCCGCTGTATCCTCTCGTCTTTGGGCTCGCCATGTGTGGTCTCTTTTCTTATTTTCTAGTTTTTTTGCTGTTCTCTCCGGCTATTTTGGATTATTGCTTTCCTATCATTTAGAATGGCCGTCAGGACCGTCAATTATTTTGATGGCAGGTCTGATTTATGCTATATCTCTTTTTATAGCCCCCTTTGGGGCGCTTAAACGACAACAAGGACGTGACTGATGCGTTTTTTTCTTTTCCTCTCATTTCTCTTTTTTTCAACCACATGTATGGCTAAACCCCTTGTGGTGACAACCTTTAGTATTCTGCAGGATATGGTTAATGAAATCGGGGGAGATAGGATTGAGCTTAAAAATTTAGTAGGCCCCAACCAAGATACTCACGTCTTTGAACCTCGTCCTGAAAATGCAAAAGACCTAACTCACGCAAAGTTGGTGATCAAAAACGGGTTAGGATTTGAAGGGTGGCTTGATCGCCTTATTAAGGCGTCAGGTTTTTACGGACAAGTTGTGGAGGCCTCGAAAGGCATTCGGCCCATTCTTCATGGAAGGCGCCGTTTCCCTGACCCTCATGCTTGGCATAGTCTTGAAAATGCTCAGATTTACGTGGATAATATTGTGGAAGGGCTCTCCACCTTGTTACCGGAAGATGCAACGTATTTTAAAGCTCGCGGAGAGCTCTATAAAGAACAGCTAAAAATGTTACAAGAAAAAACCAAGCATGAACTCAAAACTGTTCCTCTGGAAAACCGAAAAGTGATTTCCAATCATAATGCTTTCGATTATTTGGGACGGGAATTTCATATTACTTTCTTTGCTCCTTTAGGAATTAGTACGGATGCAGAACCCTCTGCAATGGCGGTGGTCAAGCTTATTGAGCGGATCAAGAAAGAGAAGATTCGTGTCATGTTTGCAGAGAACATTTCTAATGTCCGTTTGCTTGAGCAAATTTCAAAGGAAACAGGGCTTACAATTGCTGGTGTACTTTACTCCGATGCTCTTTCAGAACCTGGTACAGAGGCGGATACCTATCTCAAGATGATGGAGTTTAACCTGTCAGCTTTGATCAAAGCTTTGCAAGAAGAACAATCTGACAGTGCGTCGTTTAAGAAATGAGATATTCCCTTCAATTTCTCCCACGCTTGGGGCGTGAGAAAGCTTTGTGATGTATGTAATTGATGCGATTTTTTGTGTTTTAAGGACAATCGAATCCTTTTACTGGGGTTATCTTGGCTTTATGATTGTTACGGCCGTTGGCCTTTATTTTTCTATTCGCTCAGGCTTTTATCAATTAAGTGTTTTAGCACACCCCTTGCGCACCATTCGGGCGGTGCAACGCTCCTCAGAAGGAGGAGATGGGATCAATCCGTTCCGTGTTTATTTTGCCTCTGTCGGCGGTATGGTGGGACTTGGAAACATTGTTGCTGTCATTACAGCCATCAAGCTTGGCGGGCCGGGAGCCCTTTTTTGGTTATGGATTGCAGCCTTTTCTGGAACCTTGATAAAGTATGCTGAAATATATTTAGGCATGAAGTTTCGTATTGATGATGGACGCCAAGGCCATCATGGCGGCCCCATGATCTACCTTCAAAAAGCCTTTCGAACGCGTTTTTTTTCGAAGGTTATTCCCGTTATTTACTGTGCTTTTTTGGCCATCTATGGTGTTGAAATCTTGCAATTTGTAACGGTTACCAATGCGCTAACGGCAGTGTCGCCTTCTTATTACCCTCTGATTTTAATCGGGATATTAACTCTCACTCTTTACGGTGGGTTTGGTGGAATCCGCCGACTGGCAAACATATCAACGGCCCTGATGCCTCCTTTTATTATCGTTTATATCGGGCTTTGTCTTTACATCATTTTGCTCCATATCCCCGAGCTGCCTCACCTTTTCAAGGAAGTGTTTGTGTCTGCTTTTACAGGGCATGCGGCGGTGGGCGGATTTGCTAGTTGCAGCATGCTTGCAGCCCTTCAGTGGGGAACAGCAAGAGCCGTTTATTCGGGGGATTTGGGGGTGGGCTATGATTCCATCATTCAAAGTGAATCGAAGGCCCGTGATCCAGGAACACAAGCTTGCCTTTCCATCTTTGGGGTGGCAACGGATGCATTGATTTGTACCTTGAGTGTTCTCGTGGTTCTTTTAACGGGCTACTGGAAAACGGACGTTCATGAGTCTCAAGCTGTATCTTCCGCCTTTTCCCATTATTTTCCCTGTTCGGATATCTTTGTGGCAATCCTTATTTTTATTGCAGGCTACACGACAATTATTGCTTATTTAGCAGTCGGAGAGAAAGCTGCCCAGTGGCTCTTTCCGCGAGGTGGGCGTATTGGCTATTTTATTTTCGCAGCATCTGCCTTTACGGGTTTTTCCTTTTTAGATTCGGGGCATGCCGGTACAATTATGGGGCTTTCAGGCGGACTTTTGGTGCTGACAAACCTTTTAGGAATTTGGAAATTGCGCCATGAAGTTGACTTCAAAAAAGAACTTGTTGGGCGTTAAAATTATTTAAGGCAGGAGAGGGAGAGGGATGTGCCCGAGGCTACCTCTTCCAATGTGATCACATCTCCCAAATTTAAAAGAGCCGTCTGGAGGGGGGTAAGGATCGTTTCATCCTGACCTGTTCTATGATTCACCTTATACTCTCCATTGGCATGGAAAGAAAACGCATGGGTGTCTTTGTGATATTGGCTGATGAGAACGTGTGCCTTCAAAGAAGGGTTAACAAGAGAAAGCTTTTTCTCCAACGCTTCCAAAGGAAGTCTGGGATCTTCTTGTAAAGATGTGCGCAAAAGGCCATGAACTATACTGACGGCAAGCTCGCTGGGAACAGGAGAGGGCAAAACCGAAACGCCAAAGGAAATTAGGTGTTCCTTTTCCAATTCAAAGGCATCCCACAAGACCATGGCTCGCTGATGAAGATAATTAAGATCTAAGCGAGGAGGAAATGCGGCCGCAAGCTGAAGTTGATAGGTGTAGAGAGGTGTTTTGATATTTCTACATAATTCAAGGGTTGTTTCAATAAGAGTTCCCAGCTCTGTAAAGTTAATGGGTTTGGTCACGAAATCATAAGCGCCCTTATTCATGGCGGCACGCAGCATGTTTGTGTCTCCATAGGCAGAGACAACGATAGTTTTGATTGCAGGGTTGACTTCTTTCAGTCTATCAAGAAGAACAAGGCCATCCATTTGCGGCATGTTGATGTCGGTGATGACTATCTCAAGGTCGGGGTTTTCTTTAATGACCTGAAGAGCTTCTTCTCCATTCAAGGCAAATAAAACGTCAAAAACGCCCTCAGCAACTTGCTTACGATATTTTTGCTTAGTCAAAAGCTCGATGTCGGGTTCATCGTCAACGAATAGGACTTTTGTCATAACCCCTCTCATTTTACTTAAGTATACAGCTTTCAAAGAAAAGGAGCTAGGCTTGAATTATCGCTTCTTACCACATACTGTATGTAAAAGAGCTTCTTCCCCTCTTCCTTAAGCTGTGGGCGGTTCCTATAGGCTCTTTGTACTGAAATGATCCTATCTCAAACTCATCTTGCCCTCAAAATGACCAATTGAATTTCTGTGATCTTTTGAGATAGCTTGATATCCTAAAAAGAGAAGATGGGAGACTCTATGAAGTCTTTTGATGAAAATATTATTGAGGATTTAGAGCATATTTATACGCTTGCCTTAGAAAAAGGAAATTTGGTTGTGGCTTTAAAGGCGAAGGAGCTTTTAGCTAAACATATTAATTTCTTTAATGTTTCCATTCAAAAAAAACTTTCCCTTGCTGATTTAAAAGATGAAGATATTCAACGCCTTATGGATGAAATTAAGGAGCTTCTTGCCAAGAAAACAAAAAAATGACTATAAAGAAGGGAAATAAAAAGAAAGGAAACAATTTCATGAAATTTGCAGCATTCGCCGCTCTTTTTGCTTTTTTAACCCCCAATATAGGATCAGCAGCCATGACAGATACAGTAACAACCCCCTCAGGACTTACCTATAAAGATGTAAAAGTGGGAGAGGGCACAGAAGCCAAACCTGGTCAAGAAGTTACCGTTCATTACACAGGAAGGCTCAAGCAAAATGATCAAAAGTTTGATAGCTCTGTTGATCGTGACGAGCCCTTTACTTTTACTTTAGGTAGAGGTGATGTTATTCGAGGATGGGATGAAGGTGTAGCTGGCATGAAAGTTGGCAGCGAGCGTCAGCTAATTATTCCTGCAGATTTAGCTTATGGTGCACGTGGCGCAGGGGGCGTTATTCCTCCCAATGCAACACTTATTTTTGATGTTAAACTTCTTGGGGTTAAGTAGATTTTGCAAGCGCTTAAGGGCCTTTGCATCTTTGATATGACCCGTGTCTTAGCGGGACCCTTTTGCACTCAAATCCTCGGAGATCTCGGCGCGGATGTTCTAAAAATTGAACATCCTGTTCATGGAGATATGACCCGCGCCTGGGGCCCTCCCTTTGAGCGCGATCTTAAGGGAGAAGAGACTGGCGAGAGCGCTTATTACTTAAGTTGTAATCGAAATAAGCGATCAGTGGCCCTTGATATAGCAACCCCGGCAGGACTTGAGGTGGCAAAGAAACTTATCGCTATATCCGATGTGTTCGTCGAAAATTTCAAGGTGGGATTTCTGGCTGCTCATGGCTTAAGTTATGAAGACGTTAAAAAAATTAAGCCCAACATTATTTATTGTTCTATTACGGGATTTGGTCAAACAGGGCCTTATGCCCAGCGCCCTGGGTACGATTTTCAAGTTCAAGGTCTTTCCGGTTTAATGAGCCTGATCGGCGAGCCCGAGGGCATTCCCTTGCGGGCAGGGATTTCGATTGGGGATATTGGCACGGGTCTTTATAGTGCTATTGCCATTCTTGCGGCCCTTTATCAAAGGAGCCAAACAGGGGAAGGGCAATATATTGATATGGCCCTTTTGGACTCCACCATGGGACTTCTTTCTTTTGCAGCCCAATCCTATCTTTTGGATGGAAAATCTCCTCCACGTATTGGAAATGGCCATCCCAATATTGTGCCATATGGTCTCTTTGAAGCTCAGGATGGTTATGTTATTATTGCTATTGGCACTGACGGTCAATTTGAAAAATTTTGCACCTTTGTAAAGGACGAAACTTTTTTAAAAGATTATTCAACAAATAAGGACCGTGTTCTTCACCGCGCTGAGGTGAACGGAAAAATTCAGGACCTTATTAAGGAAAAACCCAAAGACTATTGGATTGAACAGCTCGATAAAATTGGAATTCCCGTAGGTCCTGTAAATTCTTTGAAAGAAGCTTTTGAGGACCCTCAAGTGAGGGCTCATCAAATTGCAGCTCCTCTTGAGGGATTAAAAATGGTAGCCTCGCCTCTGAACCTTTCGAAGTCAAAACCTGCCTACCGCTATCGTCCACCCCATTTGGGGGAGCATACAAATGAGGTATTGCGCGAGATTTTAACTGAGGAGGAGCTTGAGAAATTGTAAGCAGGAAAGATCAATTTTCCGATTTGTTTATCTTAACACACAAATTTTTTTCGTCCTTATTGCGAGCCCACGCAGTGGGCGCGGCAATCTATAGATTCACTTGAAAGATGAATTCGTCGGGTCTTCGATCTTTCTCGCAATGACGAAAAAATGTGATTTTCCTTGGTGTGTAAAAATCTGCCAGATAGTAAGCTGACCAAAAAAAGATCAACTGAGACAAGAGAACCTATAAAGATGGCGTTGGATATACAATCTAAAGAGATTCTCGAGCCGGATGCGCAGGCCACTCGCCGAACCAACTACGGCATGATATCTACTTAACCTTAGTTTTGGATAAGGAGATTTGAAAATTTAAAGGTAGGCTTGTTTTCTCTGAGCTGATAGGCGACG
>JAIEQB010000039.1 GCA_019748065.1 Alphaproteobacteria bacterium | reverse complement strand
GGGTTCCTTTTTGCAATGAGGGGCCCCATACTTTCCTACATTTTTACTGAAACTTCAACTTTCGCAGCAGATCTATTTAAAAAAACTCACGACAAAAGGTAAAGAATTACTTGATGAATTGTTGCGCAGAAAAGACGTAGAAAATATTGAATTTAATAAATATATTAATTTTAAAAATACTTCAGAAAAGGTTCTAAAACTAATATTACCCATACAAAAGCTATTAAGGTGTAAAGCTAGAGAAACAATTGTAAATATGGAGAGACGGCTTGAAGAATTAAGCAAAGAAGAGAATGATACTAATAATTCAATTAAGCAGGAGTTTTTTAAAAAATACTCAAGCATGATTAAATTCTTTGATAAATTAATGTCAATTTATTGAGGGGAATCATCTGATTCAGAGGGATCATCTGATCTGAAGAGACTACAAAAATTAGAAACTGCTGTCGCGATTCTTTTACTAACTGTTCCCGAAACAGAAAGAGAGGACGCTACGAAGATGACTGAAATATTTTTAAAAGTAGATAGGTTAGAAATCGCTAAGACTAATTTTTTCATAAGAGGTGATGAGCAAGAACCAGAATTTGAAAGTGACTTAACGCCATCAGAACCATATAACCCGTCTCCATTTTCATCATCTTCTTCAAGCAGCAGTTCAGTATACTCAGCACCAACAACCTTTCGAACAACGGGTGCGAATGAAATGGTCGAGATTAAGCACTCTGCCATTTATGCGTCATTTCTTTACCAGAACAAGCCAGACAGAGAATATTCACTAATTATTAATCATCGAACAAAAGATAAAGGTCCAGATGTAAGAGTCTTCAACCCCAACACTAAAACTTACATTGACTTAGGGAGCTTATCACCAATCCGCGGGTTTTAGTGACCAAGTTTTTGATCTCTCTTCCTTGTTTAAAACAGCACCTTCTAGTTCTTCTAGCGCATCATCAATGAAGACCGAGTTGAACTTTATAGGCCTCAAAAACTTGTAATTATTTACAGGGAATTATGCGACCTCCAAAAGCTTAACCGGACAATCAACAAGATTTATTCAGACATCGACTTGAGAACAGCATTCAACATAAGACACGAGCTAGTGATTCTTGCTCATGAGATTGACTGGAAACGACTCGATGATCATTTTGGAAAGTTCTTTTCTGAAAATGGTCGTCTTGGCATTCTGTCTCGCATGATGATTGACTTGCGCATCCTAAAGCATACCTCTAAAATTGGTTAACGTCACCTGACATGCGAATAAAAACTTCTTCCCAACTTTTACCATAAGGATAAAAATCATCCCTTTGTTCACTTTCCCATTTCTTTCGCATTTCAGGAGTGTCAATTTTAAAGTCAGGACGATATTTCATGGAAATTTCCCGCAAATCCTGATGAAGCTCAGCAGTTGAGGGACGCCCCCAATACCAGTACCCATTATAAATCTTATATATTTTTAAACCCGGCTCTAAAACCAAGGTGTGAGGAATCATTGGCCTATGTAGAACATCAGTATACTCTTCAATCTCAAGGTCCTTGAGAATAATTTTTTCTTCATCATATAAAAAAGGCCAATGGGCCCCTACACCCAGGCGAAGATCATTAATTAAAATGTAATTATCACAATTAATGGTAACAATGCGGGTAAAACCTACATCACATTGAGAAGAAAATTTTACCAATTGATGTAATTGTTGCCGATCTTTTGGACAATAAATTCCCCTGCCAAGCATAAGAATCATTGGGTCATTTCCTTGAAGAAATGACAATTTTCGTTTTACATTCGTGTGATCGGGTAACTCAAAATCAGGAAGTATAGCTCCTACTTTTATCTCCTTACGCATTCCTATCCCCTCCGTTTATGACTTTTCTTACTATGATATCATTATTTCTGATATGTTTGAAGCGGCGGACGAAATTCGTCTATCCTGAACTTCAAATACGAGTAAGTCCTTATTCAGGCCTTTTGGAAACAAAAACATTTCTGATGAGGAACGTAGAGTAATTTAATAATATTTTCATGTTTATAATCATTTTCAATGAAGTTATTAATATCATCTTTCTCTATATGATCTCAATGAAAAAGGGATAATAATTTGATTTTACATAAGAATAAAATGGAAAAACCTTTCTTGACCTGAGAGAGACATTTATGTTTCCCTGTTTTTAATAATAAAAAGGGAAAAAGTCTTTCACCACAAACCTTAAAACTTATTTTCAGAACATATATGTCAGAATTTTAAACCTCCTCTAAATCAGAGATGTTTAATTTTTAATGAAGCTGCGTTATGAAACAGATCAAAAATCACATGGAGCAAATAATGAAAAATAATCATATTGTAAAAATTCCCAAGCTTAAAACAACTAGTCAAATCATGGAAAATTTATCAAAGTTAGCAGATGCACCAATCAATATAATTTTTTCTTCACACGCTGAAATGAAGTTAGCTGAATGGGTTCTCATGTTCCACGAAAGGGGGTTTAATACGCTTGTTTATCCAAGTCACCCTTCTTCAGTCTCTTCAAAAGCTGTAAATTACTTAAAAGAAAATAAAATTAAATATATACCTAGAGTAAACGACAATTTACTGCCTAATGACTTGGAAATGATTAAAAGTTTTTCTCCTCATCTCATTTTTGATGATGGCGCTGTCTTAATCGATTATTGCGTTGATAATAGAAAGGATTTTCCTCAACTTATTGGAGCTATTGAATTTACAACAACAGGGTCAAATACACTTAAAAAGTATGAGGATGATTCCGCTTGCTTTCCGATATTTGATGTAGGAGACAGTTACTGTAAGCACAAGCTTTGCAATGAGTCCGGAACTGGATTTTCCACCCTTATAACCATTTTTAATTTGGTAAATATAAATCCTGCAGGAAAGAATGTTCTGATTATAGGCTATGGGGAAGTAGGTAAGGGTGTTGCTAAATTTTTCTCACAAAATGGTTCAAATATTATTGTTTGGGATAAGAGTGTACAAAATTTAGTAGCTGCTTACTTTAATGGTTATAAACCCGATCCTGAAAAAATGCTCTTAGATAAGGCTCATATAGTTATTACTTGTTCAGGTGATATAAATGCCTTTGGTAAAGATGAGCTTAGTAAAGTTAAAGATGAAGCCATAATCGCAAACGTTGGGTGTTTTTCTTCTGAAATAGACTTTAAGTTTATTGAGGATAATTCAATTTACCACCAGAATTCAAATAATTGCGTAGATACATTTACATTAAAGAGTGGGAAAAAGATAACCATTTTATCCAAAGGAAATCTTGTCAATATTTCATCAGGAAATGGTTGGCCAGTCGAACAAATTGATCTAAACTTTGCTCTTTCTACTCTTTGTTTTCAAGAACTGATCTCTAAAAAAGGGAACTACTCTGGCCTTTGTAAAGTACCGCAAGACCTTGAACAAAAGGCTTTGGAGATCTTTCTTAAAGAAAAAACTTCACACCAATGATATTGAAAGATCGATATTCTTGTTTTTTCACTAAGAACTCTATATTATTTTTTTAACTTCATGAACCCCATTTAAAGGATTGTTATTAATGCTAAAAAAATTCCTGTTCTCCCTAATCATCCTTTTGAGTCTCATCAGTCCTAGCTGGGCAGATCTTCACATTGATATTACTGAGGGCACCTTTAAGCCTGTTGAAATTGCCATCACTCCCTTTGATGGAGGTGGAGATGCTGCTTTAACGCAAGTCGCGAGTCAAATCTCCAAGGTTATTTCAAATGACTTGGAAAGTTGCGGCCTTTTTAAAGTTGTAAATCCAAATGCTTATATTCAAAATGCACGTGAGGTCATGTCCCATCCTCGTTTTCCTGACTGGAAAATTCTCCACGCCGAAGCCCTTGTCGGTGGCCTTGTCAAGCGTAACGGCCAGAACTTCCAAGTCGACTTTCGCCTTTTTGACGTCTTTACGGAATCTCAGCTTGCGGGTCTCTCCCTTGAAACCGAGCCTTCTAATTGGCGCAGAGTTGCCCATAAAATTGCCGATGAGATTTATGAGCGTATCACAGGTGACAAGGGTTATTTTGACACCCGCATTGTTTATGTCGCGGAAAGCGGTCCTGAAATGAGCCGTAAATACTCCTTAGCCATCATGGACCAAGACGGAGAGAATCATCAATTTATTTCAACAGGTAACCGGCGAGTATTAACTCCTCGCATGTCTCCTTGTCGAACAAAAATTGCCTATGTGGATTTTGGCGCTAATGATAAAACCCCAACTCTTCATATCCATAACCTGGCTACGGGCCAATCTGATGCTTTAGGATCCGTTGACGGACAAAGAATGTCCCCAAGGTTTTCTCCCAAAGGGGATCACATTATCCTAAGCAGCGCTAACAAGGGAGCTGCTTCTCTTTATAAAATGGACTTGGCAACCAAAAAGTTTGATAGGCTCACCACCGCCACGTCCACCATCGACGTTTCCCCTTGCTACTCCCCCGATGGGTCTAAAATTGTTTATATTTCTGACCGGGGTGGAAAACCTCAAATTTATGTACGAGATGCTTCAGGGGGTAACGAAACACGCATTAGTTTTAGCCCAGGTCGTTATGACAATCCGGTTTGGTCTCCTCGCGGAGACTTAATTGCCTTTACACGTCAAAATGGGGGTACATTTTATATTGGAGTGATGGGCCCGGATGGATCGGGAGAGCGCATGCTGGACACCGGCTACCTTCTTGAAGGACCCACCTGGTCCCCCAACGGACGGGAAGTTATGTACACATATCAAGCAAGTTCTAACGCAAAAGTGAAGCTTCGCAGCGTAGATATTGTAGGTTTTCATAAGCGGGAAGTTAACATTCCCGGCGAAGGATCCTATCCAACGTGGTAATGCAATGTCCCTCTTGATCCCACTCAATCAATAGGTTATATTACGGCCTAAGATGTCTTAAGTCTTCGGACAAGGCATGGCGCTGCATAAGGCGAAGGACACAAAAAAAAAGATTTGATTTTAATATTTTTTTAATGTTCTCCCGCTACAGTGGGCGAATGAAAACCAAAAAAGGAGAAAAACTAAAATGCGCTTAAAAATTTCTAGTCTTCTAGCAACAGCTGCTCTTGCTCTGTCTGCTTGTGATTCTTGCACAGACGAATGTCTTGATGCGTCAGGCCAAGGCGCTCTTGCAGCTGCAGAAGCAGCAGCAGCAGCAGAAGCTTGCGTACCAGGTACAGTCGCTGATTTCGTTGACAACGTTGGCGATCGGGTCTTCTTCGACTTCGATCGTTCAACAGTTCGTTCTGACGGGATGGAAACATTACAACGTCAAGCTGCTTGGTTAAACACCTATGGCAACTACGTTGTAACCATCAACGGTCATTGCGACAAGCGTGGAACAACGGAGTACAACTTGGCTCTCGGTGAGCGCCGTGCACACGCTGCGAAAGAAAAGCTTATTGCAGCTGGTGTTGACGCAAGCCGCATCAAAGTTGTTAGCTATGGTAAAAACCGTCCAATCGTTGAACAAGATGGCAGCGAGTGGGCTTACCAACAAAACCGTGTTGCGATCACAGTTTTGGACTAATTATAGCTTAGTCGTAACTTTGACAAACACCACCCTGAGGGGTGGTGTTTTTTTATGCTCATAAAGCAGTGATTAATGTAATTGAAGGGGATATCAAGAGCTAAAAGTGATCACTCCTAAAGATGCTACAACCTAAAACTCATCAACACTCTCATCATCTGAAAGAGAATTAGGAGGAAATTTGGCATATCTTGGATTAGGCTTTACCATCGAGGAAGAAAAGTGATAGAGGGTCAATTTTTCCATATCTTCCTCACTATTGTAATGAATAGTTTCTTTAAAATCTTTTTCAAATATTTCTAAATTACGCTTATCATCATCAACAAAAATAA
Organism: Alphaproteobacteria bacterium; assembly: GCA_019748065.1. Taxonomy (GTDB): domain Bacteria; phylum Pseudomonadota; class Alphaproteobacteria; order UBA9655; family UBA9655; genus UBA9655. The sequence continues at coordinate 36,169 of JAIEQB010000039.1, read as the reverse complement.
CATGCTTAAAATTATTCTCTGGGAAACACCATTCCGCTCCAAAAGCTTTTTTACGAAAATAAGGACTAGGAAAATCTTCACGTTCCCTTAAAGCCGTTATTCTTCCAATTTTATGTCCCTCCAACAAGGATTTATTTTTCCCAAGAGGGACAATTTCTAAATTTCCCTCCTCAATGTTTTCAGCATCAAAATAAGGAGTCACTTGAAGTCACAGAAGATCTTTTTGTACTTCATAAGGATCATGCCATGCTGTCGAAATAACCTGAGGAATGCCCTCGGCATTTAAGTCGCCAAGAACAGTTAAAACATTTGGACTCAAAGTCGATTCAACACCTTTTCTGGGAGTCCCTTGAGGCGTAATGACTCCATGGCAATCCCACACCACAACAATATCTTCAGGTCTTGCTCCCTGAATTTGAAGAGAATTAACCTTATCTTTTACAGCCACGACAGAAGATATTGTCTCGAAATTGGCGAAAACAAAAGAAGGAAAATTCGCCAACACCATTACATAGAAAAACAATCGAAGATAAAGCATTAAATCACCTCATTATAAAAAGATTAAGTCTTTATCATTTATTTATAATTAATTACAGAAATAAATAAATACTAAGTACAAGCAATCCAGAGGGTTGTCACATGGAAAGCTTTAAGAGAGACCTAGTTCTCCTGCATACTTAACACTGCGAGACACCATGCGGTTATGAACAATAAAGGTCATCAGCTTTTGAAGAAAACCCCGTGGGCTGGCACCAATGGCCTTACAGAAAAGGGCCATTCCTTGATCAACATGTTTTTTTCCATAAAGGCTATAGACAGCCTGACTATAGACTTTTGTATAATGTTGGCGTGTGTAAGGAACTGTTCCCTTATTCGCGACGTAATAAGCAAAGGGAAGTTCATCATCCTGATCTTCATTAAGGCGGTTAAAGGTGACCCAAAATCGCTTGAAGAAGTTAAGTTTTTCTTGGGTTTGATACCTTTGAAGGTGAGTGTAAAATAATTTGTAGTGACGCAGCTCATCAGCAGCAATTTTATTACAGATTTGCTTTAAAAGGGGCTCCTCTGTACCATCTTTAATGACTGTATAAAAAGTACTGGTGCCAATTTCGATCATACACCGGGTTAAAAGTTCAGACGCGCGGGAGCCTCTAATAGATTCTTCTGCTTCAGTATTAATAGGAAAACCTGTTATATAAGCTTTAAAACGCTCTTCAAAATCAAAGGAAGGATCAGCAAATTTGATCCATTCAGCCAAGACTTTCCCATGCTTAACTTCATCTAACACCCAAGCGTCAATCTCCTTCTCAAGAGCCGCATCGCCCTTAAACACATTTTTAAGATAACGCCCATAATCACTACCATTATGTTCAATAACACTACCGGCTTTAACAAGGGCAAGGTGAGTGGGATTTATTTTTTGGGAATTAAAACGAGACCAGTCGATATCTTCAAATTTCCAATATTGTGACATAACTTCAAATCTTACTGCATTTTTTCGTGAGTTAGAATTTCCATAAGCTTTGCCCGTGCAATATCTAGATTCTCACCGACCTGCTCACGCTCTTCCCTTGTTTTACTTATTTCAATATCTTCAAGCAAGTTCTTAATTTCAATTTCCAAAGTTGATTTATTCAAGAATTCTAAGAGAGTCCCTTCAGTAACAAGAGAAACGCATTTCTCCGGGGTGATTTCTGAAAATCCCCCATTCACAAAAATCTGCATAAATACTTCTGCGCCGTCATAAACCCGCACAACACCAGGACGTAGGAGGGTCAAAAGAGGTGCATGATTTGGCAATACACCTATATCCCCTTTAAGACCAGGAATCACTACCATGCTCACCTCTTTTTCAAGAAGAATTTTTTCAGGAGAAACAAGAGTAAACGGAAAGGTTTCCATGGACTTAAGCCACCTCTTTGGCTAAACGCTGAGCTTTTTCAACTGCTTCTTCAATGGTACCCACCATATAAAAGGCCATCTCTGGCAAATGATCATAGGAGCCATCTGCGATTCCTTTGAATCCAGTAATGGTGTCTTCAAGACGCACAAAAACGCCAGGAGAACCCGTAAAGACTTCCGCCACATGGAAAGGTTGTGAAAGGAACCGTTGAATTTTCCGCGCCCGTGCCACGGTTAGCTTATCTTCCTCAGAAAGTTCATCCATACCTAAAATAGCGATAATATCTTGGAGAGATTTATAGGTTTGGAGGATACGTTGCACATTCCGTGCTACCTCATAATGCTCATCTCCCACAATACGGGGATCCAAAATGCGGGAGGTGGAATCCAAAGGATCCACTGCAGGGTAGATTCCCAGCTCTGCAATTTGTCGACTTAAAACCGTTGTCGCATCAAGGTGAGAAAAGGCTGTTGCTGGCGCAGGATCTGTCAAGTCATCGGCAGGAACATAGATCGCCTGAACGCTGGTGATGGAGCCTTTTGTAGTGGAAGTAATCCGTTCTTGTAATTCACCCATTTCCGTCGAAAGGGTAGGTTGATAACCCACGGCAGAGGGAATACGACCTAGAAGAGCGGATACTTCAGCCCCTGCTTGGGTAAAACGAAATATATTGTCAATAAAGAACAAAACATCTTGACCTTCCTGGTCACGAAAATATTCAGCAACCGTAAGGCCAGAAAGAGCTACTCGCGCACGCGCCCCTGGAGGCTCATTCATTTGCCCATAGATAAGAGCAGCCTTTGAGTTCCCTTTTTCCAGATCAATCACCCCGGATTCGATCATTTCATGATAAAGATCATTGCCTTCGCGAGTACGCTCCCCCACACCAGCAAAGACGGAATACCCACCATGAGCTTTGGCAATGTTATTGATTAGCTCCATAATTAAAACGGTTTTCCCCACGCCCGCGCCGCCAAAAAGGCCAATCTTTCCTCCACGCACGTAAGGCGCCAAAAGATCAACCACCTTAATGCCCGTCACCAGGACCTCTGTTTCCGTGGATTGATCAATAAATTTAGGCGCCTCCCGATGAATGGAAAGGTATTCAGTGGCTTTAATAGGGCCAAGCTCATCAATAGGCTCTCCAATCACATTCATAATACGCCCTAAGGTTCCCGGGCCTACAGGGACACGAATGGGATAACCAGTATCCATGACTTCCTGGCCCCGCACGAGGCCTTCTGTGGCATCCATAGCAATGGTACGCACGGTTTGCTCCCCCAGATGCTGGGCCACCTCTAGAACCAGCCGCTTGCCACCATTTTCCGTCTCTAGAGCATTTTGAATTTCCGGCAAGGGGCCTTCAAAAGAAACGTCCACAACAGCACCAATAACTTGGGCAATCTTTCCTTTTGCTGTTTTTTTTACCATAGTTTTTTCCTCTTCTTACTGCAGGGCCTCTGCTCCAGATATAATTTCGTTTAACTCGCGCGTAATTTGGGCTTGACGGGATCGATTGTAGGTCAGCGTCAACTTGCGAATCATATCATCCGCATTTCGGCTGGCATTGTCCATCGCTGTCATACGCGAGCCCTGCTCACTTGCAGCATTTTCTAAAAGGGCGTTATAAATTTGAACAGTCACATTTTGGGGTAAAAGCTGGCCTAAAATCTTTTCCTCCGCAGGCTCATAATCATAAATAGCCTTTAAGGATTTGTCTTGAATTTGCTGTCCATTTTCGATGGGCACAGGAATAATTTGCTGTGTTGTCACCTCTTGCACCAAAGCTGACTTAAAATGATTGTAAATGAGGTTGCACACATCAAAAAGACCATCCTCAAACATTTTGAGTATACTATCCCCAATACGCTCGGCATCAGAATAGCGAAGACGAGGAGACCCCACCTCCGTAAAGGATTCAACGATAAGCTCGCCATATTCACGGGAAAGCATGTCCCTTCCTTTACGCCCAATGGTGCAGATCTGAACAGTCTTCCCCTGACTTTGGAGCTCCTCAATCAGCTTGCGCGCTTGACGTACGATGGAAGAGTTAAAGGGACCACAAAGTCCCCGATCGGAGGTAGCAACCAATAACAAATGCACAAAATCCTGTCCCCTTCCTGTGAGGAGGGGCTGGGGTGTTTCAAGGGCCTGAGCCCCCGCAGCCAAGTCTCGCAAAATTTGTCCCATAACATACGCGTAAGGGCGCCCAGCTTCCACATTTTCTTGGGCACGGCGGAGCTTTGCTCCCGCCACCATCTTCATGGCTAGGGTGATTTTTTGTGTGGATTGAACAGTTTTTCTGCGATCGCGCAGTGCCTTTAATGTAGCCATTAGGTGAATTTTTTTACAAAGTTCTTAAAGAAGTCATGGAGCTTTTCGCCTGTTTTTTCTGAAATAGCTTTTTCTGCTCGTATAGATTCCACAATTTCAGGATGTTCATGATGCAGGGAACTGAGAGCGGCTTGTTCAAAACGGTTCACGTCGTGCACCGGAAGTCCATCCAAATACCCCTTAACTCCTGCAAAAATGGAGATCACCTGATCTTCCACTGCCATAGGAGAGTATTGCGGTTGCTTAAGCAACTCCGTCAACCGACTACCACGATTTAAAAGCTTTTGAGTAGACGCATCCAAGTCGGAGGCAAACTGAGCAAAGGAGGCCATCTCTCGGTATTGAGCCAATTCAAGCTTGATGGAGCCTGCCACTTGCTTCATGGCTTTAATTTGAGCCGCAGAGCCTACCCGGCTGACGGAAAGGCCCACGTTAATCGCAGGGCGAATTCCCTTATAAAAAAGATCAGTTTCAAGAAAGATTTGCCCGTCGGTGATGGAAATCACGTTGGTGGGAATATACGCAGACACGTCCCCAGCTTGAGTTTCCACGATGGGTAAGGCCGTTAAGGAGCCGCCCCCTTGTTCATCATTGAGCTTCGCAGCCCGCTCAAGAAGGCGGGAGTGAAGATAGAAAACATCGCCAGGATAGGCTTCACGACCCGGAGGACGGCGCAGCAAAAGAGACATCTGGCGATAGGCCACGGCTTGCTTTGATAAGTCATCGTATACTATCAAGGCATGACTTGCATTATCCCGGAAATATTCTCCCATGGTACATCCCGTATAGGGGGAGAGGAATTGCATCGGCGCAGGGTCGGAAGCCGTAGCCGCAACTACAATGGAATACTCCATGGCTCCCCGTTCTTCTAAAACCTTAACGATTTGCGCTACCGTTGAGCGCTTTTGACCAATGGCCACATAGACGCAATAGAGTTTTTTAAACTCATCATCTCCTTCATTAGCGGCCCGCTGATTTAAAATGGCATCGATTGCCACAGACGTTTTTCCTGTTTGTCGGTCCCCAATAATTAATTCTCGCTGGCCGCGTCCAATAGGAACTAAGGAATCGATGGCTTTAAGGCCAGTTTGCATGGGCTCATAAACCGAACGACGGGAAATAATTCCTGGCGCTTTGATTTCTACTCGAGACATTTTAACATTTTTAAGGGGACCTTTGCCATCAATGGGATTGCCGAGGGCGTCCACAACCCGCCCTAAAAGACCGCGCCCCATAGGAACTTCCACGATGCGCCCCGTACGTTTTACCGTATCCCCTTCACGAATTTCCCGATCATCGCCAAAAATGACGATTCCCACATCGTCCTCTTCAAGATTCAGGGCCATTCCCTGAATACCACAGGAAAATTCGACCATCTCACCCGCTTGAACCTTATCAAGACCCCAAGCCCGCGCAATACCATCGCCTACGGAAATGACTTGTCCGACTTCAGCAATTTCCGCACTTTCATCAAAGTTCGCAATTTCTTGTTTTAAGATGGATGAAATCTCAGCTGCTCGTAATTCCATCTTTTACCCTTTCATTTCATGTCGTAATTTGTTTAAGCGCATACCTATTGAGGCATCAATCATCAAAGATCCCAAATGCAAGACAACGCCTGCTATAAGATCTTCCTTGATTACTTGCGTGAGAGAAATCTTTTTTCCTAAATGTTTCTCCAAGTTTTTTTCAAGATTTTGTTGCTGTGCTTTTGTCAAGGCAAGAGGCGTTTCAACAATGCCCTTTACAAGGCCTTCTGCCACTTGAGAACGGATCACAAAGTCATCCAAAATAAGCTTTAAATTCTGAAGACGTCGATTTTGGCACAAAACTAACAAGAAATGAGTCATCATGGAGCTTAAATTCAAGGATTTGGTTAATTTTTCGATAATCTTTTGTTGAGTTTGGGGAGGAAGGACGGGACTTGCAACACGCGCCCAAGAACGGGGTTCTTTTTCTACACACTGTTGCAGAAGAGCCGTTTCCTTTAAAATATCTTTTATTTTTTTATTTTCTTGAGCCAAATCAAAGAGGACGCCTCCATAGCGCTTTGCAACTTCGTAGCCTTTGATCTCTAAATTTGCCACAAACCAAGCCCCGTGTTTTTTTCCTGCATGCTTATTGGTTTATCACATGAAACGCAGGCTGACAACATGGAGTTAGTGAAAGGAGAGTACAGAAATGCTCTTAAAGTTTTACATAATCAGTTAATAACTTTAAAAATAGTCCTGAACGTGTTCTTCAAAAAAGAATACTTCAGGACTCAAATTTTTAGGTAAAAAGGTTATTTTTTTGGTTGGGCTGGTGTAGGATCAGCTTTTTTTTCAGGAGCTTTTTGTTGCTCAAATGAAAGGTCAACGCTTTTCCCATTAATTTTTACTGTTCCCGATAATTTTGAATCTGATATCTTAAAATCTTTATTCTTCAAAGCTTCGTGTATAGCCTTGAGAGAATCATCACTTAGAATATATGTTTTATCTCCACTTCCTTTAACAACACATACCCCTTTCGAACATTCAAAACTTACCATTTTATCAGCTTCTACTCCAAAGTTTTGAACACCTAATCCTAACGCTGCAATGGCCACGAGTTTCATAGATTTACTCATTCTCTAATTATCCTTTCTGTTGTTTATTAATAGCTCGAAAACACGAACTGGGGTAATCTATCTTAGAAGTGCATTGAAATAAAGCTTTAATTTGCATCAACAGCACCTTTTTTTGAAAACATTAAGATGTTCTTAGAAAACCTTTACAACTATTCAGGACCTAGAGATCGACTCTGAAAAGAGTCCTGAATTTTCCTTCAGAAGAAATGCTTCAGGACTCAAATTTTAGGTAGGAAGATTACTTTTTTTGTTCATCAAATGAAAGCTTAACATCCTCCCCATTGATTTTTACTGTCCCCTCTATTTTTGAACCTGATACTCTAAAGTCCGTATCCTTATTCCAAGCGTCCATTATACGCTGCCTGGAAGCATTATCTAATATATATGTCTTATCGTTATCTGCCTTATTAGCACATGGTTCTTCAGTCGAACAATCGGAACTTATTATTTTAACAGCTTCTACTCCAAAGTTTTGAAAAACACCTAGCCCTAAGGCCGCAACGGCCACGAATTTCATAGATTTATTCATTTTCTTTTTCCTCTCTGTTGTTTTTATAATCGCTCGAAAAAAACGAACTGATATATTCATACTCCAGACAAAAATTGAAATAAAGTTCAATTTTTAGATCTTTATAATTATTAGAGCGATTCTCAATAAAAATTGTAAGGATCAATATCGATCTGCAGCTTCAAAAAATGTGGCACGGAAGTTTGGGCGAGCCATTTTTTCAACAACGGCTGCGGCGCTACTTCTTTGGATGTACGCAATAGAAGCCGCCACCGGTATTGGCCCCGCAAAAGCGGGATTGGAGCGGGCGTTGGGCCCAGGAGATCAGCCTTTTGAGTCAAAGGAAACGTCCGTGCTAAATGACGAGCAAATTTTTCAACCTCATCTTTTCTCATTCCTGAAATAATAAGAGCTGCCAACCGCCCATAGGGCGGAAAACCATGGATCAAGCGTTGGTCCGACTCCAGGGCAAAAAACTCTCCCCGATCCTGATCTACAAGAGCCTTCATCACCGGATGCTCCGGCATATGGGTTTGAAGAAGAACTTGTCCTTTGTGCTTTTCCCGCCCTGATCGCCCTGAAACTTGATGAAGCAATTGAAAAGCCTTTTCCGACGCCCGCAAATCACTCCCCGAAAGGGTTGCATCCCCATCCACAATTCCAACCAGGGTAAGAAGCGGGAAATGGTGTCCCTTGGCCATGATTTGGGTGCCAATCAGGATATCCACCTCATGGTCTTGGATCGCCTTAATTTGCTCAAAAACCGTTTTGGAATTAGTCATATGATCACTGCTGAGCAGTGCGCAACGAGCCTCAGGAAGGAAGGCCTGGACCTCCTCATAAATACGCTCTACGCCTGGCCCATAGGGGCTGTAGGTATCTCTTTCCTGACACTTAGGACAAGAGTCGGGAAGACGTCCCTTGGCACCGCAATGATGACACAAAAGCTGTGCATGAAACTTATGATACACAAGAGGAAGGCTACAGTGAGGACACATGACCCGCTCACCACACCCCTGACATACCACAAGAGGCGCATAACCACGACGGTTTAAAAAGAGCATGACTTGCTCTCCACGATTTAACGTTGTTTTCATAGCTTCCCGCAGGGGCTCTGAAAGCCAGGTCTGTTTGGCGACCTTCTCCTTGCGAAGATCAATCAAGTGCACATCAGGCATATGGGCACCGCCATAACGATCCATTAAGTGAAGCTCGCGATATTTACCGACGCGGGCATTCAGTTCCGTTTCAAGGGAAGGCGTTGCGGACGCCAAAACACAAGTAGCACCACTCAAGCGCGCCCGCACAATGGCCATATCCCGCGCATTATAGATTACACCTTCCTCTTGCTTGTAGGATCCATCATGTTCTTCATCCACGATAACGAGCTTCAAATCCGAAAAGGGCAGGAAAAGGGATGAACGTGCCCCCACCACTACAGGAACCTGGCCTTCCATGAGGGCCTTTAGGGTTTGCTTTTTCTCACTCTTTTTAGTTTCCGAATGCCACAGAGCTGGACGAAAGCCAAAGCGCGCCTCAAACCGCTGCAACCACTGAGCCGTGAGAGCAATTTCTGGCAACAACACAAGAGCTTGCCCCTTGCTCGCAAGGACATTTTCTATGGCATCAAAGTAAACTTCTGTCTTACCCGACCCGGTAACTCCTTCGAGAAGAAAAGTTTGAAACCCTCCACTTTCAAGACTCCGTTTTATATCTTCAGCAGCCGCCCATTGATCCATGGACAGTTGGGGTTTTTGAGGCGTACCGATGGGGGTGAAATTCAGTAGCTTCAAAGTGCTTTTACGCTTCATGTCAAAGGCTTCAGGTAAGGGCAAAACCATCTTTAAAATCTGCCCTGGGGAAGTCATGGTATATTCACTGACCCATTCGATGAATTTGAGGGATACCTCCGGAAGGCACACATTTTCGAAAACCTCAAAGACTGGCTTACATTTTTTGGAGGGATAGGTTCCCTTCCCTTTCCAAACAATCCCATAAGATTTTCGCGCACCAAAGGGTACCTTGACAAGTGTCCCAACAGGTGCGAAATCACACGTATAATCAAAGGTTTCCTTCAAGGGAAGGGGCAAGAGAACAGAAACCTGTGCAGGTACCTTTACAGCAGATTGATTCGAACTCATAATACTCACATTCTTACATTTATAGAGGATCATACCCCATGAAGTTTTTTGTTGATACTGCCGATGTGACAGAAATTCGTACCCTTGTTAAAACTGGTTTTGTAGATGGGGTCACGACCAACCCTTCTTTGATAGCCAGATCAAAGCGCCCCATTCAAGAAGTTCTTAAGGAAATTTGCGGGCTTGTCACAGGTCCTGTCAGTGCAGAAGTTACGGCAACGGATCTGGAAGGCATCCTCAAAGAAGGACGCTTTTTTGCAAAACTTGCTTCAAACATTGTTGTAAAAGTGCCCCTCACCCCTAATGGTTTAAAGGCCTGTCTCCACCTCACCGATGAGGGCACACCGGTCAATGTAACTCTCTGCTTTTCGGCAGGGCAAGCCCTATTGGCTGCCAAAGCTGGCGCTACCTATATTTCTCCTTTTATCGGCCGCCTCGATGATATTGGCGAGACTGGATCGGATTTGATCCATCAAATCATGGAAATTTATAGCCAGTACCCCCATCTCAAAACCCAAGTGTTGGCTGCGTCTATCCGCAGTGCCCTCCATGTAGTGGAAGTAGCTCGCATGGGCGTTCACGTTGCAACAATGCCGCCAAAAATTTTGCACCAGCTCTATCACCATCCCCTCACGGATAAAGGATTGGCTGACTTTTTAGCGGACTGGAAAAAGACCGGTCAATCCATCCTTCCGGCCTAAGATATGGAAGAGCGGTCAAAACGTCGCCTTGAAGAAACGCGGCAGCTTGTCTCTCCAGAGCTCGGCCAATGGCTCGAAGGTTTTTATCAGAAACAGGTATATGAGCGAAGAGCTTCCTGGCACACGGTACATGCCTCATTTTCTGACTTAAAACTTTTTTTTACTTTCCTTAAAAATCATTGCGGAAGCCTTTTTCGTCTTAAAGACTTTGAAACCATAAAACCCATGGATTTACGGTCCTTTCTCGCCCACCGCATGAAAAAAGAGGCTAGCAAACGCTCCAATGCCCGCCTTCTCTCCAGCTTGAAAGGCTTTGTTAAATATTTGCGCCAGCAGGAGCTACCCGTCTCCTCTGCCTTTGAGGCTATCTCGGCCCCCCGCCTTGACAAGCGGCTTCCCCGACCCCTTTCGAAAATTCAATCCCTTAATCTTGTGGAGAGGCCCTCGGATACGTGGGTCGAGCTGCGCAATCAAGCTCTTTTCATACTGCTTTATGGATGTGGTCTTCGTATTTCAGAAGCCTTGAATTTAAATGGAGCCGATTGGAAACCTTCATTCCTCCTCATCAAAGGGAAGGGCGGCAAGGAGCGTCATGTGCCGCTTCTGGAAAACGTTGCCCACAAAGTAGAGAAATATTTGAAAGCCTCTCCCTATCCTTTCACGGGAGAAGCCCCCCTTTTTCGGGGAAGCCGGGGGGATCGTCTCAACGCAAGTGTGGCTGAAAAGGCCCTCAGAGATCTACGCTTTGAACTGGGCTTGCCGGAAACGGCAACGCCCCATGCCTTAAGACACAGCTTTGCAACTCACCTTCTCGAAGGCGGAGGCGATTTGCGCCATATTCAGGATCTGTTGGGCCACGCGTCCTTAAGTTCAACGCAAATCTATACAGATCTCACTCAAGACAAGGTTTTTGAGGCCTATCAAAAGGCCCATCCACGTTCAAAGAAGAGATTATAAGGCAATGCGTCACTCGCTTGACATTTGAATGAAGAAAGAGCATGAATATTCCTGGTAGTAATATTGAGGAAAAAGGCATGCAGGTTCAAACACATAATTTACTTGGAACGAAACTTTTTCTATCTCGCGTTCTCAGAAATCCTCGACAGCTGGGCGCTGTTGCTCCCAGTTCTCGTCATTTAGGTGCCCTTCTGGCTCGCCATGCTGCGGTAGATGACCATTCCCCAATTGTGGAATTGGGCGGAGGAAGTGGATCCCTCACCCGCGCACTTATTAAAACCGGCATTGAACCGGGGCGCATTTATGTGATTGAATTAGACAAGGCATTGGCTCTTTATCTTAAGTCCGCTTTTCCCCAGGTTAATGTTATCCATGGCAATGCAACTGAGCTTGGGGAAATTCTTCCACCGCATATTATTGGGAAGGTCCACCGTATTGTCTCTGGGCTTCCCATGATTAATATGCCAGAAAGTGTGCGCCGGGAAATTTTAGAAAGCTGTTTTGAGATTATGAGCCCCAACGGAGCTTATCTCCAATATACCTACTCACCGCGCTCCTCCATTAAGGCTGAAACCTACGGTCTTAGCAAGGAACGTATAGGGACTATCTTTCTGAACATTCCGCCTGCTACTGTGTGGCAGTATAAAAGGGGTTAATGAGTCTTTTCTATAATCTTTCCCTCCCAGAGATTTTCTAAGAATTCTTTAATCGGAACAACTTGGATTTTTGTAGTATCAAGGGTGATAAGACGGGCCCTGGGCTCCAGACTTACCACATATAACTTAGCCTTTGGACACTCCTTATGAAAGGCTATAAGGCCCTGTAAATCACGCTGTTGAACAAGGCGAGTCATCTTGGATTCAATAGCTATGGTTGCGTGTCCTATAATAAAATCTACCTCACTCCCCGATCGAGTCCGCCAGTAATTAATCTTAAAATCAAGATCATTCAATTGCTTATAGGCATTGAGTTCATAAAATAAGTAATGCTCAAAAGCACGCCCTGCATCACTTCCCTTTAGCTCTTCTATTTTCCGTTGGGCCAATTGGTTTGCAATCCCCACATCAAAAAAATAAAACTTTGGATGCGCCTTGATAACATCACGCCCAGGAGTTTTATCATAAGGCTCCACAAAGCTTCCAAGCAACATATCTTGGATAATCTCAAAATAAGCTTTGATGGTCTTCGCATCAACAGCACAATCGCGAGCAATGTTTGAGAAGTTAATGATCTCTCCTTGACTATAGGCCATGACATCAAGAAATTTCAGAAAAGCCCTTAGGTTTCTGACAGTTCCTTCATATTGAACTTCTTGAATCAAATAATCACTGATGTAAGACTTTATTGACTTTGTTGCCGTTAGGGGACGTAAGAAGTGAGAAGGTAAAAGACCCGTTTTAAAAATATGAAGCAGATCAAAATGGGGAAGCTCTGGAAATACCAAAGGCATAAAAGAATAACGCCATGCCCTGCCTCCTAAGAAATTTGCTCCGCTTTGCCGTAGTTTCCGCGTACTCGAGCCACATAAAATAAAATATAAGGGCTTCATACTCTCAATAATTCCATGAACTTCATCCAGGAGGAGAGGAATCTTTTGAATTTCATCAATAATAATGGGATACTGTTGCCTCTCCTCAGAAATAAGTGAGACTTCCTGACGCAAGGTATAAGGAGCTTCTAATAGCCTTAAATATACGGATGAGTCCAGCAAATCATAATAAGAGGACTGCGGGTAGCGGTGCCTTAAATAAGTTGATTTCCCTGCTTTTCTAGGCCCCCATAAAAAGGCGGATTGCCCCAGCGGAAGTGATAAATCCAGATATCTTTTGAGTCCAGCCATTCCTAACTCCTTTAAAAAAAGTCTACAATACTCTCCTAAAAATGCAACAATTTTAGGAGTTATATTCCTAAAAATTCAGAAATTTTAGGAGTAGCATTCCGATTTTTGCAGATTTTTTTACTTAACTGCTGGCATATACTCAAATGATTTCAAGTTTCAAAGCAACGTACCTGGAACTTGAAAGGCGAAGTATATGAGAAAATTAGAGAATAGTCTTTAAGGAAGCCTTATCTTGAAATTCAACCCATCCTTGCAGTAAAGGAGATTTGTTAACCTCTTCCTTATCTTTCCAGCTGGCATGTGCGCTGGACACTGAAAAAAGAGTGATAAAGGCGCCAATAAGGAGTGGAGCAATCATAAGAAGAAAAAATTCTTTTTTTGTAAGCTTCTTTTGAGAAATTGCTTTTGTTTTCATAATTCCCTCCCTATAAGTTATTCTAACTCATTTATAGGATAACAAGTAAGGATTAAATCTTCGTTAAAATTTTCTTTCTAAATAATTAGTTTTTCTGTTATTTGACTCTTGAACTCAAATTTAAAAAAGAGTTAGGTTGTTTTAGTTAAAATAGGAATCTCATGTCCTTGAAAATTGCCGATATTCATCTCGAAGATGGCGTTATTTTGGCCCCTATGTCCGGCGTCACAGATATGCCCTTTCGGCGCCTTGTTAAGCAGCAAGGAGCCTCACTTGTGATATCTGAAATGATTGCAAGCCAAGCCATGATTCGCCAAACGCGGCAATCCTTGCTTATGGCAGCTCACTCTCCTGAGGAATATCCCCGCGCTGTTCAATTAGCGGGATGCGAACCTGATGTCATGGCAGAAGCCGCCAAATTAAACATGGATCGTGGGGCTACACTCATTGATATCAATATGGGTTGCCCTGTAAAAAAAGTTGTGAATGGTTATGCGGGATCGGCCCTCATGCGCGATGAAGCTCATGCTGCTAAAATTATTGAAGCCACAGTTAATGCGGTTACCATTCCTGTGACCTTAAAAATGAGAACGGGGTGGGATGACAATAATCGAAATGCACCGCGCCTTGCCAAAGTTGCTCAAGAGTGCGGCATTCAAATGGTCACCATCCACGGAAGAACACGCAGCCAGCTTTATAGGGGTAAATCCGATTGGGAATTTATTCGAAAAGTGAAAGAAGCTGTGACTATTCCCGTCATTGGTAATGGCGATGTTGTGATTGAAGAGGACGCTCAAAAATTATTAGAAGCATCAACGGCTGATGGGGTTATGGTGGGTCGTGGCATTTACGGTAGACCCTGGTTCTTAAAACAGGTAAGTCATTTTCTTAAAACGGGAGAAAAAATTCCATCTCCTTCCCTTACAGAGCAAAAAAGTCTTGTCTTAGAGCATTTTGAAGATATGCTCAGCCACTATGGCATTCAGACAGGCCTTTTAATAGCCCGCAAACATCTAGGATGGTACAGCAAAGGATTAATGGAGTCTGCAGAGTTTCGTGTCGCCATAAATCAGTCGACTTGCGCAGATAAGGTAAAAAAACTTATCACAGAACTTTACGAGAGGAATAGAGAAGGAATTTTATGAATGACTTTAATCAACAACTCTTCACATTAGGGCTTGGAGAAGTTATTGGGCGATATTTAAACCATTATTTCGACCTTCATGGTGATATCTTGCCAGCAAGTGGACTTCATCCGTTCTTGGTCAAAGAAATCGAGAAACCTTTAATTGAAGTGACTCTCAAGCGTTTAAAGGGAAATCAGGTAAAAGTGGCCCAACTTTTAGGAATTAACCGCAATACCCTTAGACGTAAAATTACAGAACTGAACATTTGCCTTGATAAGGACACCCATGAAATTTAACCAAGTCTACGGCAAATTTAGAGACTGGACCCTCCGCCATCATTTGGGACGGAAACTATTATTCATCTGCGTTTTAGGCTCGATTGTTTCCGTTGTGATTACCTCAATTATGCTTAAAAATACCCCAAATCTTTCCATGAGTCGGAACCTCCTTACCTTTCTTTTAATCGACTTTGTCTTTTTAATGATTTTTATCGCTGTGATTGCAAAATCTGTCGCTTCTCTCTGGGCAGAAAGGAAGAGTGATCAAGCGGGCTCAATGCTTCATAGCCGCATTGTGGCCATCTTCAGTCTCTTAGCTATTGTTCCCACAATTCTTGTGGCAGGATGCTCCGTTCTTTTCTTTAATATCGGTATTCAAAGTTGGTTTAACCAGCGGGTTGAAACCGCAATTAATGAGTCTAAAACTGTTTCTGAAGCTTACTTAGAAGAACATCAAAATGTGGTCAGCGCCAATGCTCAAGCCATGGCAGCAGAACTAATGCCGCTTGTACGCTCTTATGAACATGACCCCCTGGTTTTAAATAGCAAACTGACCGATCAGACAGAAATAAGATCCTTGGATGAGGCAATTATTTTTAATGATAATATGGCTGTATTAGGGCGCTCACGTTTTTCCTACTCCTTGGATTTTGAAAAAGTCCCTGCGAGTGATCTTAGTAAGGCCAGTACCTCTCCTGTACTCCATGCAGACAAAGAAAGTGCCCGAGTACGAGCTCTTGTAGCTATTGATCCTCTCACGAGTACCTATTTGTTAGTGGGACGGCGCGTCTCTCCCACCGTTCTAAGTCGTGTTGAAAATTCCTCAAAGGCGGCCCGTGAATATAAAAGACTTCAACGAGAAGGATCGTCTTATGCATTCAAATTGGCAGGCATTTTCGTGGGCATTGCCATCCTCCTCTTGTTGGCTGCTGTTTTAGGGGGCCTTCTTTTTGCGAATAAATTAGCAGGTCCTATAAGGCGTCTGATTCAAGTATCTGAGGAAGTGTGTAAAGGAAATCTTTCTGTGCGCATTAAGGCAGAGGAAGAAACGCCGGAACTTTCGTCTCTCACATCCGCCTTTAACCGAATGACATCTCAACTTGAATCTCAAAGGGATGAGTTAATGGTTGCTAATGAACAAATCGATGAGCGGCGCCAATTTACGGAAGCGGTGCTTTCAGGGGTTTCTGCAGGCGTGATCAGTTTGGACGCAAAGGGCGCTATTCAACTTTCTAATGAATCTGCCAGTAGCCTTCTTGGTCTCGACCTAAGAAAGTCGATTGGAAAAAGCATTAAAAAAATTATTCCTGAAATGGCCTCTCTTTTGCAAGAAATTAAGGCAGCCGCCACTGAATTTGTTGAAAAACACATCACCATTAATCGAGGAGGCCATGGGTATACTTTTGTTGTCCGCCTCTCAGCAAATCAAATGGGAAAGAAGCTTACAGGTTATGTAATCACCTTTGATGACATTACCCAGCTACAAATTGCACAGCGTAAAGCCGCTTGGGCCGAGATGGCGCGCCGCATTGCCCATGAAATAAAAAATCCCTTAACGCCCATACAGCTTTCTGCCGAACGTTTAAAGCGAAGGTATACAAATCAAATAACTCAAGACTCTGACACCTTTAATAATTGTGTGGACACAATTATTCGTCAGGTGGGGCATATTGGAGAGATGGTGGGTGAATTTTCTTCTTTTGCGCGCATGCCTGCTCCAGATATTAAGCCAGAAAACTTGGTTCAAATCTGCAAGGAAGAAATCTTTTTACAGCAACAAGCTCATGGAAACATAGAGATTGACTTTATTTCCCCCTTAAAATCCTTCTCTTTTCCTTGTGATCGTGGACAGATGGGTCAGGTGCTGACAAATCTTTTGCAAAATGCCGTTCAAGCCATCGAGACAAAGGCCAAGGCAAACGGGCATATTCAGGTGAATTTGGAAAAAGAAGGGAAAAAAGTGACTTTGACAGTTTCGGATAATGGGGTTGGATTGCCGCCGGAAGGCAGAGAGCGCCTAACAGAACCCTATATTACCTATCGCGAAAAAGGAACAGGACTAGGGCTTGCGATTGTGAAAAAAATCGTAGAAGATCATGGGGGAAGTTTAATGTTTAAAGATTCCTCAGAAGGAGGCGCTCTTGTGCAAGTTCTATTTACGCGATTCCCAACTTAAGGAATTTTAATTATGAGCCAAGACATTCTTATCGTTGATGATGAGCCCGATATCCGAGATCTTGTCGCGGGAATATTGACCGATGAAGGCTATGTTTGTCGCGTGGCCTCAACAGGAGAAGGAGCCCTTGAGCAAATTTCCCTGCGCCAGCCTCATCTTCTTATATTGGATGTGTGGTTAGGCGATCCCAAATACGATGGATTAAAAATCTTAGAGCACATAAAAAAAACAAACGCTGATCTCCCCATTTTGATGATTAGCGGCCATGGAACTGTTGAGACAGCTGTCAATGCCATTAAGTTGGGTGCCTATGATTTTATTGAAAAACCCTTTAAGACGGATCGACTTCTGCTTGTTATTGCAAGGGCCATTGAGGCTGCCAATTTGCGTCGGGAAAATCGTCAATTAAAGGATGAATCCCAACCTACAGAAATGATTGGTACTTCTTCAGCCATTTTAACCGTCCGTAAAACCATTGAGAAAGTCGCTCCCACTAATAGCCGCGTTCTTATGTTGGGAGGCTCTGGCGTAGGTAAGGAGCTTGCAGCGCGTGAAATTCATAAAGCTTCAAAAAGAGCCTCAGGCCCTTTTCTTATTTTACATTGTAAATCCGATTCAGAAGATTCCTTAGAAAAAAGACTTTTTGGTGAGGAAGTAAGCAAAAGTGCACCCCGTAAATTAGGAATGCTTGAGCAAGCCCATGGAGGGTCTCTCTATCTAGATGAAGTCACCGAACTTCCCCTTGATGTTCAATCTAAATTGGTGCGCTTTCTGCATGAGCAGTCCTTTAAACGGATGGGTGGCGATCAAAAGGTCATTGCCGATGTACGTATCTTTGCGGGATCTCAAAAAGACATCAAACAATGTATTGAAGAAGGTTTTTTTCGTGAGGATCTCTATTTTCGCCTGAATGTCATCACCCTTCATTTGCCTCCTTTACAGGAACGCATCGAGGATCTTTCTGATTTAGTAACTTATTTTGTGGAAAGTCTATCAAAGCATGTGGGAGTTCCAAAACGCCAATTTGCTGAGCCCACCCTTGCTCTCATGAAAATGTATAATTGGCCCGGCAATGTGTACGAATTGAGAAATGTGGTGGAGCGGGCACTGATTCTTTCGCCTGCCGCAAATGATGCGCCTGTCATGCCCGATGAGCTGCCCCCCGAGGTGAAGGGAGAAGATCTATCCTCCCTTACTACTCAGAATGCTCCTAACTTTCTTTCTATGTCCTTACGGGAGGCACGGGAATATTTTGAGCGGGAGTATCTTTTGGCTCAAGTTCAGAAATTCGCTGGAAATATTTCCCGTACCGCCACTTTCATTGGGATGGAGCGGTCCGCTCTTCACCGCAAGCTTCGTCAGCTACAAGTTGAACGCAAAAAGCGGGCTTAAGGGCACTGGGCATAGAAAACCTCAATATTACACTCCCCTAAAATAGGATTAAGGTTCAGACGCATCTCCGCAGGATATTGCCCTTTTAAATCTTCTTGGACTTGGCAAAAAGCATAAACCTTTTTTCCTTCACAGGTGGCATAGGTCACAAGAACACCATCTTCAAAATTCAGACTCAACGGATCCGCCTTATCTGAAAAAGTTTCAATCGTTCCGTT
Source organism: Alphaproteobacteria bacterium (assembly GCA_019748065.1). Taxonomy (GTDB): domain Bacteria; phylum Pseudomonadota; class Alphaproteobacteria; order UBA9655; family UBA9655; genus UBA9655. The sequence goes on along the minus strand of JAIEQB010000039.1, from coordinate 17,571 downwards.
TTTAACGGGAAATGTCCGGCTCCATGCACCATCAATGGCGGGGGTGAGGGTCATCTCTGTAATACCCATTTCTTGTAAACTTGCCAAAATAGGAGCCTCAATGGCAATTTCCATCTTCATACAAACTTCTTGCAAAGGATCACAAATCACGGGTTGAGCAGAAAAAACAGGCTCAGGAGTAGCCTCAGATTCAGCACAAACAACCGGCTCCGACTCAGCAAATCCTGACGTTTGCAGCACACAGCCTAAAATTAAAAAGCTTAAAAAAAACAATCTCATAAGGCCCATTGTCGCTATCCCCATTTTAGAAATTATAAATAAATTTTTAATTAATTGTGTTATAACATAAAAACGTCTAAACGTAAAAGGAGATAAAAATGAAAAATTTTGCCCTTGCTACAATTCTCCTTAGTCTTTCAGGAACGGCCCTTTCTGCAGAAATTGACACGTCTCAACTTGTTCTTCCCTCCGTTGTTAAAAGCTTACAACACTGTATCTTCTAACCTTGCAGGGCTTTCTCTCTTGCTTGCCTATTTAAACACTATTACACCATCTACGGACTATCCTGGAGTCTGCAAAACATACACAGGAGAAAAAGTTACAGGAATAATTACAACCATGGCTGGAGCATTAACTTTTTATGATCCACATTAGGTACAGATCCGCTTACACAAAAAAAAGGAGTGGTTGTTTGTTTATCTCAACCCTATACACCATCAACTCCTCTTGTACCTCCTACTACTGACAGCACTAAAACTTCAACTTCAACTTCAACTTCAACTTCATCTTCATCTTCATCTTCATCTTCATCTTCATCTACAATAGCTAAACCTGCTAGTCCAACGACTGAAACAAAAAAATAATATTAGAAATGAAGCCGCACTTCTTATGAAGTGCGGTCTTTTTTTAAGAGCTAAGTGGTATGAGAGGGCTTGTGAGAAGTGGGGTAGGGTTCATTCACGTCTTTGAGATGACAGCAAAGTTTGTCCACTTTGAGTTTGATTTCTGAGCCTCCTGAAAAAATAAGGTGAACACAACCATCTTCCATATTATGGATGGTCAACAGGTTCACGAGTTCATTTTCATTATGGAGATCTAGGCACTTTTTTTGCACTTCTTTTACATGATGAAAGGCAAGTCCCGATACAACGCGGGCGTAATAGGGCTGTCCTTCAAGGGTTTCAGGCTCACATTCCCAGCAAAAACGGTTGGCAACAATATGAAAATGGCCCTGTTTTACATCATACTCCATACCAGAAAGAGGGATGAGGGCATCTTGAAGGCACGCAGCAATTACTTTAAGGTCCTCATGATCCTCAGCAATAATCTTTAAAGGTGCATAAGGCATTGTCTTTTTCTCATGTGTTAAGTCCATTCTTCCTATTATATAGGATCACATCCTCTCAATGTCAGCCCCACAAGCCCGTAATTTTTCTTCTACCTTCTCATAACCTCGATCCAAATGGTAAACGCGGTTGATAATGGTGTCTCCCTCGGCTACAAGGCCCGCCAAAACAAGGGAGACAGAGGCTCTAAGGTCCGTTGCCATCACCGGCGCCCCTTTTAAATTTTTTACCCCCCGCACAAGGGCTGAGGAGCCATGAACTGTGATGTTGGCCCCCATGCGGCAAAGCTCAGGCACATGCATAAAACGGTTTTCCCAAATCGTCTCTGTAATCATGGCCGCTCCCGCAGAAAGGCTCATAACTGCCATCCATTGAGCTTGCAAGTCAGTAGCAAAGCCGGGAAAAGGCTCGGTCATCATATCCACACCCTGAAGGCGGGAGGATGGAGCTTTAACGATAAGAATTTCCTCTTCCTCCTCTAAACAGACACCTGCTTGGGTCAAAAGAGGCGCCACTGTTGGAATCAAATCCAGACGTCCATGATGAAGACGCAGGCTCCCTCCCGTCATCGCTGCGGCCATGGCATAGGTTCCCGTCTCGATCCGATCGGAAATCACACGGTGGCGTGTCCCTTCTAGACGGTCAACGCCTTCAATCACAAGGGTGTCAGAGCCTATTCCTGAAATCTTTGCGCCCATGGCATTCAAGCAGTGGGCCAGATCCCCAATTTCAGGCTCTCTTGCCGCGTTAATGAGTCGGGTCTGCCCCTCTGCAAGGGTAGCCGCCATAAGAAGATTTTCAGTGCCCGTGACAGAAATTACGGGAAAGGTAAAGGATCCGCCCTTCAAACCTTGAGGCGCATGGGCATGCACATAACCATCTTCAAGAGTAATTTGAGCCCCAAGGGCTTCGAGACCCTTGAGGTGAAGGTCAATAGGGCGAATGCCAATGGCGCAGCCGCCCGGCAAGGAAACATGAGCTTCCCTTTCACGAGCAACGAGGGGGCCCAAAACAAGGACGGAGGCCCGCATTTTCCGAACAATATCATAGGGCGCTGTTATACTTGAAAGGTTTTTGGCACACAGCTCAAGGATATTTGAATCCTTATCCCCGTCAAGAGAAACGCCCATTTGAGAGAGAAGCTGCCCCATACTATCAATATCCGAAAGATCAGGAACGTTCAGAAGATGAAGGGGTTTATCTGTAAGAAGACAGGCCGCCATAAGCGGAAGGGCGGCATTTTTTGCACCGCTTATCTTAATTTCTCCTTGAAGAGGCACGCCGCCCCGAATTCGAATTTTATCCATTTACTTTTCTTTCCTCTTTAAGAAGCCGCTTTAATGATTTTGGGAAGGGTGACTCCCGTTTGTCCCATATATTTGCCTAATCGATCGCGATAGGAAACTTCACAGGTCCCCTGGCCTTTTAAAAAGAGAAACTGACAGGCTCCCTCATTGGCGTAAATCTTTGCCGGCAAGGGCGTTGTGTTAGAAAACTCTAAGGTCACATGACCTTCCCATTCAGGTTCAAGAGGAGTGACATTCACAATGATCCCACAGCGCGCATAGGTAGATTTCCCAAGGCAAATGACCAACACATCCCGGGGGATGCGAAAATATTCCGTGGTGCGGGCCAAGGCAAAACTGTTAGGGGGAATGACACACACATCCGTTTTTCTATCCACAAAACCATGGGCTGAGAAATCTTTTGGATCTACCACTGCACTGTCGACATTAGTAAAAATCTTAAATTCATCGGAAACTCGAGCATCATATCCATAAGAAGAAAGCCCATAGGAAATCACCCCTTGCTTTTCTTGATTTTCCACAAAAGGGTCAATCATTCCCTTAAGGGCCTGTTCACGAATCCAAGTATCAGGTAAAATAGACATGGAGTTTGCTCCTGCTTGTGAATTAAAACTCATTTATTTCTAGAGCAAGATCTCTTCCCTCACAAGAAGGTTTTAACTTGGATTTTAACTTTAAGGCTCCCATAGACGCGTACAGTTTCGGTCAGCCTCTTTAGCCTTATACATAGCCACCTGTGAGAGGATCGGGATGTAAAGAGAAAATTTAATTTACCATAGTAGAATAGCGGAGTAAAATTAAATTTTGATTAATTTTAGGAGTTAAGTTTTCATCGTTTGAACATAGCCCTGTTGACCATAGGCAAGAATTTTTTCATCTCTGGTGAGCAAGGGAATGTTAAGTGCCCTTGCTGTAGCTACAATCATTTGATCGGTGGAATCACCATGAAAGTTGTTCGGAAGAGAGCAGCTATCAACCGCTATTTCGGAGGTAATCTCACACAAATAAACTCCCGGAGCTTTGAGACAACTTTGTATCCAATACAGGGGCTGATTTAAAAGAATCTTTTTTCGCATCACGAGCATGCTGATTTCCCATAGGGAAATGGCACTAAGACCAATTCCCCCACCTATTTTTAAAATGTTTTCAATATGAGAACATATTTTTGGGGATAAAGTAGTATCGCCATTCATAAGCCAAATAAAAGCATGCGTATCAAGCAAAAGATGGATATCAAGCTTCTTCTGCATCCCAAGATTCCTTTAAAGGATGAATAATATCACCTTCTATATGGACAGAACCCTTGAGAAAACCAAAAAGCTTTGGGGGGAATTCTTCATAAGGGACAAGCTTTGCAATAAACTTCCCTTGCTTTGAAATAACGATGGTTTCATGTTCTTGTTCAGCTAAATCCATCAATTTGAGGCATTTTGCTTTAAACTCTCCAGCACTTATTTGAATCATTGCATATGAACATGGTTATGTGACTATGTATAAATATGTACTAACACAGTCCTTCTTAAAGTTTACTCTTATTTTTATGAAAAAATTTCTCACATTTTCCCTTGAAATTTAACCTCTCTGTTATTAATTTAAGTATATGATAAAGAAAGAATATTATATATTAAATATTTTAAGAGGGCTTGGCGCTCTTTTTGTGATATTCTATCATTTTTTTGTATTCTTCTTTGACCATCAAAGCTTTTCAGCTGGGTTGTTTAACATGGAAGAGATAGAGCTTGCGCGGCCCTTTTATTTAGACATGGTTAATGCCTTGCCCTTTGATATTGGTCATTTAGGCGTTGCCTTCTTTTTCTTAATTTCAGGTTTCCTTATTATTCCCTCCTTAGAGCGCTATGGAACTTTCAAACACTTTCTTATCCACAAGATTCTTCGCCTCTGGCCGACATACGTTGTTTGTTTTGCCTTAGGACTTCTTTTTGTCTATGGATTTTTTGCCCTTCAGGGATGGGAGTTTCCCTATACTGTTGGCCATGTTCTGTCCTATTTCTTTTGGGTACGCGACCTTTATCACTACCCCTATATTGACGGAGCTGTGTGGACGTTGGAAATTCAAATCAAATTCTATCTTCTTTCTGCTCTGATATGGCAATTTGGCAAGAAAAATTTCCCTGAGAAAATGTGTGCTACAACCCTTGGGCTCAGCCTCCTTATTTATATTCTTTACAGCGTTACAGCTGGAGATGACCTCTGGTGGGGCTATCTTGTGGTATTGGCGCGGAAAAATCTCAAATATTATATGTTGATCCTCTTAGGAACCGTTCTCTATGCTTATTATAAAAAAACTCTTTTTCCGCAGCGAGGCCTTTTACTAGGCGCACTCTTCTTGAGTGCATTTTTGTCCCCTTTATTTAGCTCACCCGACGCGTTAAAAACTCATAGCTATCTTATAGGTCTTATTGTGTTTAGTTATTTTATTCTCTTTGATAAGAAAAGCTTACAAGGACAACGGAAAAACAACAAATTTCTCGAGTGGGTATCAAATATTAGCTATCCCCTTTATATCGGTCACGTTTTACCCGGCTATATGCTGATGTATTTCATGATTAGCCAAGGTATTAACGTGTTTTGGGGAATTGGTCTTGGTTTGGTTTATGTTTTCCTTATGGCGGAAATTGTTCACGAGCAGGTTGAGAAAAAATTCCTTATCCTTTTCAAGCAAAAGAAAACTACTATAACCTAACAAACGCTTTAAGCGATAATATCAGGAATAAGCTTTGTCCTAAGTTTTGTGATTTCATCTTTAATTTGGAGTTTTCTCTTCTTGAGTCTTTGAACATTAACCTGGTCATATAAAGTTGTTGACATAAGATTTAATATTTTATCTTCCAATGTTCGATGTTCATCTTTGAGTCTATCAAGTTTATGCATTAGATCTTCCTTCATCATTATACCACTTACTACTGATCTTAAGTTAACTATACCAAAACTTTTTGTAAAAATCTCTAAAAAAATTACTAACAAAATCAAGTCTAAAACCAATAAGTAGCATACAGAAAAAATTAAATATTCTCATTTCTTAAAAAACAAATAGAATTTATATCTTGCGTCTCTAGAAAAACTCTTCTACAAAATTGTAGTTTTAAATACCACTTATGCTAAGTAAAATTATAGGAGATGGTGAGTGAATAAACTCCTAAAAACCACTTTAATTTCCCTTGGAATTACTTTGGTTCTTTTTGCAAGTTTTGGAATCTATATGTACGTAGATAGATATCCTACTAACAAAATGCGTACCATGCAAGATGAAGTTCAAACCTCAGAAAAGGTTAATTTAGAAGGGTTGAAAGCACTCAATGCTTCAGGAAGCAATGCCCCACTGTTTTCGCAATTACAACAAAGACTAAATTCTGTAAAGGAAAAGAAACTCATTTTTGACGTTAAAGGATCAACTTCCACTTACCTTAATGGTATTCCCCATCGTTACTTTGGTTATCACTATGAACAACCCGAATTAAGGCATTATTTGCGACGACTTTTATATTCTGGAACTTTAAAAGCACATCCTGAATGGCTCCGTAATGAAGAAGCGGAAGCGAAAATTTATGGGTTCGCTTACATCTCAGCCCCTATTGGAAGTCGATACATAAGTTCTGCAGAAGACGTTGATAGATTTGTCACAATTCTAGAGTCCCTCCCTCCTGGAACATGGGTTCACTTTCATTGTGAAAGAGGAAATGGAAGAACGTCCTTAGCTCTTGCTATGTTTGATATTATGAAAAATGCCCCTCAAGTAGCCTTGGAAGATATTATCAAGCGCCAACATCTCCTAGGATCCGAAGACTTATTTGACGTTGTTCCATGGGCAAGAGGGAGCTATTCATTAGAAATGCTTACAAACCGTAAAAAATTTATCGAAGACTTTTATGCCTTCATTTGTCAAAGAAAAGCAGGTGGCCAGCAAACATGGTCTGCCTGGAAGAGTGAAAGCTAGTACTTTGCTAAAAAAAATAAGCTTAAAAAAAGTTATTTTTGGAGGGATAGGCACTTTTGTCCTTGTTATATCTCTTCTCTTTTTTGATGCTTTTTATGGAAGAAACTTTCGTTCTATGGAGGATAAGATTGGTCCAGTTCAAGAGGTTGATCTAAGAGGGTTGCAAGACATCCGCGCTTCTGGAGGATCCCCAACTTGTTTCACTTTCCTTAAATGGAAACTGTGCCATATTGATGGACCAATTATTATTGTTGATGCCATGTCTGAATATCATGGATTTGTCAACAGCATTCCCACTGCACTTTTAGGCTACCATAAACCAGCAAAGCTTAAACATCTCGTGAGACGTTTTCTACTAACTGGATCCACAAATATACATCCAGAACTGGTTGTTTCTGAGGAAGAAGAAGCCAAAAAATATAACCTTGATTATAAAAAAGTTAACGTTGGCAGCACCTTTATTTCTAGCGATGAAGCTATTGATAACGTTCTTACTTTTTATGATAACATCCCTGAAAACACTTGGCTTCATTTCCATTGTTCCCATGGAAAGGGAAGAACTTCTCTAATGCTTGTAATGTTGGATACGATGAAAAATGCGCCTCAAGTTTCTGTTAAAGATATCGTCAAACGTCAGCATCTTCTTGGTTCTGAAGATTTATTTAATACGGAAGTTTGGGAAAATGGAACTTATACCAAGGAGCAACTTGAAAATCGCAAAGAATTCGTTGAAAAATTTTATCAATTTATTTGTCAAAGAAAAGCTGGAGGACTTCAAAAATGGTCTGATTGGCATCAAACGCAATATAAAAAAATTCAATGAAACAGTTCTTTAAACTAAGAAATATCTTTATTGCTGGAGCTTTGAGTGGGTTTATAGGACTCGGTTTTTTCTTATTTTACGAAGCTTATTTTAACACTAATTTTCGTACAACAAATGATGAAATTATCTTTGCCCAAGGGCTTGATTTAAGAGGACTGCAGGAGCTAAGGGCTTCCGGAGGGACGTCCGTTCGCTTTCCAGATCTGAAGAGAAGGCTTAATTACACTAAAGATCCCCTCTTTATTATAGATGGAATTGATGAATTCCACGGTTACATTCACGGGGTTCCTTCTACTTTTTTTGCTTATCAAAAACAAAATCCTCATTGGAAATATTATATTCGCAGATGGATTTTTACTGGATCAATTGACGTACATCCTGAACTTGTTGTTCCTGAAGCTATCGAAGCTCAAAAGCATGGTTTGTCTTATGCCCATCTTAAAGTAGGAAGTAAATTTATTTCATCTGATGAGACAATCGATCATTTAGTAAAAGTTCTTGACAACTTGCCTACTAATACCTGGGTCCATTTCCATTGTCATTATGGTAAGGGACGGACCTCAATGATGTTAGTCATGTACGATATTATGAAAAATGCCCCCCTCGTTTCCCTAGAAGATATTGTCAAGCGTCAGCATTTTCTTGGATCAGAAAACTTACTTAACACCGATGTTTGGAAAGGAGGTAGCTATACAAAGAAACAACTTGAAGATCGTAAAACGTTTATCACCCAATTTTATGATTTTATATGTCAAAGAAAAGCTGGAGGACTTCAAGAATGGTCCACATGGCGTCATCAAACTACTCCAATAGTTTCAGCCACGCCTCTTCTCCCAAAACCTTAACGCCAAGGGCTTGGGCCGCCTTTGCTTTGGAGCCCGCATCCGCCCCCACGACAACGTAATCGGTTTTTGAAGAAACAGAACTTGACACCTTCGCTCCAAGAGATTCCGCTCGCACTTTAGCTTCTGCACGAGTCATATGCTCAAGAGTACCTGTGAAAACAATAGTTTTATTGATAAGAGGACTATCGCTTATCTGAGGCGGTGTTTCATTCAGGACAGTAATTTCCTCTAAAAGATCATGCAGCACCTGAAGATTATGGGGTTCATCAAAAAAAGCTATCAAATCCTGGGAAACACTAGGCCCAATACCATCAATAGAAACAAGCCCTACATAAGCTTCACTGGCCTGATCTTTAGCCATTATCATAGCATCCTTCCAGGCGATATAAGAAAGGTAATGACGCGCCAAGAGCTTTGCCGTCGCTTGCCCCACCTGAGGAATCCCGAGGGCATAAATAAATCGATGCAAAAGAATTTTACGGCGGGCATTAATGGATTTAAAAAGATTTTGGGCAGAAAGCGGCCCCCACCCTTCTCGCAAGCGCAAAGGAGTAAGGCTCTCTTGATCCCTTTTTTCTAGGGTAAAAATATCTTGAGGAGAGTGAATCAGCCCTTCTTTATAAAAAGCATCCACATGTTTTGTGCCAAACCCTTCAATATCAAAAGCATCTCGAGAGATAAAATGGCAAATTCTGAGGGCCGCTTGGGCTGTGCAAATAAGGCCACCAATACATTTTCGGGCTACTTCTCCTGGAAGACGAACTGCATGGGAACCGCAAACTGGACATATGTGAGGAAAAACAAAAGGCTTCGCATTTTCTGGACGTTTTTCTAAAACAGAACTTAATACTTGAGGAATCACATCTCCCGCCCGTTGAATAATGACCATATCCCCAATACGAACATCCTTCCGAGCAATTTCATCCTCATTATGAAGGGTCGCTCTGGAGACAACAACGCCCCCAACAGTAACTGGCTTCAGGACAGCGACCGGCGTTAAAGTGCCCGTACGGCCCACTTGAATCAGAATGTCCTCAAGAAGGGTCTGGGCTTTTTGAGCGGGGAACTTATGGGCTAAAGCCCACCTAGGTGCCCGCGTTGAAAACCCCATCCGTTTCTGCCAATCAAGGCGATTGACCTTATAAACAATTCCATCAATATCATAAGGCAGAGTAGCTCTTTGGGCCTCCAGTTCATGGTAATAGGCTAAGATATCATCCACGTTCTCGCAAAGACGAGCTAGAGGATTCACAACAAATCCACACCTTTTCAGTTTTTCTAAAAAGTCCCAATGGGTCGGAACATGAAAAGGTTCATAATCGTCACAAGCGTAGGCAAAAAATTTGAGGGGACGGCTGGCTGTTATTTTGGGATCCAATTGACGTACTGAGCCGGCAGCAGCATTGCGAGGGTTGGCGAATAGCGGGAGATTATCTTTCCCCCTTTCCGCATTCATAGCCACAAAATCTTCGTGGCACATATAAACTTCCCCGCGAATCTCCGTAAGAGTGGGAAAATCCTTATCTTCAATAAGGTTTGGAATATCCCTTAATGTCTTAAGGTTCTGGGTAATGTCCTCCCCTTCGGTCCCATCACCGCGAGTAGCACCTAAAACAAAAGCCCCTTTTTCATATTTCAAGGTAGCAGAGAGTCCATCAATTTTTGGCTCAGCAACAATTTCAATGGGGGTATCTTGGGAAAGCCCCAAAAAGCGCCGGATACGATCCATAAAATCATAAACGTCTTGGTCTTCAAAACCATTATCCAAGGAGAGAACGGCTCTCCGGTGTTTGACCTTTTTAAAAGGCCCCGTAAGGGGAGCTCCTACCCTTAGACTCGGACTATCTTCTCGAATTAAATAAGGAAACCGCTTTTCAATGGCCGCATTGCGCACCCTGAGTTCATCATATTCGGCATCACTAATTTGGGGTTGATCCTCGAGGTAATAAAGCCTGTCATGAAGAGTAATGGTTTCGGCGAGGTATTTAAGCTCTTCTTTGGCGTCCTCTTCCGTTAATTGATCGATAGGGATAGCATTCATCATCTTGCGCCCATCAATCTGCGGGCGGCTGCACGGGCTTCCTCTGTAATTTCTTCGCCCGAAAGCATACGGGCAATTTCCTCATCTCGCTCAGCCTCTTCTAATACGCGCACGCGAGTGGTCGTAATGCCTTCTTGAACAGATTTAGAAATGACCAGGTGTTCCGACCCATATGCCGCGATTTGGGGGGAGTGGGTAATGGCTAAAATCTGCAAGGCGTGAGAAAGTGCCTCTAACCTTTCGCCCATAGCGGCCGCAACAGCGCCTCCCGTCCCGATTTCAATTTCATCAAAAATGAGCGTGGGCACAGCGCCCGATTGCACCAAAACCACTTTTAAGGCGAGCATAAGACGGGAGAGTTCTCCTCCTGACGCCACCGTCGACAGAGGCCCTTCTGGAACGCCAGGGTTGGTTTGAATGTAAAACTCTACCCGATCACACCCCTGGGGTCCCCAACCGTCTTCTGGGCAAACATCAAAGTGAACGCGGAAGTGAGCTTGCCCTAATTTTAAGGGGCCGAGTTCCTCCGCAAGGGCCTTTTGAAGCGCTAAAGCCTTCTCTTTTCGTGTCTTTGAGAGGTGGTTTGCTTTTTCAAGGTAAGTGTGACGCGCCTCCTCCAGTTTTTTCTCAAGGGTTTTAAGGGAGTCTTCCCTATGATCAAAGGAAATCAGTTCCTCCTGAAAGGCTTTCAAAGTGGCAAGCAAGTCTTCTGTTTGATATTTTCGGGCAAGGCCTCTTATGGCATACAGGCGATTTTCGAGGATTTCCAAATCGTGGGGAGTGCCCTCAACCTCTCCTCGGAGAGAGCTCAGTTCCTCACACAACTCTTGCACTTCAATAATGGCCCGATCGGCCGTTTTAAGAAGAGGGTTTATTTTCTCAGGAAGCAGATCTTGAATCCGTGCTAAGGCTTTGTGAGACAGGAAAAGCCCCGAAAGAGTTGGGGCAAGACCTTGATCCACCACCGATAAGGTTTCGGCCATTTTTGCGCCGTGGGAGATGAGGGCTCTCTCCCGCTCTAATTCCGCCTCTTCCCCCGGTTTGGGATTTATCTTTTTAATCTCATCACTGGCAAAGCGCAGAAAAGCTTGCCGCTCCTGAGCGCGACTCAGATTTTCCTGAAAGGATTTTAAGTTTTCTCGCGCCTCCCGATAGGTCTTGAAAGCCCTCTCGACCGGTGATTTATCAATTTTTCCATAGTCATCAAGGGCTTTCAGATGAGCTTTTGGATGAAGAAGTTTATCAAATTGCCCATGAACTTCGACTAGCTCTTGTCCCAACTGGCGCATCAAGTTTTGGGTAATCACTTGATCATTAAGGAAACATTTGCTTTTCCCGTCTGCCTCAAGGGTGCGGCGAAAAATAATTTCTCCTCCCCTATAGTCGATGTCTTGATCATCGAGGGCTTGCCAAAAGCTATGGGCAGGCGGGAGAGAAAAGGTAGCTGATACCTGAGCTTTTGAAGCCCCCGGCCTTAAAAGCCGTGCTTCCGCACGTGCTCCTAAAGCAAGCCCCAAGGCATCCAAAAGAATTGATTTCCCCGCTCCCGTTTCGCCAGTTAAAAGGCAAAGCCCCTCCTTAAAGGAGAGGGTTAGCTCATCAATTAAAACAATGTTTCGAATAGAGAGGGATTCAAGCATTAACGTCCATCTTTAAAAATTCATTTAATCCCATGGACAATATAATATTTTATGCAGATGCTGCAAAGTGTATTTCTCAAGATCTCTTGACATCTGCTCCAGCACACGCCATCTCTTAAGAACAATAATAGGTAATGGATGATACGCATGAAAGCATTTCTTTTTCCAGGACAAGGCTCCCAAAGCATTGGCATGGGGCGTGATATTTATGACGCATTTCCCTGCGCAAAGGACATTTTTCAAGAAGTTGATGAAGCACTCAAACAAAATCTAACAAAAATAATCTTTGAAGGACCTGAATCCGACCTTGTCTTAACCGAAAACACCCAGCCGGCCCTTATGACCGTAAGTATGGCCCTTATGCGGGTTTTGGAGAAAGAAGGCGGCCTGAACCTTTCTCAGGAAGCTGCCTTCGTTGCCGGCCATTCTTTGGGTCAATATTCAGCCCTTTGTGCAGCAGGTGCCCTAAGCCTTGCGGACACAGCGCGTCTTCTTAAAATCAGGGGACAAGCCATGCAAAAGGCGGTGCTCTTAGGTGAAGGTGCTATGGCGGCCCTTTTGGGACTTGAGATGATCGATGTGGAAAACATTGTGCATGAGGCAGCTCAAGGTCAGGTTTGCGAGATTGCCAATGACAATAGCCCCGATCAAGTAGTGATTAGTGGCCATAAGGAAGCCGTGGAAAGAGCTGTTGAAATTTCAAAGGAACGAGGCGCCAAACGCAGCATACTCCTGAACGTAAGCGCCCCCTTTCATTGTACCCTTATGAAGCCCGCCCAAAATCGAATGGCAGAAGCTTTCCAAGAAGTTATGATGAAAAATCCTTGTGTTCCCGTTTTTGATAACGTTTCAGCTGAAGCTATTCAAGAGGCCCCAAACCTAACTAAGCTTTTGATTGACCAAGTCACAGGACGCGTTCGGTGGCGCGAGAGCATCGAAAAAATGGCTGAAGCTGGAGTGACGACAACACTCGAAATTGGTGCAGGAAAGGTCCTTACTGGTCTTTCAAAGCGTATTTGCCCTACGCTCAATGGTATTGCTTTGAACACGCCTTATGATATAGAGTCTCTTCTCAAGCAAGACATAGCAGCGTAGAGGATTTATCATGTTTGAACTTAAAGGAAAAAAAGCCCTGGTCACAGGAGCGACAGGCGGTTTAGGAGCTGAAATAGCTCGCGCCCTTCACAGGCAAGGCGCCCATGTGGCTCTTTCGGGAACTCGCAAGGAAAAGCTCGAGGCGCTCGCCAAAGAGCTGGGAGACCGCACCACTATTCTTCCATGTGATCTTTCTAATATAGAATCTACGCAAAAGCTTATTTCTGAAGCGGAAGCAGCGTTAGGGGGGCTTGATATTTTGGTCAATAATGCGGGGTTGACCCAAGATGGGCTTATGCTACGCATGAGTGACGCCCAATGGAGTAAAGTGATTGAGGTAAATTTAAACTCTGCTTTCCGCCTGTCTCGTGAAGCCCTTAAGGGCATGATGAAACAACGGGCCGGAAGAATTATCAATATTACCTCAGTTGTGGGTGTGACTGGCAATGCGGGGCAAGCCAACTATGCGGCCTCAAAGGCAGGCTTGATTGGACTTTCTAAATCCTTGGCTGCAGAAGTCGCTACCCGAGGCATTACAGTAAACTGCATTGCCCCTGGATTTATTGAATCTCCTATGACCGATGTGCTGAATGAAAAGCAGCGAGAAAAAATTTTAGGGGAAATTCCACAAGGAGAAATTGGATCCCCTCTTGATATTGCGGCTGCAGTTGTGTATTTAGCCAGCAATGAAGCCAAGTATATGACAGGTCAAACTCTTCATATTAATGGCGGAATGACTATGGTGTAGATTTTTTTCACAGGATTTTTTTACTCTAGACTAGCCAAACGTGAAAGAGTATGCTAGCAAGCCATAGTTAAAGTAGGTAAAGTTTTTACCTTAACAATGTAATTGTCAACAACGTAAGGAAAAGTTGAAATGAGTGACGTTGCTGCACGTGTAAAACAAATTGTCGTTGAACACTTAGGTGTCGATGAAGACAAAGTCATAGACAGTGCAAGTTTTGTGGATGATCTTGGCGCGGATAGCCTCGATACCGTTGAACTTGTCATGGCTTTTGAAGAAGAATTTGGATGCGAAATCCCTGATGATGCCGCTGAAAAAATCATTACCGTGAAGAACGCAATTGACTATGTTCAAGAGCGTGCCTCTAAGTAAATTATTAATGGTATAAATCTATGCGTCGAGTTGTTGTAACAGGTTTGGGTCTTGTGACCCCTCTAGGGAATGGTGTTCAAACCACCTGGGGGCGCCTTATTAAAGGTGAGTCAGGTGTTCGGCGCATAGATACCTTTGATACGGAGGCTTACCCTTCAAAAATTGCCGGCCTTGTTCCTTTGGGAACTGAAAAGGGCCAATTTAATTCTACAGATTATATGACCCCCAGTGAACGAAGAAGGATAGATACGTTTATCCTCTATGGCATTGCGGCGGCAGAAGAAGCACTTACTGATTCGGGATGGGTTCCTGAAACAGAAGAGCAAAGAGAAATGACCGGCGTTATGATCGGCTCCGGTGTGGGTGGGCTTCCTCGCATTTATGAAGCCTCTGTCCTTTTAAAGGAGGGCGGACCTCGGAAAATAAGCCCATTCTTTATTCCCTCTTGTCTCATTAACCTTGTTTCTGGCCAAGTTTCTATTCGTTATGGATTTAAAGGGCCTAATCATGCTGTGGTGACGGCCTGTTCTACAGGTGCCCATGCTATTGGAGATGCCGCTCGCCTCATTCAATGGGGTGATGCAGATGTCATGGTTGCGGGTGGCGCCGAAGCTGCAGTTTGCGAGATTGGTGTTGCTGGGTTTGCGGCCTTAAGAGCCCTCTCCACTAATTTCAATGATGAGCCGGAAAGGGCGTCCCGTCCATGGGATCGTGACCGGGATGGTTTTGTGATTGGAGAAGGGGCTGGTGTTGTTGTTTTGGAAGAATATGAGCACGCGAAAAAACGTGGTGCTAAGATTTATGCTGAAGTCTTAGGCTATGGTCTTTCAGGCGATGCCCACCACATCACAGCCCCTGCTGAGGATGGAAATGGGGGCTTTAGAGCTATGAAAGGGGCCCTTCGCCATGCTAAATTGAATCCAGAGGACATTGGATATATCAATGCCCACGGCACGGCAACTCCTATCGGTGATATGATCGAATTAGGAGCCGTTAAACGCCTCTTTACCCATAATGCGAATATGTCTTCTACAAAGTCAGCTATAGGTCACTTATTAGGAGCTGCAGGCGGAGTTGAGGCTATTTTCTCAATCCTTGCTTTAAATTCCGGTATTTTGCCGCCCACGATCAATTTGGATAACCCCTCAGAAGGAACTGATGGGATTGATCTTATTCCTCATAAAGCTAAAGAACAAAAAATTCGCTATGCCATGTCTAATTCCTTTGGCTTTGGCGGAACCAATGCCTCCCTTGTGATGGGAGCCATCTAAGCCTTGGTGGGCGTAAGTTGTTTTAAACAAAGACCACTCTGCATAATTTTTGCCCTTATTATCCTCATGATTGCCCTTCTTTCTACTTTTGCAGGCTATGTGGCCTATTGGTTTCAACACCCTCAAAAAAATGAGAAAACCACCATTTTTATCGAAAAAGGTGCCTCTCTTTCTCAAATTGCAGAAACCCTTAGCCAGTATGAAATCTTAAATTCCCCTCTCCTCTTTAAAGTGGTCGTTTACGCAACAGGAGTCTCTCAAAAATTAAAGGCTGGGGAATATCTCATTCCTCCTTCCATAACTCCAGCCCAACTGATTCATATCTTAAAATCAGGTGAAGTTATTCTCCATGGTGTTACTCTTATTGAAGGAGAAACATGCCACAGGCTCGTTGAAAAAATTACTTCAAATGCGCATTTTCAAGGAGCTTGTGAAACACCTGAAGAAGGCGCTCTTTTGCCAGAGACCTATCACTTTCCCCATGGAACGGAATGTTCCATCATCTTGAGTCGCATGCAAAAGGCGATGGCCCATGCTCTTGAAGAGGCTTGGGCAGAGCGCTGTGACAACCACCCCCTTGGATCCCCTCAGGAGCTTTTAGTTTTAGCCTCTATTATCGAAAAGGAAACCTCAAAAACACCCGAGAAACCTCTGGTTGCAGCTGTCTTTTTAAATCGTCTGAAACAAGGAATGCCCCTTCAAGCCGATCCAACGGTGATTTATGCCTTAACAAATGGTCGAGAAGGGCTGGGACGCGCACTGTTTCGTGGAGATTTGAAATTTGAAAGTCCCTACAATACGTACCTTTATAGAGGCCTTCCTCCCACCCCCATTGCAAATCCAAGCCTTTCTTCCCTCAAGGCGGCTGCCCATCCCGCTAATGTTGCCTACCTTTACTTCGTGGCGGATGGCTCTGGTGGTCATGCTTTCTCCGAAACCCTCGGAGATCATCAAAAGCATCATGCCAACTGGCGCAAGATTCGCGATAAAAAGTAATACCATTTTGCAATTATTTTATAAAATAATATCTTAATATAAATTGTTTTTTAAATAATCATATTATAACACACATAATATATACTAAAAATTATTATGAGATTTAATTATGAAAAAAAATTTCACTACTTCTTTTTTTATTATGTCTTTTACCCAACTTATTTGTCCTTCTTTTGCTATAGATGATGATGGACTACCGCCTGCAACTAAAATAACTGGAAATAAACTCCATCTACATACTGAACTGATGGGATTACTGGAGAAAGGTCATCTTAGAAGACCAATAATTGATAAATTAAAAAAAGATGAAATTGCTGAAATTAGTGTAGAAGGAAAAGTGGTTCTTCTTGGTCACACATTGCGAGATATTGCTGCTTTAAATTTAAAAAACCTTACAACGCTTAACCTAATTTTATTTTTCCAAGGAGATGACCAACAAAAAAACAAAGGTTTTCTTCAAGCTCTCTTTAAACAATCTAATCCTGATCTAACCATTCAAATGAGAAAAAATTTTCATTTTTTAATAAAAAATTAAGAAATTTTATCTATTATTTTTTGTAACAACAATAAAAAAATTCAAATTGTATGAGTTCAGTACATATGAGACTCAAGAGGCCATAGGATAGGATTCATGAATATACTGCAAAGGAGTGACTCCATTCAAACTAAAATGAGGTCTGAAAGAATTATATTTTTCGAGTGAATGAGAGAGATGGGAACGCAGACCATGGACAGAACTAGGAAAGAGATCTTTTCGCGAATAAAATTCTTCTCTAAAGATGCGATTTCCTCTTTCAACACCCCCGTTATATTGGGGTCGTTTCGAAGGAAGAACGAAGAGTAAAATTCCGAGCTCAGAACAGGTTTCCTCAAAGTCTTTCATAAATTCAGATCCTCCGTCCACTTGAATTGATTCAATTTTAAAGGGGGCCTTTTGAATAAGCTCTTTCAAGAATTTTTTAGCGGTACGGCTTTTAGCGTTAGAATAAAGGCCCGCATGGATAAACTTGGATGTGGGATCCCAGGCTTGGAAATGCTTAGCAGAGAAGCCATTTTTAGAGACAGTCATATGATCAATTTGAATCATTTGACCTGGTTTTATGATTTTCATTCCATACCTCCAAGGTTGAGCATG
>JAIEQB010000033.1 GCA_019748065.1 Alphaproteobacteria bacterium | reverse complement strand
CCATTGACTTTACGACAGGAACGCTTGCAGCAGCTGCTCCAGCAGCTGGCGGTGGTGGGACTGAAGCTCCTGCTGCAGGTGGTGCAGCTCCTGCTGCAGGTGGTGATACAGGTGGTGGCGCAGCCCCTGCGGGGGGTGGTGGCGATGCCGGGGGTGGAGGAACACCTGCTAGCTAAACCTAAAGCTCATCTTAATCTCTCCTTTCTTAACTCAAAAAGCAGCTCTATCAAGGGCTGCTTTTTAAGTTCATCTAAGGAAAATTATGTTTAAAAATATCAGTGAAGCCCCCCTCTCAGCGATTGGAAGCATTGATAATTTGCCAAAAATCCTCAAGTTTAAGGCTAGCTCCCCCTACCAACAACCCATCCACATGAGGTAAGTCAAGAAGGTCTTTCGCATTTTGAGCCGTAACAGACCCTCCATAGAGAGTTGGAATCAGAGCTCCTCCTCCCATACGGGTCGAAAACTCATGCTTTATTAAGCCTATTATTTCTTCAATTTGTTCAAGGGAAGGCACAACACCGGTACCAATAGCCCACAAAGGCTCATAAGCTATCATTAATTCATGAGCGTTAAAAGACTCTGGTAAATCGCTGAGAAGCTGATTGGCCACAATTTGAAGGGCACGACCACTTTTTCTCTCTTCAGCACTTTCTCCGATGCATAAAATGGGATGCAAGCCTCCCTTAATAGAAGCTTCAATTTTTCGACGAATCAGGGAACTCGTTTCAAAATGATGCTGACGACGTTCACTGTGACCAACAAGAACATATTTACATCCTACATCTACAAGCTGCGTGACATTTACATCTCCAGTAAAAGGACCACTCTTCTCAGGATGAACATCTTGAGCTCCTACTTGAATCGAACTGCCCTGCAATGTCTCAACAACAGCAGACAGATAAGGATAAGAGGGGCACAAAATAATATGAGGAAGAGGCCTTTCTGATTCTTGAATGCGCTTTAAAAAGCCTGCAGCTAATTTTTGCGCATCTGCCTTTGTACCGTTCATTTTCCAATTGCCAATAATGTACTGCTGCATAGGGTCTCACCTTCTTATAAATCGCTTTATTGTGCTTGAAAGACACATTTTTGTCTATAACTCAATGAATTTGAAAAAAATATATACACTTCCTTAAGGATTTTCTGTAGACTATAAAAAAATTTTAAAGGTAAAGAAGGATGAACGGAACGTCCATGGAGCAAGCAATACAACAGAATAACGTGCACCCTATGGCTGCAATGCCAGCTCAAGTTCAAACTTTACCTATTCAAAATGTGTCTTATCCCGCCAGCAAAACTTCAAATGTTACAACCATTACGATGAGCAAACTTTCTCTTTTTTCAATATGTTTAAGCTTGATGCTTTTAGGCTCTTTAACTTTTTTTAGTGGATTTTTGCTTGGCATGTGGTTTTCTGCTCCCGCTCCTAGATCATACTCATCCCCCTTAGGGAATCAGGAACAAACATCGGAGGGATATACCGCCTCTCCTCCCCAACAACAATCCTCTTCTTCAATGGCTGACCCTTCCCTAGGGGCAACATTACAAGGCATAGCCTCACAACAAGCCGGCAGAGCGGTTCAATCAACGATCATAGAGTCAAAGCCTACAAATCTTCCTTCCTTTTTAACACCTCTCGTTTCAGCAACGACAGAAGCTATTGGAAAACAGGCAGGTCAAAAAACACAGCAAGAAACCTCACACCTCATGAGTCAAGCGGCCTCCACCGTTCATGAAGCCGTTACAGCACCAACTCAAAAAACCTCCTCAACAACGATGCCTCCTCCTTCTAGCGTATCAACGATCACACCTCATACAAATGCTCCTGCAACATCTCCGCAATCTAGTGCTCCTTCATCATCTCAACCAAGTGTGGTCTCGCCCAGCTCGTCGCTCCCCTCAACTTCATCAGAGAACTATACAGTTCAACTAGGCGTTTATGCGTCAAAAGAAAATGCCTCTAACCTTGTTTCTCATCTCCAAGGATTAAGCATCAACTCACAAATAATGCAAAGCAAAGCCCCAGAAGGAGGCGCCATGTATTACGTTCACAGTGGTCTTTATGGAGACTATAATATGGCCCAAGACGCCGCCTCACAGTTTGCCGATCAAATTCCAGGGGCTCTTGTGGTTAAGGTCTCTGGGAATAATACAGGTCACTCATGAAAGTAAAAATTATGTCTTTTAAGCCAAAAACCATAGCCAAATTAGCCCTTGCTGTAGCTTTGAGCCTTACTGGTTGTGGTCCAGACCTCTCAATTAATAGTGTTACCATATACACCGATCAAGACGCCAATCAAAATTCTGCAATTGCTGTTGATCTTGTTGTTTTATATGATGACAATCTTGTAAAGGGCTTAGGACAAATGTCTGCAAGTCAATATTTTTCCACCACATCGCAATTACTGCTTGATAACCCTACTCTTTTGGATATTTGGCACTGGGAACTTGTCCCTGGACAGGTTGTACAAGTTTTCTCTCCTGAGACAGCAACTGCAGCTAACGGTGCTTATGTTTTTGCAAATTATCTTACGCCAGGAGACCATCGTCTTAAGGTTGCCCCCAGTGGTATTATTGCAATTCTTCTTCAAAAAAACGATCTCTTGAATCTTTCTCCGGAGAACCTTGCTGCTGTTCACCCAGGAACAACAATGTCTGATCTTGTCAAGACAATATCACAAGGAGATATCCTCAATTCAATATCACAGGCAGAAGGTATAAAGTCGCCGATTCTGAAACAATCTGCTCCTATAGTAACAAATATCTTAAAAACTCCACCAGCTTTACAAAAGAACGCCCCTGGCGCCCTCTCATCTTTTGGCTCAAGGTCACAAGGGAATGCAAGACCGTCAGCTCTAAAACAACTCACTCCCCCAAAAGCGCATCCCACAAAAATTCTACCCGCGTTGAGAAAAAACACTCCTGGACCTAAGGTGAAAAATGGCTAAAATAAATATAAATCCTATTCAATGGTATGAAGGCATGCTTCTCATGCCACAGCACTTTCAACAAGCAGATATTCGTATGGCAAATATGCTGTCTTACTACATGCGCCATACTTTTCCCTATTATTGGGGAATCCTCCACTTAAAAATTGATAAAGCCCTTTTAACTTCAGGAACTTTTCGTCCCCTTGAACTTGAAGCTATTATGCCAGATGGTTTAATAATTTCAGGCCTTCCTACTAACGGCACGCCCTTAGAAATCAACTTGGATACCTTAAAGAATCAACTACAGAAAACTCCCCAATACATTTATTTATGTATTCCTCCTCAAAAGTCTCAAGATGAACACCCAGAAGAAGAGGTATCCCGTTACATTTCATCACTTTCAAGTCAAGTTGTAGACATTAATACGGGTGAACAGCCCATTAAGATTCCTCTTCTCGAACCCAATCTATCCCTTCAAATTGGCAGTGAGGCTCCTGCTCACTATATTTCCTTCCCTATTGCCCAGGTTAAATATGGCGCCAAGAGTTTTTCTTTAACTGATTACCTGCCTCCACAACCCCAGATTGATATTTCTATGGGAATTGGCGCTCTGTGCAATCAACTCTCAGAACAGCTGCGATTAAAACTAGGCTACCTTCAGCAAAAGGTTCAAACCGTTCAGTCAAAAACTGTAAAGGATTCTTTTTTTGAAGAGATCGAGCAGGTTCGCCTTAAATTAATTGCAGGACTTCTTCCTTTTGAAGTCCTCCTCTCTTCACAGGCCGCCTCACCCCTTCAATTATTCAAAGAATTATGTAGCCTTGCGGGCCAAATTTCCGGTGTTAAGTATGGTGAAAGCCCTCCTCGCTTTCAAGCTTATAATCATTTAGACCTTCGCTCAACATTTAATGAGGTTATTAAATATATTAAAAAAGTTTTAGATGAAATCCAAGAGAGTTATACTATTGTCCCGTTCACTCTCAAGGATCACGTTTTTAAACTACAGCTTGACTCCTCATGGGTAAGAGATCGCCTTGTTCTCGGCGCACTGGCAAATGCGGGAATGAAAACGGAGGCCCTTATCAACTGGATTAACAATTGTATCATTGTAACAGAGAGTAACATTACCCTTGCTAGAGACAATCGAGTACTGGGGGCAAACCGTACAATTGTTTCCGAAGTTCCATCCCTTAATCTTGTTGCCACAAGCGATATTCAACTTTTTGTTATGGATGTTGATCCTCGCTACATTGATCCAAAAGACACGCTTTGTATTTTTAATATTTCAGACAATCAAGAGGAACGGCCTTCGGAGCTGGTTCTTTATAATTCTAACCAACAAGCATTAGAGGATTTAAGTTAATAAATTTTTAATAAAATTATTGATAGACTAAAAGAAGATTGGCCTCAAACGTAAAATCGTATAGATATATGAACGAGGCCCCATAATAATAAAAGGAAGTGTAATTCGTGGCGCGATTTAAGAGTGATAAGGAAAGAAGCTCGTACATTATTGAATGCTTTGAACAGTTTTATGGAGAAGTCCTAAAGCACAAACAGTTTGCCCTTTCTAAATCGTCAAAAAAACCCAGCACTGACGCCTCCTCCTCACCAGACGCAACAGCAGAATTTATTCTTTCAAAACTAAAAGTTGTTATTAAAGAGCAGGCTAGTGAGGCAGGATATGCAGGCAATACTTTTTCAGTAAATTATTTTAGAGAGGCTCAGTTCATCATGGTCGCTCTTGCTGATGAAGTTTTTTTGAATTTAGATTGGGCGGGTAAAACCTACTGGGAGTCAAATCTACTCGAACAAACCATATATGGAACTCACAGTGCTGGTCAGGTCTTTTTTGAAAAACTTGATATCTTATTAAAAGAGCAAAGTCCTATACAAAAAGAACTGGGAGTTTTATATCTCAACGCTCTCGGTCTTGGTTTTCAAGGCAAATACCGACATTTTAATGACCCCGCCATTTTACACAGCTATCGAACCCGCCTTTTTACATACATAAATAGGCGCGAACCTTATTTATTTAAGCAACGCATTCATCTTTTTCCCGACGCCTATTCACATACGCTTGAAGGGAACACACCAAAACAACTTGCTACGATACGAAATTGGTATTTCCTTGTAGGAGGGCTTATTCTTACCTATTTCATCATATCTTATATCATTTGGTACTCAGCAACATCCGACATCAAGGCTGTCGTAAATAAAATTCTTACGTTTGCTGAAGCAACAACATAAAGGAAAAACATGCCCAGCGATCAAGCAACACTATTATCCTATTACTTTCCATGGAGCTTGGTGGTAGCCCTCCTGCTCGCTCTTGTCTTTGCCTTCATTGGCATTGTTATTTTTCGAAGCTCTTTCACTCAAAAGGAAGAGCAGCATCGTTCCCTTGAGGAAACTTTCCCGTTTATTACTTCAGTTAAGTTGTACTTAGCTCGTTTTGGTTATTTTGCAATTGATCCTTTGAGCAAGTCCTTTCTCTATGCCACTAAACTAATGCAAAGTTTTATGGGAGGAACACAATTTCGCTATCATCTTCCTTGGATTCTTGTGTTGGGAGCGAGTAATGCTGGAAAAACCAGACTCCTTAAAAGCTTAAACTTGGACAAGCCTATTGGAACTCCCGATTTTACTACCGCTGAAGATTCTCACCCTGCCCTTAATTGGTGGTTTTATGATCATGGAATCGTCTTAGATTTAGAGGGTGATTATGTTATTAAAGAAACTCAACCCACATCTGACGAAAAGCAATGGAAACTTTTTTCAAATCTTCTCGCAAATTATCGCCCTAAAAGAGCCCTAGATGGTATTGTCTTAACAATACCCGCTTCAGAACTCATAGGCACTCAGGCTCTTGCACATAACGATATTACAGCAAGAGCTGAATACCTTTACGGTAAGCTCTGGTATTTACAACACATGACTGGAATCAGACTTCCTATTTACGTGGTTGTTACCAAGTGCGATCTCGTTCCCGGCTTTAAAAGTTTTTGTAAATCTCTCCCCTCTCATAATAAGCGAGATATGTTTGGCTGGTCTAACGATCATGCGATTGATTCAGCTTATGATTCTACTTGGATTGAAGAGGCCTTTTCAACAATTAATCAATCTCTTTATCGAACACAGCAAGAAATTTACGCTGATAGTAAAACTATTGATGGACGAGATGGCGTCTTTTTGTTTCCTCTTACCTTAAACCAATTGAAAGGACGTTTAAAAACTTATACAAACCATATTTTTAAAGTTTCTGGCTATCATGAAGCTTTTTTCTTAAGAGGCTTATATTTTGTTGGGGATGGTCATATTACACCATTAAATGAGGCGCCCTCTAAAGGCACAACAGCAGTTTCTCTTAAGCAAGATGTAAAAGTTGATTCGAGTAACATTTATTTTGGAGATGATCTTTTTGAAATGAAGATTTTTCGAGAAGTTGGCGTTGCTCGTCCTATTTCTAAGGTGCTTTTAGGGAATACCACAGTCATACGTTTTATCAAAATTGGTGTAGCTATTTCTGCCATTTTAGGAACTATTGCCCTCCTCTATTCAAACGAAAAACTACAAACTGCAAAGATGAATTTACTTCCCGCTCTTAATCACATCAATCTGAGTTTAGAAAAATTCAAAGACCAATCAAATAACGCAGAAATTGAAAGGGCTGTCTTTGATGATCAGACACATACTCTCATTGAAACGATAACACGTATAAATGTCAATCACCTGAAATCCCTCTACATCCCACCTTCTTGGTTTAGTCCACTTGATAAAAAGATCAAATATGTTATGGGGATATCTTATGGTCGCATTATTCTTCGTTCCATATCCATTCAACTCGCCTATAAAGCCTCTCAGCTTGTAAGTGCAGATACAATCGTCCCAGTCACTCAAGATGTGGGCAATCCAATGGATCCTCTTCAAACTTTAGAATTCTATAAATTCTACAATTATGTCCTCTCCATTCGCGCTCTTGAAGCCGCTGCAACTAAATTTAATGAGCTGGGAACAACCGCTAGTTTAAAAGATGTAGCTGCCATTATTCAGTATCTTTTCAATTATGTCGTACCAGAAGGCTTTTTCGAGAATGCACATTATTACACTACTCCTTTAAGACATACAAAAATCAATCCTTTTGACTTTCAAACTTATTCTGCAGACGCTACCGTAAAGCTGCATAAATTATTTAATGATTTTCAAGTAAGGACTTTTGATCCAACACAAACCATTCCAGGCTTTGGTCCATTGACACGCAGTATAAATGATTTTTCAAACACTCACTCGACAGCTTACGATACAGAGCTCTTAAGAAAAATTTTCACAAGTCTTCAGCAAACCATTAATTCCATAAACAACCCTACCCTTCAATGGATTAACGCAGGAAATAGTGTAGATAACTTTAACCCAGGTCCTCAATATGAGTACACAATACAACTTATTGCTGATTCGATGTTCTTTTCGTCACAGACCACGGATGAATTAATCTCTGAGATAAGTCAAAACTTTAAACTCTTCCGCCAAAAACTTGCAAGCTATACCTCGCCCTTAATCGATGGAGGAACGATTTTTACTGTTGAAAATGGGTTAGCTATTGCAACTCCCTCTCCTGGAGCCATTTCTCTCTTAAATAATCTAACATCTTTCTATGCCCAAAGCTTCATGGCTGCCACAGAGCAGAAATCAATTATAACGGCCATTCCTATTGGCTCGCTTTTGCTTTGGGACACTTTGCGCCTTCAACAAGCAAGTCGCTTAATTAATGATTACAATAACTTTATCAATTCAAACCTCTTAAACTTTCCAAAAACCCTTCAGCCACTGTTCCAAAAAATTGGAAGAGATAGCTTAACGCTAAATATTATCAGCTCAATCGTAGATGCAGAGATCTTTAGCACAAATCTCACAACGGAATCCATATTGACTCCAGAGGATTCTGTTATGTCTCAAGTTCAGAATTACCGTGCCGCAGCTCCATTTCTTGAACAAATTCTCGTTGCTCTTTATACCAACAATGCCAACTCTGCATTTTTAACCCTCAAGTCACTTCTTACCACTCAGATCTATGCTCCTCTAAAAACACTGGATTCTATCCTCTCCAAGGAATCCCCTTATGCAATAAAACAAGATTCTTTTGACTGGTGGGCAGGTACAAACATGGCAGCTCTTGAAGCCTTTGGAGTGACGAGCCTAACTTCTCTTAAAAACTATATTGAGCTCCAACGTGATCGGATCAACTACCTTGCCCGTGAATTTGCAGAGCCATTGGTCCTTTTCATTGAAAAAATTAATACACAGGGTATGCCTGGTGATTTACCTCTTGCTACAAAGTGGGCAGGAATTCTAGCAGACTTAGCCGGTTATGAGCAAAAAACTCCTGGAAATGGCTTGAGTTCTCTTGAAGACTTTATTATGGGGCCTCTTAACGAAGTTACCCTTGCAACGTGCAATAAGTATGCTAATTCAGAAGATCTGATTTCCAGCCAAGATGATTTCTTTGTCAAAATTTTAGCGAATATCCAAGAAAAACTACGTGACCGTTGTGTTGAGCTATCCGAGGATGTTTCTGTAAGCAATTATACTAATTTGGCCACTTTCTTTAATGCTAATTTAGCGAATAAATTTCCTTTCGTAGAGAAGCCTGATGCGCCCTGTCCTGATGCAGCCCCTCAAGATATACGAACTTTCTTTGAAATGATGGATAGTCAAGCTGCTAATATCAAAGTCACGCTTCAAGAAGCGCAGAATTTGGGACCTGCAGGCAAAAATGCCCTCACCTTTATTGAGCAAATGGATCAGGTCCGCACCTTCTTTGGAGGATATCTCACTCCCAACTCCACCTTGTCTTCCCCTGCATTCGCCTATAAGGTTGCTTTTCGCGTCAATAAAGAGAAGGAAATTCGTGCGAATGAAATCCTTAATTGGTCTATAGCCACAAATGGGAGCACGATCGATATACGTTCGAAATCCTTGGAAAGCCTATGGAACTTTGGAAATTCAATGAAGATAATCTTCCGTTGGGCCTCAAACAGCCCTCTGCAGCCTTTACAGGACGATTCAATATCGAACTATCTCGTCCAAGGGGAAAATGCCATCTTCTCTTATGATGGAGACTGGGCGCTTCTTAAACTTTTAAGATTAAATCAGGCAAATCCTGCTGATTTTAGTACTTTAAATGATCCGACGCCCATTACCTTGCGTTTTCAAATTCCCCTAACAAATGTGACTTCTAATGTAACTTCTGGCTGTCAACAAGGGAACACGGACACTGATCTAACGACCGCAACGGCCTTTATAAGCCTTCAGATTATGCCTATAAAGGCGCCAGCTGCTAAATCATCAACGTCGACGACACCTGCACCTGCACCTGCACCTGCACCTGCACCTGCGACATCTTCAACGTCAACTACACGCACTCCTGCCTCTACTCCACAAATTACACCGGGAGACCCTGTAACTCTGCCCTATTTCCCCTTTGCGGCACCACTTATAAATAATTCAGGAGGATGTTCAAATGGAACAAACTAAATTTTCCTCCTCTTTATTAACCCCTATTCCAGGAGAAATGCCTTGTGGAAAATATTTACGCTACACGGAAATCTATGATCAAATTCGTGAAGCCCGACGCGAAGAAAATGATAAGCTCCCCCAAGGCGTTTGGAAAATAGATGTTAAACGGGCTGATTGGGAAAAAGTTTCCCAATTATGTCAAACGGCTCTTATTCATCAAACAAAAGATCTACAAATTGCAGCTTGGCTCACGGAGGCTTGGCTCCATCTAGAGGGGCTCCCTGGCCTTGAAAAAGGGCTCGAACTTATCACTCAGTTAACACAGAAGTTTTGGGAAGACATCCATCCTCAACTAAACAAGGAAAATACTGAGCTTCGCATTATTCCTTATGAGTGGATGAATTCAAAATTAAGTATGGGCATCCAGACAATTATGATTAGTCTACCTAATAGCAAATCAGGCCATGCTTATCGTTTTTTAGATTATACAGATGCCAATAGGCTAAATCCCAATCAAAAAACTCAACCTTCTTCTGCTTCAGATACAAAACCGTCTTCTGCAGCTATTTCTTTAAGCATAAAGGAAACCCCTACCCACTTTTATCAAAGTTTAGAAGAAAAATGTATTTTAATCTTAAAAACGAGTGAGCAACTAGAAAAGATTTTGACCTCTCATCTTCAAAGCGAGGCACCTACTTTTTTTCGAATCCAAGAGCAAATGGAGGCTTTCCAACGTTTTATTTATCATATACTTAAAGGTCGTGGTGAGAACAAGATGAATAAACCAGAGGATGTTACTGTGCAACAAAAAAAACAAGCCCCTAGTGAAAATCCTAATGAAAATACTCTAGCCCCTCTATCGATTAAAAGTCGTGCTCAAGCTTATACCATCTTAGCGGAAGTAGCTGCCTATTTAGAGCGCGTTGAGCCCCATAGTCCTACACCTTATCTCATTCACCGTGCTATTGCATGGGGCGGCATGTCCTTAGCTGAAGTGATCTCAGATACTCTTAACAATGGGCAGGACATGTCTCTTCTCCTAGACATACTCAATGTCAAAAAGGAAAAAACTCAAACTCCTTGATTGGAATAGGGAGTATCAAATCGACCGTTAAAAACGACCTAAGTGATTAAAATTAATAAATTGGGAGCATCTTCTAGACTATACAAAAAACCAACTCCGGCTATATTATATTGCATAATGTTATCTGTTCTTTCATTTTTCTTATAATATATGACTTCTCTCTACAAAAGCATGTTCAAATGTATCAATAATTTTAGACTTTAGCACTCATCTCTTTTTGAGTTCAATAATTACTCCTAAAGACTTTTATTTTCTTAGAAAAATTCTTCCCTTAGATGCTTCAAATACTATAAACTCAAGCAAAAAAATAAGCCCCTGCGTGAAAGGCAATGATAGCAATAAGTTTTAATTTGTGCTCTATTTTTGTGAACCACCTTTCTAAACTTGGAAAAGAATTTTGGAAATTTGTTTTTTGCATCTTGCTTTTTCTTCCAGCAGTCTATGCCGATAATCGTGTTGCTGATTTAAACATAAGCTATAAAACGGTTGATTTTTGAGGCAAATGCGCCGAAGCCTTTGCTATTAATAATCAAATTCCAGGCCCCATCCTTCATTTTAAAGAAGGAGATGAGGTCACGATCAATGTTCATAACCACCTTCAAGAAGGCACAACAATCCATTGGCATGGGCTCCTTGTTCCTTGGAATATGGATGGCGTAGAAGGCGTCACGCAGGAGGCTATTCCTCCTGAAGGTGTATTTGCTTACAAGTTCAAATTAAAGCAGTCAGGAACATACTGGTATCATGCTCATGCTGGTTTTCAAGAACAACAAGGAATTTATGGCGGTTTTATTATTGATCCCCTTGAGCCGTTAACTTATGAATACACGAAAGACTATGTAATCGTGCTATCCAATTGGAGTATGATATTAGCGATATTGCTTATGATGCTTTCCTTCTGAATGGCCACTCGAAGGCAAACCCATGGACAGCGGCTGTTAAAGTGGGAGACGTTGTGCGGCTGCGCTTTATAGGAGCTGGAGGAAGCACCATCTTTCGCGTTAAAATTCCAGGCGCATCTATGGAAGTCGTCCACATCCAGGGACATGATGTTGAGCCTTATTTTGTAAAGGACTTTACCATTGCTCCAGGAGAAACAACAGATGTTCTGGTAAAGATTGAAAAAGACAATCCCTATATTATCTAGGCTGAATCCTCAGATACCTTAGGAGCCGCCTATGGAGCCCTTATCACTCGTCCTCAAAAGGTAGATTACGAAAAAGTTGGCCCTTTCCCAACGCCAGAACCTGTCATGATGGGGCATGGAAGGGGAGGACATAAGGGGATGGACATGACTTCTGAACATACTTCTATGGATATGAGCTCAATGAAAGAATTTTCAAAAAACCATGAGCATTCCATGAACATGGAAGCTTCAGAACATTTTATGTCTTCATCTTCTCCCACCATGGAAACGAAGTACCAAAACCTAAAGTCACCCGTTAAAAAAAACAATCCCAACAAACCATTTAAAGAAATTAAAGTTAAGCTTTCTGGCTATATGAACCCTTATATGTGGTTTATTAATGATGTTCCTGAACATGAAGCAGAACCTATCCTTATTGAACCCGGGAAACGCTACCGTCTTACCTTTACCAACGAGGCCATGATGCCCCACCCCATGCATATTCATGGACATTTTTTTATTCTCCGAAATGGGCATGGGGAATATGACCCGTTTCTCCATACCATTGAAGTGCCCCCAGGCGCGACTATTGTGGCCGACTTTGATGCGGATGCCCAGGGTGGCCAATGGTTTTTCCATTGTCATCACCTGTATCATATGGTTGCTGGGATGGCGCGCACCTTCCGTTATTCAACCTTCATGGAAGATTATAAAAAAACTCAAACTGAAGGCCCAGAGCCTCATTGCTCTGGCTCCGAGCCTGAGTTCGTCAAGCATCCTATGGGACATAAACCTCACTTACACAAAGCAAGCTTCATTGATATAGGCTATGATCCTTATCATAATGTACAAAAGGGAAACCTGAATGTCTTAATGGGTTGGGATAAACATAAACTTCAACTCTATAGTGAGGATGCTGAAATTCGAAAAGGGAAGGTTGAAAGCGCAGATCTTGATATTGACTATTGGTATTTACTGAGTGAGTTTTGGGCAATTAAAGGCGGAGCCAATTATTTTTACAAACCATCTCACTATCCGTATTGGCAGCCCATGGTAGGAATTGAGGGGCTATTTCCCTATTTCATTTATACAAACCTCAGGACTTATTTGCATGAGGGAAGTGTGAAGTTTGACCTCCAGGTTTCAAGGGATACTCAGCTTGCTCATAACTTTTATTTAAGAACGGGACTCCGCGGCGTTGTGGCGACTCAATCCGTAAAAAAGGATTTCATTACAAGAGGTTTGAACTACATTGAATATATTGTCAGACCTTATTATACAGTTACGCCTAATGTGGCCCTGTTCTTTGAATGTGATTACACCCAAGATTATGCCAAATTAAAAAAACTTCTTCATAGGAATGGACAACCAACGAGTGAAAAAGTATTTATGGGAGGAGTTTCTCTACTATTCTAAAAACCTTAATCTACGTCATTTTTTTGCTAAACGTTCCCGCCAAATCTAAGCTGATTATAACAAGGCAAACTTCATAATTTCAACGATCATAACTTTTATCCTAGAAATGAGCTCAGCATCTCGTGAATAAAGAAATCTGAGCTCAATCTTTTAAAGCTTTTCAGGGCAACAAAAAAATAGGTTATTTATAAAACTCGTTCCACTAGAGTTCCGTAAAAGGTAAGTCTACAACTGACAAATTATAACTACATAATCCGGGGTCATCACTTTGTTGAGCTTCTGACAGAACAACCTTGTCAGGGGTGATGTCTTGTAGTTGAATTTCCTTTCCCTGAGCAGTTTTATGAAGGCTCATTTTGTATCGCTTAGCCAATTCTTTATCAAGGTCAGATTTAGTTAACTTACAGCTCCCAATAAGCGTACCAGCAAAAGTCACTTTATGATGGCACTTTCCGTCGGAATTCTGTGTTTTTGTAATTCTAATTCCGTCAGAATTGAAAACCCTCAAATAATTTTGAGAGTTAAGGTTCATGACGTAATATAAAAGAGGAGCATCATATTTCCACCCAAACTCATCTCTATCCTTTTTGAACGCACTTCGAATCGCCCCTTCATCTAAACACTGATTAGCTGCAGATAAGGGACTTACATTAAGCTCC
Source organism: Alphaproteobacteria bacterium (assembly GCA_019748065.1). Lineage (GTDB taxonomy): Bacteria > Pseudomonadota > Alphaproteobacteria > UBA9655 > UBA9655 > UBA9655. The sequence goes on along the minus strand of JAIEQB010000033.1, from coordinate 28,290 downwards.
ACAGCGCAAGCAGCTAAAAAAAGAAGCATTTTAGGTCTCTTGAGATAATTTTTAATCATGATTAACTTCCTTAGTTATGAGTCATTAACGATATCTAGCCTCTTTGTTAATCGCAAGGCCAGGGAAGCATACAATGATAAAGTTCTGTTTGAATTTCCTTTAATCTTGTATGGCCTACACTTGCATCCTATTTAATATTAGTTAAAATTTTATTAATCATCAAACTCATATATGGTTAATACATGACTTTGGTGTTTAATTTTGCACAATGAGGGGCACAACGCTACTTTACTGACCAAGAACTGCATATTGTCCTTCCAGGAAGTTTCAAGCCTACATCTGAATGGGGAAAAAATATACTCAAACTCCTCGATAAAATGGAAAAAAGAGGAATTCAGGTTACAATAACAAAAGGTTAAAATATTTATTCTTAAATAATATTTCTTTCATAAAATTTTTTACCAAAAATTATGAGTTGAATATATTTCAAAGTTCACTATATCATAAAGTATCTGTTTTTTCATGTGTGTTAGAGGAACTGTTATGCAAAAAAATAATTTATTTTTTTTAAACAAATCAAAAGCCTTATTAGCTTCAAGTTGTTTAGCTCTAAGCTTGACTTTATTGGCATCCTCTACACAAGTATTAGGGAGCGGAAGACCACCGGGGAGAGATGGACGAGAGGACACACGTGCACGTCTTGCAAAAAAAATCCAGGATAAAAAACTACGAAAACTAGAAGAATTCTTAACACGTATTGATGAAGCTAACATTGATTTTCCTCACACAGAACTTCCAGCATCTATTCTAACAACTTTAGCAGATAGAGTTATTAGTGAGGATGAGAAAAGTCAAATTCAACAAGGATTTATTGATGCTCATCTTAACCCTGCAGAGATCAAAACAATCCAAGAGACATTTTTGATATCTTTTGATTCAGGTCTTGAATATATCAGAGCGACTTCTAGTCGACTTAATAGTGAAAGAGAATATATTTGTGGTCGTAATCCTGATTTTAACATAGGAGAAGCCTTTGGCACGGACCTTGTTAAGCTTACCAGTATATTAAGGAAAGACTTCATTGTAAAGGTTCAGCCATTTGCAAAAGCGGGGATAAAGCCTATGGAAAAGTTCAGAGAAAACTTTTCTGTTGAAAATCCTGAAGATTTAGCACGTATTGTACGAATGTATTATGGTCTCGTAAGGCTTGCTCAAGCTAACTGGGAGGGGTCAAACAACACTTTAACTCTATTGAACTCCATATTTCCAGATCCTTTAATTAATAAAAAGGCGAGGATTCTTCTATCTTCTATATATGATGAGGGAATTCTTGAAGCCTTAGAGACTGCTCAAAAGCTTTTACCCTATGTGCAGATCATTAAAAGCGTACTAAGGATTCCCGAGTTGCCCCAGCTTACGGATTACGCAGAAGTCATACATAAAAACGTGCGCCACAGATTGACTAACTTCAAACGAGGACGTCTCATTTCTCCCGAAATTTTAGAAAAAATACGTGCTAAGCAGAAGGTGTCCCAAAATACAGATCAGTCTTTAAGAGCAACCACTCCAGAATCTACCATAGAAGAAATATCTCAGGCTTCTTCGTCCTCCACTATTCCTTCTGCTTCTCCCACTCCTACTCCCTTAGAAATAGAATATCCAACGTTTGTTATTAAAGAAGATTTGTCTCAGGCTTCTCCTCCACAGGAAATTTATTCATCCTCTCTAGACTTAGTAGCCCCTGAACCAGATATATCAGAAATCTCTTCTCTGACACATATACCTCTACACTCCACTGATGATTCACCTGCAAAAATTAAACCTGTTTTAGAAAGAAAAGACAGAGAAGAAGCAAAGTTTTCTCTTGGTGGAGGAGCTTTCAAAACCTTTTCAAATTTACTTTCTAAGACCTATAAAGGATCTATTGAAAAAGTCGTTATTTTATTTGAATCCCTAGGAGGAAAAGTTAATGAAGGACGAAGTGGATCGCGAGTAAAATTTGAACTCCCTCATTTTGCTACACAAAGTACCGTCATGCTTGATGTTTTTTCCCCTCAAGATGAGGATGTATTGACTTCCCCGTCTACTTCTAGCCCAAGAAAAAAATCGCAATCACGTGGATCAAAAGCCGCTCGATCAAAAGTTGTTCGATCAAAACCCGCATCACGTTCTACCGCATCAAGTTCTACTGATTTACCAAAAAGACAAGAAGTTGTTCTCCATAGCCCTCATAAGCATGGCTCAAAAAAACTTGCTCCTTATCATGTCAATGATATACGCGATATGCTCCTCCGAGCAGGATTTACAGAAGAAAGGGTGATAAGAAGAGAGAGCTAAGAAGGATGGTTTCTGTAAACTTTAAACCGCCTTACTGTAGGAAGGAGTATTTATTCGCTTTCGTAAAGAGCGGCGCGCTTCGATATAACTCAATGAAATTATCGCTCCCATCAAAATAAAAGCTCCCAGACAAGTCCAGGCAGAGGGGATTTCCCCAAAGGCAGCAAAGCCAATAAGAGCACTGGCAAACCACTTTGTAAAACCATAAGGAATTAGATAGCTGACTTCCGCAGAGCTATAGGCTTTGTTGAGGCACAGGTGGGCACCAGCCGCAAGCCCTCCCATCATTAAAAGCCACGGCCATTGCCAAGAGGCTGGCATATGGCCATACATCACCGTTGGAATGAAGAGAAGCGGGGCCATAAAGAGAAGAAGGTAGGTAACAATCAATTGAGGAGAATCCTCAACCGTTAAACGGCGAATCATCAAGGTGGCGCCAGAAAAGCATATGGCCGCAAGCACAGGAAGAAAAGAAAGCAAACTCCACATCCCCAAGGAAAAGGTGGTTTTCGAAATAATGCCTCCCCCAATAAACCCAATAACAATGGCCAAAGTGCGCTCTTTACCAATACTTTCCTTTAAAAAGAGACGCGCCCCCACAGCTGTAATTAAAGGCCCTAAAAACATCAATCCTACGGCTTGGGCCAATTGCATCTGCGCAAGGGCGGTATACATAAGAACGACACCAATGGCGGAAAGGGTGATACGAAAGGCTTGGAGCAATGGATAGCGGGTTTTTAAGGAATCTGGACCATTTTGAAGAATCCACGGAACAAGAAAAATCAACCCAAACAAATTTTGAAAAAAGGCAATTTCATAGGCTGGAAGAAAAACTTGCCCTACGGCTTCTGCAGTCTGGGAAAGGTAACGTACAATCCCATTAATCGCAGCAAAGCAAAGAAAAGAAGTCACTTTCCAAATAGCGCCGCGAAAATGGTGAGAAGTTGCCCAAAACTGGCTGCAGGAAGTTAACATTTTGTACTACGCAGCAGCAGGGAGTTGTTTAGATTTCTTACTTTTCATATGTCGCACCTCATGTTTACAAAGGCTAACAGTCGCCAAAAGAATAAAGAAGGATCCAACAACTGTCCAGATAGTTGGCCATTCTTGGAAGAAGAACATGCCGAGCAAAGCCCCTGCCACAAGACGGGTGAAACTCATGGGAATTAAAAATGTGATGTCAGCAATCACATAGGCATGCTGTAAGAAAACATAGGCTGCAGCTAAAAGGCCACCCATAATAATAAGGCAGGGCCATTGCCACGCGAGAGGAGTTACCCATTGTGGATAGGCTGCAATCCCTAAAATAGGAAGAGACAACAGGAAAAGATAAAGAGTTACGGTTTGAGGCGTGTCGTTTTTTACCAGCTTTTTTGCAAAAATTGCTGATCCAGCATAACAAGCCGTCGCCCCCAAAGGAAAGAGAATAAGGTAACCCACTTCAGTCCAATGGGTGTTGCCTTGAAACAACTCGTGGGCCGTGATCATAAGAGCTCCTGCAAAAGCTGTAGCAATGGCAATTCCTCGGGCCCACCCACACTTTTCACCTAAAAAGAACTTTGCACCAAGGATAGTGAAGACAGGCGCCGTATATTTAAAAGCAACCACCTGAACGATAGGAAGCTTAGAAAGAGCTGTAAACCAAAGAATAATTCCAAAGGAGGCCGCTAAGGCACGGGCAAGATAAAGATGGGGGTTTTTCGCTTTAAAGGCAACTGTTCCTGTAGAAAGTATCCAAGGAAGGATAAAAAGAAGTCCAAAGAAGGTTTCAAAAAAGGCGAGTTCTGTTGCAGGAAGGGGCATCTCCCCAGAGACCTGGGCAGATAAAGTAAAATTGCGTACAAAGCCATTGATACCAGAGAAACAAAGACAAGAGCATACTTTAAAAATGGCCCCTTTAATAGCAGGATCCTGTAATTTTGCCCAAAAACCAGTTGTTACTCCACTAGGCAAGACAGTTGATGCATCGCTCATAAACTTGATCTATCCTCTATAAAAGATGGTCACTTCTTCCATATAGCAATTGATTTTCTCTTTTACCAGAGGAAATTGCAAAATTCTTTTCAATTACCATTCCCATGAAGTCGAGGCTTTAGAAAGAATTTAAAAAATATTTTCTAAATATTTTAGAAATTTCATTTTTATATAATAATACAAAAAAATCAAGTGAAGTTTCTATTTTGTTATTCAAGGGGCTGGAATACAGCAGTTAGATTCATTATATACCCCATTACACGCTGGGGTATCTTTCCAGATACACCGAGGAGTGTGTGAATTACATTCACTCCAACTTGTTATGCTCTCACATGAACTAGAAAGATTCTGAAGAATAAGCATTCATAACCGTTATCCCAACAAGAATTATCAAAAAACTGAGTATTTTTTAGACGTTATCTTCTTCATCGTTTTTTCCTTTTTGTAAGCTTATACCTAAAATGCTATACTTCTTGTCTTAAAAAGTTCTTACTTTTTTAGGATTTTTTTTAACTACAAAACGCCATAGCTTCTCCTGCCCCTTACTAATGCCAATACGGGGGGTCGCTTCATATTGGGGAGAAAGAGGGGAATCTTTAAGAAGGAACGAATCACTCAGATTTAAATCAATCCCATTATGGTCACGGGTAATCCCCAGGTGGCGACAAAGCTTACCGGGGCCATTCAAAAACAGAGGCTCAGGACGCAGTAACATAAGTCCCCTTATCAAGACAGCCGCGGGGGTTCCCTCCTCTTCTGTCACGATGTTTAAGCAATGATACATGCCATAAATAAAGTAGACATAACTCACCCCCGAAGGTCCAAACATTACAGCATTTCGCCCTGTTTTCCCCCGTGCCGCATGACAGGCAGGATCATTTTGCCCGATATAGGCTTCCGTTTCCGTAATCACGCCCACATGTTCACCAAAAACAAGAATCTTTCCAAGAAGGTCTTTTGCCACATCCAAGGTAGGGCGATCAAAAAAATCTGGGGACAGACGCTCAACCATGACGTTTCCAAAAAAAAAGACGCTCCCTTAGCATTTTAGGAAGTTGAGGCACCTTTAAAACTTCATCTATGCGCCTGTCTAGAAAAACCCAAGTCGCTTCATACTCATCCGACTTATCCCGTAACCAATAGAGAAAGGTTGCCGAATAAACCCACGCGAGAAGCCCTCGTTTTGTATAAAAATTATAATCCGTCGCCGTATCTCCCGCATAATACCAGATCTCGTTAACGGTGGCATACAAAAGGCGCGACGCTTCAGGCATATTCTGGGGCAACGCGAGATAGGCTGCTGTTTTGCGCGCAGCCTCTTTTGTAGACAGCAAAAGCCCAATACGTGTCTTTACTGCCAAGGCCACCCTTGCACGTACCCGATAGACCTCAGGCGCGGGCAAAGAGGCTATCATTTCTTGATCAAGAAGGGCACTCCAATAAGCAATTGCTTCCAGAGGACCTTTGGGAAAAAGGCGCCAACCATACGAAGCATCCCCAGTCACATCAAAAGCTGCTTGCTCTAAAATGGCTTGCGACCACCCCTCAAAAGGGACGTGTACAAGCGCACGTTTTAAAATTTGCTGCTTTAACTTCTCTCTCTCTGACATATTTTTCCTTTCCATCATACAGAAATTATACTATAGTCATCCTGTTTTGTTCAACTCTAGCTTAAATTTGGAAGGAGGTGTATCGTTTATGCAAGTTATTGTCCGTGACAATAATGTGGATCAGGCACTTCGTGTCCTCAAGAAAAAAATGCAACGTGAAGGTATTTTTCGTGAAATGAAGCTTCGTCGCCATTATGAAAAGCCTTCTGAGCGTAAGGCTCGCGAAAAAGCAGAAGCCATCAGACGTGCCCGCAAACTCGCGCGCAAAAAGATGGAGCGCGAGTAATTTCTCTTTATCACCATCTCCTCTAGAATTGAAGAGATGGTGAATTTTCTTCCCTATTTCTTCCCTTAACTTTATCTTGCAGCCTTCTCAGATGGGGTGAATCTGTCGGAAAGTTTGTGTTTACATGCTCGAGAGCCTTCTGGAGATAAGCCTCAGCCTTCTTCCAAAACTTTTCATATCCCTGAAGATCTTCTTTAGTCTTAGCTGCCAAAGCTTTCTGATAAAAGAGGTCAGACAGTGCTTCCAAGACAAGATATTGATCTGAATGCTTATATTTTTGAAAGATAAGCAAAGCACGATTCAAATGATTGCCAGATTGGTCAAAATCCCCCTCAAGGATCGCAACCTCTCCAAGCCCCTTAAGAATATAACCTGCCTCCACATGGTCCACGCCATAGGTTTCTTCAATGGGGCCTTTTGCTTTTTGAAAAAACTCTTTCGCTTTTTTATAATTCCCTTCATTCAAATGGAGCACTGCAAAATGAGCAAAAATCTCAGCCATGTAAGAATGGTCTTCAGAAAAGTGCTTGCGGCATATGGCAAGACTTTCCTCTAAATAATGGCGCGCCTTCTCAAAGTCCCCAATTTTTACATACATTGCCCCCAAATCACCTTCCGCCCAAGCCGCCCCAACATAATCTTTTGCTTGAGCCTTATAAGTTTCCATACTTTGCATGAACAATCGAATAGCTTCTTCGTATTCTCCCAACGTTCCATAAACACTAGCTAAATGGGCCAGGGACCACGCCACTCCCACTCGGTTTTGAGGATGTTTTTTATATATACTCTGAGCCCGCTCTAGGTAAGTTTTGGCTTCTTCAAAATCACCAAAAGTATGATATACAGCGCCTAAATATCCTGATGCTCTTGCCATTCCCACATCATTAGGAGCATACTTTTTATAGATCTGCATACTTTGTTCAAAAAGTTTTTTTGCTTCTTCATAATCTCCTAGACTACGGTTCGCATTTCCTAAATAGACCAAAAAATGGGCAATTTTATGATGTTGTTCTCCACAATATCTCTTAAGGCTTAAAAGACTTTCCGTCAGCAATGCTTTCGCTTTTGAAGAGTAACGTAGATAATAATAGATACACCCCAACTCACCCCGCAGCGAACTTATTGAATCTTCATTCAAAAACTCTTCATGAGTTAAAAAGTGTTCTGCATGCCTATATAAACTTTTCATAGTTGAAAAATCTTCTTTTTCAACCGCCTCCTTCATATAGTTCTCTAAACTTTGAACCTGAGGCTCGAGAAGATTTGTATGCTCTGTTAGATTTAATTTTTTAGTAAGATACGCGAGGATAATCGCCCGTGTACTTTGATGAATTGAAAATACAGGCTCTCCAGGATAAGAGCTAGCAGCATCGTTGGTAAGGAGGGAATATTTTTTCAAATGATAAATAAATTTATCAACAACAATATTCCCTTTAAACTTTACTAAAAGCTGCCGTGGAATTTTATGGGGGTCCAAAAGACTAATAAAGAGCAATAAATCTTGAAAGTCAGGATCCGTATCAACAAGCTTCTTTAAGGAAAGCATAATGATTCCGTAGCGAGTCTTGGTATAGGCACCAGCTTCTTGCAGTATTTTTTCTTGCACTTGTGAGAAATCTGCGCTGTATTTTTCCATGTTTTCCAAATAGTTTTTATAGGGCACATTTGTTGCTTTGATATAATAAGCAGCCATAGACACATCCAAAGGAAAGGGGGAGATTTCCCCCAAAAATTGTTTTATCTCCTCTTGTTCCTTGGGCGCAGGAGAAAGAGAAGTCCCATTATCCATAATCTTTTGAAAGAGCGCCAATTTTTGTTCAGTGTTTAACTCTCCAACAACGATTGCTGAGCTCACATGGACATTATTTTCAATATTACGATCACGCGTTGTCAAAATAACCCTTCCCTGCCCCCATATTTCTGGATCCTTTGGGAAATGGTTCTGAATGTCATTAAATTGTTGAAGATTATCAAAAATTAAAAACCAATTGTTCTGAGAATGAAGTCGCTCCTTAACAAATTGAAGTATTTTCGCCTCTCGTTCTAGAGGAATCCTCACCTTGAACAAACCTCGCAACATCTTCTGATCTTCATCAGATTTAGCCAATGCTTGCGCTAGGCTTTCAAATGAGGCTTGAAGGTCTTCCTTTGTTTCTGCATTAATCTCCCACACTATATATGGGCTTTGCTGACGCACATATTGACGCGCAAGGGTTGTTTTCCCAGCGCCACCGACTCCCACAAGGGCAACGGTTTGAATTCCCTTTTTTTGCCCTCGAAAACGCTCTTCAATTTGCCTCAAAAGTTCAGGCCGGTTTAAAAGAACAGAATCTGTGGGAACGTCTAGATCTGAGCGCGCTACCTTATTTAAAGAGGCTAATTCCTGCTTATGAGGACGATCATTTCTATTCAGGAAAGAATTAAGAAGCACTATTATTACACACAAAAAGAGAATACATCCACCTCCTAAATACCAATTGCGCTTGGTCAGAAAAGGATTTAAGCGCTGCTCTCTTTTCCTTAATTGTGGATCTTCCTCTCTTTCAGTTAAAGATAATTGAGCTTCAATCCCTTCATATTGCTTGAGAAACTCCTGAACGATAGGATGAAAATCGAATTGAGGGAACAGAACCTTGAAAATATCAAAAATAAAAAGGTAATAATTTTTCTGAGCAGCCATATCCAACGAGCAAGTCTCTCCCACTTTCTGAGGAAGCTCAACAAGAGTCCCCTTCTCTTGAGAAACAAAGTAAAACTGCTTCACTTTTCCTTTCTCGTCTTCAGAAAGAGCCGTCTTAATGTAGACACCGCATTTGTTTTTGCACAAGTCTTGCACATTTTGAGAAGGTCCCACCACTCCACTTGAAACAATAACACCTACCCACTTTAAGGAACTTTCCAAACACTGAGCAAAACATCCTTCGCACTCTTGTCCAGGATCGCTGAGGAGGACACAAGAAATTTTATGAGATGAAGCTAATTTAGAAATCTCAACAAGAGATTTTTCGAAAATTGTTTGTGCTAAAGAGGCCGCGTAATATTTTCTTAAAATGGGAAGCTTGTCTGACTTTTCAATAAAATCAATAATCCCTTCCCGGGAATTGCAACCCAATTTAACCATGATATTGTGAACATGATTCTCAACAGTTTTTGGTGAAATAGAAAAAAAGCTAGCAATTTTTTTGGCCGATCTCCCACACACAAAAAAAGCGATGATGTCAATCTCGCGCCGAGTTAGTTTAATACCATTTATGACTTGCAAATGTTGAGAATAAATTTCATCAAGAAAGCTGGTTTTATTTTTTTTCATAAACGGAAGTTATGTCTTTTCAAATGCTTTTTAAAGAGCTTACCTTAGAATTTGTTTAATCTCTAGGAGATTTTAAGAAGTCTTTTCCATAAATACACTAAGGGAATTTCCCCTAGGTGGGTACCTAAAATGGGATAATTTTCTGTATTTTACGAGAATTTTCTTAAAACTATAAAACTAGGTAATTTTTCCGGATATATTTTCTGATTTTCTTCTCTTAGGATCTTCTGTGTGAGGGTATCTGGTAGTAATGAGGTGATGGTGTTTTTGTAATTGGTAATCCTGAGCTCAACTCTCCGGGCTCAGGATATTTTTTTTACATCAGCTGTGCCTGATCTAAAATCTCTTTCGAAAGAGAGAGATTTAAGGATTTTGCTGTTTTAGAGTTAATATAGACATTCAGATTTTGAGCAGTAGCAACAGGGATATCCCCTGGATTTGCGCCTTTTAAAACACTCACAACCATTTCTCCAGCCGCATAACCCGTATCAAAATGGCTATAACCTAAAGAGGCAAGGGCTCCCTGCCCTACTGAATCCCTATCACTTGAAAAAACAGATATCTTGTTTTGGTTTGCAATTTTTAAAACCGATTCCATTGCTGCTAACACTGTATTATCGAGGGGCACAAAAATAGCATCAACCCCTCTACCGACAAGATTCTGAGCAGCCCCAGGTACATCAGAGGTCTTAAAAGCCGTAGCTTCAATCAAGTCAATACCAAGCTGTTTTGCCATCTCTCGCGCTTGTTTCAAAGGCGTTGCAGAGCTATTATCACCAGGATTATAAATAACTCCTAAAGTTTGCAATTGAGGAAGAATTTTTTTAAAAAGCTTGAACTGCTCTTCAATAGGCGCTGCATCTGTAACCCCTGTAACATAGCCTCCTGGGTGAGCAAGAGAGGTCACAACCCCTGCAGAAATGGGATCGGTTACGGCAGCAAAAACCATGGGCAGGCCGTGAGTTGAATCGGCTTTAACCATCGTTTGAGTTGACGTTGTGGTAATGGGAACAAGAACAGAGGGTTTGGCCGCTACAAATTTTTGTGCAATTTGCGCAGCAGTCACAGAGTTTCCTTGGGCATTTTCATAAATAATTTTATACTGAGAACCTTCTTCCACCCCATGGTCCTTTAAGGCCTTGAGAATACCTTCACGCACCGCATTGGCAGCGGGATGGTCTGCAATTTGCGTTATAGCGATGGTTTGAAGAGGGGATGTTGCAGCGATAAGAAAAGATGAGAAAAAGGTTGCGACGACGATGAAACTTACGATTTTGAAGGGTGTTTTGATATCCATTGTTTATAATCCTTATACATAACTTGTGAAAAATAGTGTCGTTTTAATTCCAAGCTCGTAAGTCGAAGTCGTAATAAGTTAATCATAGCAAATCTCCTTTTATAAAAAGTTAACGCCTCCTTCTGAGGCGTTTTAAGAAAAGCATAAGAATTTTAGACGGTCAAGGAATAAGGGTTGATAGGATCAATGGCGCTATATCAATCCCATTGGACGGATGGGAAATAGAGTTGCAGGTCACAATCTTTAAAACACCTGCAGCTTGCAGTTTTTCATAAGAATCATTCGCAAAGATAGGGTGAATAGCCACAATCACGGGAGGGTTTAATCCCAAAGCTTTAGCTTGCTCTGCGGCCAAAAGCATGGTGCTTCCAGAAGAAATAATATCATCTACAAAAACAAGAGTTTTGCCTTCTGCTCCCTCAAAGGAGGGCCAAGTAATATTGACATAACCTTCAGAATTGCGCTCCTTCTTAAGCACAATGAAAGGAAGATCCCCCGCCACCTGTTGAACCCATTGGCGGCTTTCCTCATCAGGCCCGATCAAAAAAGGAGCTTCAACATTTTCATGAATCCACTTTGAAATGAGGGGGGCTGCCTGCAATACAGTTGTAGGGATGGTATAAATCTCACTCAAACAGTGATAACGATGAAGGTGAGGATCAACTGTCACTAAGGCATCAAAATAAGCTGAAAGAAGATGAGAAAAGGTTTTTGAAGTTAGCGCTTCCCCCTCTTGAAAAACTTTATCTTGGCGCATATAGGAAAGATACGGCGCAATAAGCCTGATGCTCTTTGCTCCTAAGGCACGCAAAGTATCCGCCAGAAAGAAAAGGTCTAAAATCCAAGAATTAGGATGATAGAGAGTTGCATTAATAAGAACCTCTCTGCCCTTGACATGGCTTTCGATACGAAGGTAGCTTTCCCCATCAGGAAAGGGATGCAAAATAAAACGTCCTTCCTCTGCGTTTAATTTTTCTTGCAGATACTGTCCAAGGGGCGAGGCTTTTGGAAAATTAAAAAGAATTGGCTGGCTCACATGTTTATCCAATCAATATAATGTCAGGGTGTGAATGAAGATAATGCAGTGCATAACTCAATTCACCAGGAGATGCAGCATAAATCGTGAAAAGAAGCTCTCCCTTGTGTACGATTGCATTTAAAGAAACGTTAAGATCCACCCCAGCTTTGGGAGAATCAGGAGCGCCAGCAAGTTTGGCAATACGCGCCAAACGGCGATTATCTATGGACAAAACGGGCCCTCCTTCTGGCGCGAAAATCTCGTGCTTGAAGGCCCCAAGAATCGGCTCATGATAGCCTCCCTGAGCTCTGCAAATGGCTTGAAACTTTTTAAGGGCTCTGCCATCCTCTAAAATGCGTTGAGCTTCTACAAGGCCCTGTCCTGGAGGAACCCCACCGCAAAGCTCCAAGAGTTTTCCTGCTAGAAATAAAGCCCGATCTCTTAAATCTTGGGGTGCCCCTTTCTCACATTTTAAAACTGACAAAACATCCCGCGCTTCCAGGGTCGGACCAATACCGCGTCCAATCGGCTGTGTACCATCGGTTTGAACAACTTCAAGAGCTAAACCAACTTCTTTAGCAACAGCCATGAAAAGAGTTTCAAGTGTATCTGCTTCTTCTTTTGAACGTATTTTAGCAGTGGGCCCCACGGGAATATCAATCAAAACGTGGGTTGAGCCTGCCGCCATTTTTTTAGAAAGAACGGAAGCTATAAGTTGACTATGGCTATCCAAATCTAACGCTCTTTCAATTTGAACAAGTTCATCATCCACAGGACTCAGATCAACGGCACCCCCTAAAATGATGCATCCCCCTTCCCTATCAACAACTGCCCTCATTTGGTCTAATGTCAGAGCGACAGGTGCAAAAACTTCCATGGTATCTGCTGTCCCTGCAGGTGAGGTAATAGCCCGAGAGGAAGTTTTGGGAATGATCAATCCAAAGGCCGCTATAATGGGAACAAGGATCATCGTTGTCCGATTCCCTGGCAATCCTCCGACACAATGTTTATCAACGATAGGAAAGCGAGACCATTTTAAAACGCGCCCAGAGGCTGTCATCGCTTTTGTAAGGTAAGTGGTTTCCTTTGGGCTTAAATCCGCTGACGCCGCCACAAAGGCCGACATTTGAATGTCCGAGTACTTTCCTTGGCTCATATCCCGAACAATGGCATTAAATTCTATTTCTGTCAGAGTCTTCCCATGCAGTTTTGCACGCACAGAGGCAAAAGAATCAAGCGCTTCAGCTAAGGTGACAACTAAACTTTGTCCTTCCTTAGGCTTTAATTTTTCCCATGCGCGATCTGAGAGACCAATTTCACCCGGTTTCAACCAAGGAGCAGAAGTCACGTAGAGAGTGGCAATGATGGGCTCTCCCCCATTTTCAATGTGAATGCGTGCTTCTGAACGAAAACCTGCTGATTTACAGATGCTGCACTCTCCACTAATGAAGGCCACCAAGTGATTGCGTGTATCAATTCCCAACTTCTTCGCCTGCAAATTCAAGGACGTCACGGAGATAAGAAGAGAGCGCGTGTCTTTTCTTTTTTTCATTTTAGATCCACTCGTTCCAAGTACTTGGGAATGCGGCATTTCCATTTTAATCTTTCTATTATTTTTGATCGAAGAGCCTCGGCTTGGGCTGGCTCTCCATGTGTTAAGAAGACTTGCTTGGGAGCGTGTTTAAAATTCTTAAGCCAAGCCATAATCTCCTCTGAATCCGCATGGGCTGAAAGGGAGTCTTGCTTCACAATTTCAGCATGTATGGGGAAGATTTCCCCATGCATTTTGATGCGCTCTACACCATTCACCATGGCCTCCCCGCGCGTTCCTGCCGCCTGATACCCTACAAAAAGCACTGTGTTCCTAGGATCGGAAACAAAAGCCTTCAAATGATGAAGCACCCGCCCGCCAGTGGCCATACCGCTGGCTGTCACAATAATCTTTGGAATTTGTTTTTCATCAAGAGCCTTAGATTCATCTTGTGTATTGATAATCTTGGCCACACGACACATTAACGTGCATTCCTTTGTTGATAAACGATGCTCATCACCAAAAGCACAATAGAGATCAGTGGCATCTCGGGCCATGGGGCTATCTAAATAAACGGGAATATCCGGAATTTTCTTTTCATGCTTTAGCTGATCAATAATATATAAAACGGCTTGGGCTCTTCCCACAGCAAAGGAAGGAACAATAGTAACCCCTCCCCTTGCGGCCGTTCGATTGATGACTGCTGCAATTTCATCCTTAGGATCTTCAGCACCATGGAGCCGATCCCCATAAGTTGATTCCAAAACAAGGTAATCCGTTTGCTCAACTGCCCGCGGGGGCTTCATGATCAGATCATTAGGTCGTCCTAAATCCCCTGTAAAAAGGAGAGATCGCTCTTTATCTTTCACTTGAATCATGGAGGCCCCAAGGATATGTCCTGCAGGAAACAGGGTAAAGTTAAGATCTTTCGCTAATTCGTAAGGCGCATCAAAATCCAACGGATGGAAGTATTTTAAGGATTCTTCCGCCTCTTTAAGGGTATACAAAGGCAGGGCAAGTTTATGTTTCGAAAACCCGTGGCGATTGGCAAAGCTGGCGTCTTCTTCTTGTAAATAACCACTATCAGGCAAAAGAATCTTGCAAAGTTCTAGCGTGCCATGGCTACAATAGATTTTTCCTCGGAATCCATTCTTAACAAGAAGAGGGACATAGCCCGTGTGATCAATGTGGGCATGGGTGAGGAGAACACACTTTATTTCTGCGGGATTCAAGGGGAGTGACGCCCAGTTGCGGAGCCTAAGTTCCTTAAGCCCCTGGAAGAGACCACAATCTACAAGGATTTTCTGTCCCTCAGCGTTGAGCAAATATTTGGACCCTGTAACCGTCCCCGTCGCCCCAATGAATTGGATGTTCATGTTTGCCTCCCTTTGTTGGAATCTAAAACTGTGTAAGAACTTGGTCAAGCTTATAAAAGGGGAAAAACTCAATATTTGAGAAACTTCCTTCTTGTTCCCCCATAGATAAGATAACCTTTAATATCCTTCGAAAGATCACAAAAGTACTTCAAGTTCTTAATAAAATCTTTTGAAAAGTGGCTCCGGCTTTAATTTCAATGGCATGGATCAGGCCTCCCCATTCACCTACCAAATCTATTTCATGTCCCGTGCGATCACGCCAAAAATAAAGATTTGGCAGAAGCCCCTTATTGAGACGACTTTTGAGAAACTCTAAAATCATAAGGTTTTCAAACAAAGCTCTTTTTAAATAATGGGTTTTTAGCCGCTCAGTATTTTCAAGGCCCAACAATGTACAAGCAAGGCCCGTATCATAAAAATAGAGCTTTGACTATTTCTCGGCTTAATGTATATTTTCAACAAAGGCTCCAACTGGAGCCACGTTTAACCACTGACACAGTTACTTGGACACCTTCATGACAGTAAAAGAAGATATTTCCTTATCTTTATAAGTCAATAGAAATTCTGCGTGGTTTATGTGCCTTGGAAGTATTTATATGGCATATTTTTGCTCATGTTCATCCCCGCATTATTCAACATTTGAAACTTTCACGGCTCTACGATACTCTTTTTCACCTTTCAGAGCTTTCTATTATGACATTTTTTATTATTAGTGGCTTTGTTGTTTTTTCAAGCAGATTTTTGGTCAATTTTTTCATCATCATTCAAAATCTCCTCATTAAAGCACAAGCCTTCCCATAGACTCATAAGAACACCTGCTTTATGGCTATTTTTTAAAATCCGAGATCAGAAATGGAATTCAGGTGACAAACCGGATCAGCTGGTCGACTGTCAAAGCAACAAGGCCAAAGGCCAAATGGGCCATAATTTTTTGAGGGTCGCGAATACGGATCATCCGAGCCCCAAACTCATCTTTAAGGCGACCATTGACTCGTTCAGCCGCGCTCCCTCTCTTTATATCGTTTACTCTCGTGAGGAGCAAATGCGCGTGTATCGTTGGGCCCACGGTGGTTAAAATCAATCAGAGGTATGTGTCCTAAACATTTGCTATGCTCACGAATAATTTCTGAGTTATAGGCTGAATCCATCAGATCGTAGCAATTCGTTACACATCGAGCCGTTATACTCGCCAAGGGAAGGGAGACTTGGCTATCATGCACTAAGACTGAGGTCAAAAGAGCACTGATGGGAATCTCTACATCTGCTGTATCAATGTGAAGCTTATACCCCTTCCAACTCTCTTGGTAACCCTTGCTGTTTCGCTTTGTCCCCATGTCACACCCTGAAGGGAGATCTTCCAACATTTCTCTCAGAGACATGGTCTTCTAACGTTCTAATCTTGTGAGCTCTTTTAGGACGCGCTCTTCTCCTTTCTTCGGACGACCACGCTTGGTTTTCCCATGAGCTTTTTTGGCTTCTTCAACGGCCTTCTTCTCTTTTGCGCGTTCCTTAGCCTCAGCACATACATTCTCTCGCGCTTCAATGGCTGTCGAGTCCCTTGAAATGTCAAAAAGAGCCGCTTCTATGGCCTTTTTAATGAATCTTTCATAGAGTATTTTCTGCAAAATCTATAGTTGAGCATATGTTTTTCATATATTATCGTATATAACTTACAAAAAAATATAAGGGAAAAACTCACGGTTTTAGAAAACTCTTATAATTCTCGCTTTAAAGATTTTACTTTTTCCGCAGGCGCACATAATACGCCCCTGCCCCTCCATGATGAAGTCGGGCAGGATTATGGTAGGAGGAAACCATGCTTTTCAAAGGCGTTTCTTCTAGCCAGCGGGGAAATTGATGCCGCAGGGTATGTTCTTCACTCAAAGAGCCCTTCCCTGTAATAACAAGAACGGTCTTAAAATGTTTTTCTTGAGCCCTCCTTAAAAATTGTTCAAGGGTATCATAAGCTCTTTCTAGACTCAGCCCGTGTAAGTCTAATTGCGCCTCAATCTGGACTTGACGTACCTCCCGTCGTTGAAAGGATTGAAGCACATCTGTGGGCTTTACCTTTTTCAAAGAGGAGGCTTTTGAAGGCTGTGGAGACGGCAGGGGAATCTCCTTTTTATCTTCTTCAGGAATCTTTTTAACTTTTGACAAGGGATTTACATCTTTTAATTGATTTCGCCACAGACGTACCTCTTCTGGGGTGAGTTTTCTCTTACTCATAACTCCCCCAGATGGATTTTGAGGGCTTTTTCACAAATGCCTAAGGGCTTCCACTGACACCCCTTACACGCTTCATGAAAGGCCGCCAGAGTCATTTTGTCTTTAATGCGCTGCTTTGCTGCAGCCCATGTTAAAACGTCGCCTGGCGCAAGCCCTAAGATCTGGGAATGACGATTATCAAGAGCATGGATTTTTTCTTCTGTATCACAAACGTCGCCCTGATTATGGGGGCATGCGCTGCACACAGAATCCAAGTAAGAAACAACGTGAACAGGAAGCTCTTCGTTATTTTGAAGAGCTTCCTTCACCTGAGTATAGTTTTTGACAAAATCTGGAGAATACCCCTTCCCTTCAAACCCAAGGGTACAAAGGAAGTGGTGAGGACGAAAGAAAAATTTCATCCTCGGCGATAGTGACGCACAATTTGTAAAGCAGTGCATAAAAGACCAGCTTTAATAATTCCTGGAAAGATGAAAGGAAGCAAGCCATGCATCAAGGCATTTGAAAAGCCGATCAGATAAGAAAGCCAAGAAATACCAAAAGTAAAAACTACAAAGGTCCCGACAAGGCAAAGCATCACATCCGACTTCCAAGAACTTAGAGAGAACTTTTCCTTGAGAGTCGCCATAAGGTAGGCGGAGACAACAAAGCCTATAAGATAACCAAGAGTAGGTCCTGAAAAATAAGATAATCCCCCGACAAACCCTGAAAGCACCGGCACACCTGCAGCAGCCAGAGCAAGCCAAATCAAATGAGATTCAAGAGCCCGACGCGGCGTATAGGTGAGTCCAATCAACATCACAGCCACTGTTTGAAGGGTAATGGGAACAGGCTGCAACGGAATTTCAATTTGAGAAGCTGCAAAGAGAAGGGCCACCCCTCCCAATGTAAGCAGAATCTCGCGTAAACTTGAGGATTTTGTTTTAACCGTTGAAAGAATATCCATTCTTCTTCTCCTTATTAATAGCATGTCTCTTAATGTTGTATTAAGAGAAGGCCTCATCCTGGCACATGTCATTTTGAAGAGCAAGAGGGTTTCCCTGTTAGTCTTGAGTTTTCTGGCTTTTCTTTAGAATATCCCGTCTAGCAATTTCATCACAAGCTGTGACTAAATTACCCTGGGGAGATCTCTCACTTTCCATACCGGAAAAACAACAGCTTTGCAGCTCCAGAAGTTCTTTCAAGAACCAAAGTTAGGAAAGAAGGGATAATGATGTTCTCATCCTTTGCTACTTCCATAACAACAATAGCGCCTTCTCCAAGCCATCCTTTGTGATAAAGATTTTCAAGGCTCGGCAGCAAAAGATTTTGATGATACGGTGGATCAAAGAAAATGAGATCAAAAGGAACCATGAACGAGCGGGATAAGTGAGTGGCGTCTTCTTCAAAAATCTGTAAAGCTGGTAAATCAAAAGCTTTTAGATTTTCACGCAATATCTTAAGGGCGGCGGGATCCTTCTCGATAAAAGAAACGGTCTCAGCGCCGCGGGATAAAGCCTCCAATCCCAAAGCCCCTGTTCCTGCGAACACATCTAAAACCCTTTTTCCTAAAAAGACTTGAGGTCCCAGATGGGGGTTATGAAGGAGAATATTAAAGAGGGTTTCCCGCGCCCGATCAGAGGTGGGACGCGTCCCTTGGTGAATAGGAGCTGCAAGCTTTTTCCCACGAAACCGACCTCCGACAATTCTCATTAAGCCTCTAAAAACTCTTCCAAGAAGAGTTGCTCCCTAACAGCCATTTCCGTATAAAAAAGTCGCAAGATAGGGGGCCGGGCCCATAACAAATAATCAATCCTAAAATCATCCCCCAATAGATGTGCTCATTCACACATAAATACGTACATTGAATCACTAGAGTCATAATCAACATGGGAATAGCCGCAAGACGAGAAGCAAAACCAATGACAATCAGAACAGGACAGGTAAGTTCTATAAGAGTTGCAAAGTAAGCAGCAAGTGTTGGAGGAAAATCAGGCACCTTATATTCATTTTTGAAAAGCATTAATGTAGTGGGCCAACTTTGGATTTTGCAAAGACCGGAATCCCAAAAAATGCGAGCAATCCATAAACGGACGGACAGAAAAAAAAGAGGGCCAATAAACTTTTCTAAAAAGAAAAGAAGATTTAAATATCCCCTAATCCAGCGAGAGCGAAGAAGCGTTTTGGAAAATGGCATCTTAAGTCCTTTTTGTTATTCTCCTAAGAACATATAATCTGAAAATACCCCATTTTTAAGAGAAAAGGAAAGGATTTCCTGAAAATCAAACTTTCTCTCCTTCATTTTCTCTAAAATTTCCCCCAAAGGAATCTTATTTGAAACGTAGGAAAAAAAAGTGAATTCGGTCTCAGACAACCAATGGATACTTACTCGCCCTTCTTGCCTAATGATTAAGGCATAAGCCCCTCTATTCTCAAGAGCAACCGATGACGCTCTTTCCTCAACAACCTCCAAAATCTGATCTAAGGGATAGGAAGAGGCACAAAGAAAAAGTGAGGGATGAGCGATAAAAATAAGCCTTTCATAGTGATGATGGGGTATGTTTTTTAAATCTCCCGCTATCAAAGGAGTTTTCTCTTCAGCGCACAAGGACTCCCCCATGAAATATTCCAGTTTTGCAAAATCCGAGAGATAAGAAAGAGTCCTTGTAGCTTCAAAAGTTTCCAAAAATTCAGGAAAGTCTCTTCCCCAATTTAAAAGGCTTCCCTCTTGCGGATAAGACTTTTGAGCCCGAATAAAAACATAAGCCGCACCATCGGCACACTTTTGACCAATCAACTTCCAAGTTAAAGGGTATTTCCCCTCAAGGGCTTTACGAAAAGTACTCTCTATATTTCCCTTATAAACTGAAAAGCGATTTTCAGGAGAACCAGCATTTATTTTGACAAAGTCCTTAAATGACCTCGTTCCTTCATAGGTTTCTAAAAAAGCCTTTTGGAGAGTCAACATATCAACCATAGACCACCTTTTTTTCCTTCAAATAGCCTTGAGCAAGCCTGGCTTCTCCCATCAACACTTCAAAGTCTGGAATATCCGTATCCCATTCAATAAGCGTTGGCGCCCCCATTCCCAGTTGAAGAGCTTCAGCATAAAGGGCCCATACCTTTTCACACACGTGAGAAGAATGGGTATCTATTAAAAGGGAGGAGCCATCTTCAAAGGTTTTTTGACTATGACCTGCTAGATGGATTTCGCTAATAAGAGAAGGGGAAATGCTCTTAAGATAAAAGGAAGGATCCCAACCATGGTTTACGGAAGAGACATAGATATTATTAATATCCAGCAAAAGCTTGGCGCCTGTTTTTTGACAAAGAGCACTTAAAAACTCAGGCTCTGTCATGGTTGACATGTTATACTCAAGGTAGGAAGAAGGGTTCTCAATTAAAATTTCCCGCCCTAAAAAGTTTTGGGTTTCATCAATATGATTTGAAAAAATTTCCAAAACTTCATCCGTATAGGGAATAGGTAAAAGATCAGGTAAATATTGCCCTCCAACCCGGGACCAGGAGAGATGTTCGGAGACTAAAAAGGGAGAAAAGCGCTCTATCAAAGTTTTCAGTTGCTTTAAGTGATCCTGATCAATTCTCTCTGCCGACCCTAAAGAAAGACCAACCCCGTGAAGGCTTAGAGGATACTTTTCACAAATTCGATCCAATAGATGAAGAGAAGGCCCCCCCTTCATAAAGAAATTTTCAGAATGAACTTCAAACCATCCAATGGAAGGGGTGTTGTCTAAAACATATTGATAGTGGGGAAGGCGCAAACCAACCCCCACACATTTATTCATAGGCATTCCTAAAGCCTTTTTTTATTATTAAGCTTGGCGGCGGGAATATACTGTCTCCGTAGTTATTCGGTTGTGGGTTGCCACTGGCTATCTTTCCACCAAGGCAGCAGATTTTCCTCAGGCAACTGATCAAGCAAAGTCAAAAACTGATTAACCTGAAGCGCCAATTCTGCGTTTTCTGGTTTTTTCAATTCCTCTAGTAAGTACGGTGTCGTCGGATATCGGTCGCTAAAGGTACAAACTTCAACCTCTGCCGTGTCTTCCTCTTGATACCCCTTAACAAGAAGATTAGCTTGATTAAAGTTTTCTTGCCAAGATTGCAGAATAGCGCCGACCTGTTGACTATCATGAGGCTTTAATCCAAGGATTCCCGATGTTTCAGGAAGGAAAGAAAAATACGATTGGTAATTAATCCCCTTAGGAGAAGTTAATGTACGCATTGCTTTTTTAACGAGATCTATGTATGCAGAAAGTTCGCTCGAAGAGGTAGAAGGCATAGTTATTTCATCGACAAACAGATGGGAAGAAGCACCCACAATCGGCGCTCCATGGCATGTTGTGGGAGGCCCCTCAAGGATTCCAATCCCAGATTCCCTTAAAAAAGGCATTAAAACACGTTCTGCTTCTTCCAGTTCAGCTATAGGATGTCCCCCGGCAACACATTGCTTAAGAAGATCACCGCTCTCTTTTTCGTCTAGCGTTGGACCTTGGAATCGCGACATATATTTGTTGTCGGTTTCCGTTTCGCTAACAGACAAGCCTTCCATAGCATAGATTTTTCCAGAAAAGAGTAATACTGATACGCAGAAAAAAGTTACGGGCTTAATTAAACTTAATATATTCATTTTAATCTCCATATAATTTATATTATTGTTCCTAGAATACGTTTGTATTGATGTCAATCAATTTTTTTTCTGAATTCTATAAAAAAGATTAGCCCACAAGACACGATAAACAAATCTGCTATGCGCATACTCGGAGATTAAAAAGGGAGAAAAGCCTTTACAGCAGTGTCTACACATGAAAATAGGGCAGGCACTAGTCTTTACAACAAAAGTCTCATAACCTCTCTGATATCTCTAGCGGCCTTTACGTCGTAAAGGCACTGATCTTTTCGGAGTAGCCTTTCGTCTGTTTGACGTAGCAGTTTTTCTGACGGTTGGTGCTGTTTTTTTCGCAATAACCTTTCCTTTCGCAACTGGTGCTGACTTTCTTGGAGCAACCTTTCTCTTCACGATTGGTGCTGGCTTTCTTGGAGCAACCTTTCTCTTCACAACTGGTGCTGGCTTTTTGGCTACATATTTTGGTGCTAGAGGTACGGGTTTATTCTTTACTGAGTTAATAAGATTATAAAGAGTTGATTGTGCAGTACGTTGTTTCAATCCCGCACGTGTGGGAGCAAA
The DNA here is from genome assembly GCA_019748065.1 of Alphaproteobacteria bacterium. Classification (GTDB taxonomy): domain Bacteria; phylum Pseudomonadota; class Alphaproteobacteria; order UBA9655; family UBA9655; genus UBA9655. The sequence goes on along the minus strand of JAIEQB010000033.1, from coordinate 6,137 downwards.
AATTTCTTCATTCGTGCCAGGACAAATAGCAGCATAAGAAGAAATATTCACAGCATTTAAGAGATGTTGTGCCGAAATATATTTCCAATCAGATTTTTCAACACTTTTCCACTTTAATTTCCTGGCATTCTTATGAAAATCTGCAAGTGAGGGCTTGTGTCCAGGAACTCTAACATAATACATGCGATAAGAACCGCCCGTTGGATGATAATGGTCTGTATATGGAGAGTTTACAACTTGTTTATAAGTCAGTCTTAAAGTATTTGCCGTTTCTTCATTTGATTCTCTTAAAGCTGTTTTAGCAATATCTCCCTTATCTTTAGAGTCAACAGCTCCTCCAAAATCAGACCATACCTGAACGTTTTTTTTGAGTTTATTTGAAAAGCGCGTCTCTTTTCCCACAAGAACCGTTCCATCATCAAACATTGGCAATATGCCAGCGCCCCTCCCCCCCGCATATAAGTTAGAGGAAATTGTAAAAGCAAGAACGAAAAAAAAACTTAAATACCTAACAATCATGAATTAACCTTTAAAAATTGAATTTATCTTCTATATAATAGTTAATCGAGAATTTACAAGGCTTTTTGATAACACACGCCTTTGGGTCACAAGGATCTCTGCAAATGACATTTCTATTCCTTTCCTTAAAAGATTAGATTCTTATCAACTTAGCACTCCGCTCATCCTTTTGCAGCAGCTTCAGAAAATTATAACTCCCTGCACACATTTTTACTTGCAATAAAACGAACAAATAACCACATGTAGAAAAATACTTTAGGAGTATGATCACATGTTAAAATTTTCTATGCCGACCCTTTTAATGCTTTTGCTTTCTAGCTCTGCTGTTTTTGCAGGATTTAGCGACAATTTAAATTCTCTTTTACAATCATCTGCAAGCAATGAAGAGAAAATAAGTGAAATTATTAAGCTTGTAAAAGAGGCGCCAGAAACTCATGCAGAAAAAAATATGGCACTTTTTATGCTTCTCATGGCTCCATCTTGTTTTTCACGAGAAGAGGCTATTCAGCTTATGCAAGAAGTTACTCAGCTAGAGCAGCCATCACCAAGTTCTTATGCTTCATTTTCAACACCCAGTGAACCGACATTTAATGAGCGGCTGGGCGCTCTTGTATATTCATCTGCTAACGCTGAAGATAAAATCAGCGGAATCATTGAGCTTGTGAGAGAAGATCAAACAATACCTTATGAAGAAAAATTTGAAGCCCTCACTTCTTATTTTTTTCCCGGCTCTACTTTTCCAGATTCAAGAAGGCTCTTTCAAGAAATCACTCGACTCAACCCTAAAGCTATACTTTCACATTTATCCAATCCTTCGTCTTCTTTGAATACTGGAACTTTAGATGCTGATATTCAAGCTGCTATTTATGAAGAGCTTTTGAATCAGGAACTTAATCTAGAAGAGCACTTAACAATTTTAAAAAAATTAAGTTTTTCAACCTCAGAACATTCACTTTCAACTTCTGTTCGAGCCTTCAATGAATACTTGAATCTTAAGAGACGCTATCAAGCTCCTTTTCTTCCGCAAAGTTTTTACTTGGTCGAGAGTCCTGAAGATTTGATCGCAGAACTTTATGCTTCGCATCTAGCCAAGAGCGTCCCTTATATTCTTAATGAAGAAACATTGAACTTAAATCTTAAAGAAAGACTAGAGTTCGCAAATCGGTATAAATACGACGCTTTAAGTGGAAATCGATACGCCTCCTTTGAGATTCCAGAGAGTTTGATTACTTTCTATAAACGTGCGGCTTCTTGTAAAGATGATCAACTCACAGATGGTGAAAAATTTAGTGCCATGGAGCGTTTACTTGAACTTTCAGGAAGTGAAGCTAAACCGCTTCTTATAGCTTCTCTTCGTGACTCCGAAATTCCTTTTGAGTTAAAGCATAAGTTAGCCCACCTCGCAAAACATGCATCTGATCCAGAACTTCAGGGAGAAGGACGCTTATTCATTGATGAAAATATGGAGGCTATCAGTACTGCTGCTCGCACTCATTATGATGGACTTTCTGTTCATTCAAAAATAGACATTCCCCCTCACCTTAAGGAAGCTAAACTAGGGCAGAATATTGGGGTTGCGGTATGTGACGGTGGTTTTTTTAAAGTTCTTCCGACAAGCCTGTGGCCATCATTTGATCCCCATCAATTACACCTCTTAAAGCAGTATGGAGGAGATGACAAATCTTTTTCTTGGAACCTCTTACACGGAGATAGAGTAAACTCTCCCCATATTCATGATAATGAGTGGCTTTCGGAAGTAAAAAATCCTTCACTTCCCTATCATGGAAGTGAAATGACAGATCTTGTCGCAACAGCTTCTCCAGGCGCGCATATCCAACCCGTCATCGTTGATACAAACTCTTCCGAAAGTTTAAAGGCAGCTTTTGACCGTTTAGCGGGAGATCCTTCTATCCATATCATAAGTTGTAGTTTCGGATTGCCAAAAGATCCAAGTGGCTTCTACCTTGTAAGCTCTGACGTTAAGGATAGCATGCTCAAGTGTCTTCGAAACAATAAAATTATTGTCTTGGGGGCTACGAATAATGGAGCGACCATTCCAGATATGCCCGGACAACCCGACCATTCTAGTGGTCTAAGTAGCACTATTTATAATGGTGGCGATCTTGCGGACATGTTTTTTGAGCATGAAGTTGCCCATTTACCAAGCCGAATTAGCAGTCTGTTTTCAGGAGAAGATGAAACTTCCCCTCTCTTTTTAAACCTAATTCTGGTTGGATCTTCAAAAGCAGATTCATTCGATCTCCATGAAAAATCTGTAAAACCCGGTAATGGACCTGCCCAAAAACAGTTCGTTTATGCGGATGCTGACAACCTTAAAAACTTTTTTGATGTGGCCCCCGCTTGGGGAGGAACATCCACAGCAACAGCCATGGTCAGCGGTATTTTGGCAGACCTGTGGAGTCAAGTCAAAAACCCAGATGACAATACAGCTACACGTGTTTCTCGGTGCCTTCTTGAAAATACAGATGTTGCACCAGAGATTCCGCTAGCCTCAAGAGGTCGTGGAAAAGTTAATCTGACAAAAGCACTAGAAAAGCTAGACGAATATTAAAAGAGGTCATCGTTAATGTGACGCTAACGCCCCGCGATCAAGTTTCGGGGCGTTAATCATGATCTATTTCTTTTAAGACTTTTTCTTACTTTTCTTTGCTAAGTTTACAGACTCATCTACGCTATCTTTAAATCTCTTTTGGAGAGAATCCACTAGCTTTTTATTAGATTCTTCAACAGTAGACTGCAGATTTTGAGCATGCTCAACCATTCTCTCCATCGCTGCTTTTGAAGCTTCTGTTTGCTGAGTTACTTTATCCGCTGGACTGCTCGCTGAGAAAGCATTTGCTACTTGTTCATTCCATTTCTCAAAAGCTTCCATAAGAAATTGTTTATGGAGCCCCAAAAGAGATTGAGTACTTTCTGCTATAACTTGTTGAGTATCATTCATAAACTCTACGTTTCTTTGATAACTTTTGAGGAGAGTCTCCATATCGACTCCTGGAAAATTAAACTTCTTAAAGTTATTAAGGCCTTCCTCCATAAATGGAGGGATATTTGTATATTTTGTCATAGAAAGCTCTCCTTGTCATAAGATTTTAGATTTCTTTAGGGTATAATTTTATAGTTAAGAATAGGTTAATTTCTGAATAAAATACTCTTTGTCTTCTCCTATTTTAGGAAGCGAGATGAGAAAGAAAAATACCAAGGAACAAAAGAAATCCAACCTGTGTGTTTGATTTGAATATCTCAACACAATTGTTGGCGTTATCTTTCTTTAAAGCAAGAATTTGCCACGCAAAATGAAGAATTATAAAACTTAGAAAAAGCCAATACACCCATCCCAGGTGGGCTTCTTTTCCTCCTACTCCCCATAGGATAATGGCTGCACCATAAAACAAGCTAAGAAAAAGCTTAGGAGCTGAGGAAATAGCAATGGCGGAAGACTTCACTCCAATAAGGATATCGTCTTCCAAATCTTGAAAAGCATAAATGGTATCATACCCAATAGTCCAAAAAATCCCCCCCCCATAAAAAAGAAGAGGAGCAAACGAAAGAGTGGGATACAAGCTTAACCATCCCATGAGAACTCCAATGTTAAAGGCTAAACCCAAAAAAAGCTGGGGCCAGTAGGTAATCCTCTTCATCCAAGGATAGAGTAAGACAAGAGCAAGGGAGACAAAACCTACCATAATAACAGGAAGAGGAAGGCTAAAAAGAATAAGAGCACTGATGGCAAGAAGAAAAAAAAGAATAAATAAGGCTTTCTTTGAGGAAATTTCTCCTGTTGCAAGAGGACGTATAGCTGTACGTTTGACCTTTGCATCAAAATCCCTGTCAATCATATCGTTATAAACACACCCTGCGCTACGCATCAGGGTGGCTCCACATGTAAAAAGAAGGAGAAGAACAAGAGATGGCCATTTAGGGCTTGCCAGAGCAATCCCCCACCAACAAGGAAAAAGTAAAAGCCATATTCCAATAGGGCGGGAAAGTCGCGTGAGTCTTAAAAAAGTGTCTAAGGTCACAATTTTGTCATGAAATACGGTATGTTCCTACATCATATTCCGGGTTGCGGCAGGAAGACGCACTACAAGGCCATCGAGCTCAGGGCGCATGATGACTTGACAGCCCAGACGGGAGGTTTGAGTAAGACCAAAGGCCAAATCTAGCATATCTTCTTCATCCTCTGTCGCATCCACTAAAAGTTCATACCATTCAGGTTCAACAATGACGTGACATGTAGAACAGGCTAAGGACCCTTCACAGGCCCCTTCGAGGAAGAGTTTATCTCCATTCTCATGAGCAATTTCAAGCACTGACAAGCCATTTGGAGCTTCAACTTCAACATGCTCGCCATCAGCTTTAATAAATGTCATCTTTGGCATACTCATCTCCACTTCATCAATTATGCGGCCTTTTGCAGACCAACATCAACCAAATGCCTTCAAAAATAGGTTTTAGCTGTCATTCCATAAAACCAATTTTTATATAGACTACTTCAATTAAAAGTCCAACTTATTTCTTAGCATGGGGTTTCATGAGGCCACTTAGATGATTTCTATCAGTTAATTAATACTCTTTTCTGCATTCCGCTTTGCAAAAAGAAAGAAGTGTGATAATTCAAAAAAACCCTTGGGGGATAGTTTAGCGGTAGAACTCCCGGCTCTGGACCGGGCAACCCTGGTTCGAATCCAGGTCTCCCAGCCACTTTATTGATTTCTGAGGTAATTGCAAAATTCTGGCCCTTCCCTAAAGACAATTCTTTCCATACTGAGGAATTTATCGAAAAATGTTTTGATAGTTCTTTAGTGAAAGGATCTATACTCATCGCACTTGAAGATACCGCGCTTAAACACACTTAATTGTCCTTCCCTCAAAGGCGGGGATGAAGTCGGAAGAATTTTGCAATTCCCTATTTCTTAAGAAAAAGACTTTGATTTTATACAAAGCCTTATTCCTATACATTAAAATTAAAATAAAAGAGGAAGAAACAATATATCTAATATATCGTCTTCTTCCTCTTTATTCCTTTTTCTTTAAGAAGGTAGAGCTGCTCCAATCTTAGTAAATGCAGTATTAACTTTGGTACCTATCGTGGTGACAGCACCAACAATAATAGCCGCAATAAGCGCTGCAATCATACCATATTCAAGCGCAGTAACTCCATCATCTTGCCTTAAAAAATTTGTTACATAAGTCATTTTATTTCCTCCGTTATAATATATGCTTCTAATGTTTTTATTATATAGTTTAATTATGAACCATTTTTATTAAAAAAGTGTTAATTATTTTTTTCTCTTAATACATACCTTATTATTTATTATCATAACACATTTATTCAGCAATAAAAACACAAATTTTAATGATTTACATGCATTACTTTGATAACTGGTAAGTCTATAGCTGGGGGTGAACAATGTGTTTATAAATAAGAGAATCAATCCAAATCGCTATTAAAAACGTAGGAATCGCTCCCAAAATATCAACGAAATAGTGCTCTCCTATAGGAACAGAAGAGAATATCATTAGTGAACCTCCACGGGGCAAGCCCCGTGGTATCTAGTCGGCCCAGAGGCCGAGTTCAAGCTGCGCTTGTCCCAAGT
>JAIEQB010000067.1 GCA_019748065.1 Alphaproteobacteria bacterium | reverse complement strand
TCTTATTTATGAATCTCCGGAAAAACTCATAACTCTTTATAAAAAGGCCCGTTATTCTGTTGTTGATCAAGAAATCAAGAGGAACCCTTCTTTTAAAGAATTTCGAGACTTCTTAGAGCTTCTAAAGTTGGGACATTATGATGTTTCTGAAACACAAATATCTCAAGCCATTGATTACTACAATAATTATCCAGAGTGTAGTGAAAAGATTTCTCACTTAAAAGAGGTTGCTCCTGAGATTGGACAAGATGTGGAAAGGCGTTTGACAGATAGGATCATACAAATTAAGCCTATGAAGAGATTCCAGCAACACCCTAAGCCTCTCTCTGAAGAAACCATTGCTTATAGTTTAGCAGGATAAATAGAAGAATTTATGAGTGTTACTTTAGTTTCGCCTTCAAAAGCATTGCCCTGTTCTAAGACAAGTCAGATTATTGGTATTGAAGGTCTTCCCGGAGCTGGAAAAACAACTATCCTTGCCACAATTGCTGAGGAGCTAGAAGGAAAAACGATTCTTCTTTCGGAAATCAACTTTGAGCCAAACTCTCCCTATGGAAAACTTCCCATGAGAGATCAGGGAGACGTTTATTTACGTTTATGGATTGAAAGGATGACTCTTCTAAAGACCATTAAAGATCCTTCCCTTTGTTTTATGACAGATAGAACATACTTCTCAAATTTTGCTTATATTTATGCCCTAGATGCTTTAAAAGGCACCCACTACTATCATAATCAGATAAGACTCTTCATTAATAATCTTTTGGAAATTCCTTTTAATAAACTCTTTGTTTTTGATGTCCACCCCGAGATTGGGTTACAACGTCGACGTTTACGTGGAGATCAAATCCCTTGGCCCTGGTCTGAAGAAAGGTTTTTAAAGGCCTTACATCAATTTTATAAAAAAGAACTCCCTCAGTTTGGCATTAAAAATATCCAATTTATTGATACCTTAGAAGACAAAGAAATGATAATTTCCAATCTTAAAAAAGAAGTTTTAAAAAGCATAGATAAGACTCAGAAACAATCTACTCTATACACATACCCTAATGAAGCCCAAGAAAAAGCTCTTTATTTTTTTGCAAAACGGAAAGAGCTTGGAGAGCCCTGTACACGTATTCTTAATGTTTTTGGGGTTCCCACTCTTTATTTTTTAAAACACAGTCTCCAAGTTGCTAATGGGCGGCCTGTTTTTTTTAATAATGAGCAACTTTATAACCTTCTCAAGGTTTATTCTCAAAAAATCTTTCTTCAGGGTAAGCCTTCTCTTCAGGAGAGAGCTAATGCACTATAGAAAGACAAATTTCTCGACTTGTACTCTTCAAAAAGATTGTTCTCAAAAGGACATAAAAATATATGTCGTTTTTGGATACCCAGGGGCTGGAAAGGGAACTTTTGCAGAGATTCTTCAAGAAAGGGGATATAAGCACCTTTCTACAGGTAATATTCTAAGAGAAGAGATTCGTCTTAAAACACCTCTTGGCTTAAAATATCAAAAAGAAATCAACGCATCGTCCTCTCTTCTTCCTGAAAATGTGATTCAAGATATCATATTAAAAAAAATTATGAATCTTCTCCAGAATCAAGAAAAATGCATTCTTGATGGGTTCCCGAAAACTCTCGAGCAGGCACAGCAAATCGATCAAATGCTTACCCTTCATTCTTATCAAGAACAGGTAAGATTTATCTACCTTGATGTTTCTTTATATGTAGCCTTACAAAGGATTCAGAATCGACAAGCATGCTCCGCTTGTGGAAAGCTTTATAACCTAATAACCCTTCAACCTAAAACATCTGGAACATGTGATCTTTGTAAACAAGCTCTTTTTAAGCGTCCTTGCGATAATGCTGATACTTTTGTGAAGAGAATTGAGCTCTATAACCAAACGGTTAAAGAAGTAATTGACCTTTACAAAACTCAAGGAAAGTTAACAAAAATGAACGCCAATTTTTCTTTAGAGCATTTTACAAAAAATGTCCTGCAAATGGAGAACGCGCATTCTGCTGAAGATGATCAATAATTATGTTCTAAATCCAAAACAACATACGATGACTCAAGCAGATATTTTGCTTATTTAACAAAAACCATAAAATGGTCTGTTAAAAAATAAGACCTACCACTTAAGAAGGGTAGGTCTTATATCACTTACTTTATTTTTAGTCTCATTTTTTCCTTGCTTGTTTTTCCACATGTTGTTTTTCAGTTATTAGGGGTGCATTAAGACCGCGGGCATAAGTTCTGATAAAGTTTTCTGGCAAAGCATAGGTATTTTGTTTGGCATAGAAATACCCACCCCCAAGTCCGATAAGGCCAGAGAAGACAACACCTATAAAACAAAAGAGTACTAATTTTTTGTATTTATCTCTCATGGTCTCATCTAGCACACTTTGGGCATTTTGGATGGATCCATCGAGCTCCAAGAGTCTATGGGTGATGGAATCCTTGATAAGCTGAGAAAATTGCTGTGCCGATTCTCTCGCCATTTCCCTCGCGGCTTCTTTGATCACGACTTTCATGTGCTCTTGAGTTTCCTCAGAGAGCTTTTCAAAGACATCAAAATGAGCGACAAGGCGCTTATTTGTTTGATCTAGGGTGGTTGCGTAGGTACTTATTTTTTTTATTTCCTCATGAATTTGCTCTCGAATCTGCATAAAGCGCTGAATATCGTTTTCGAATTCATGTTGTATTAGGTCATTTGTGGTCATAGGTATTGTCCTTTTGTTGTTAGGGTGCTGATTTTTTTTGATAAGATCTCCCAAATAACCTTGGAGGAGAGACCCTCCAAGGCTACTTTTAGAGACGTCGCGTCACCTGGGGTAAAGAGGCACAATATCCCAGGTTTTTGACCTGTGAAGATTGACGCAGTGTTGCAGGTCAAAACTTGTTGAGTCCTTTGTGCGTTATTTTAAGTTCGAGGTTCATAAGATTCTTTTTGTGAAGTGTTGTGCCGAACTCTCTTATTTTCATAATCTTCAATAACCGAAAGATCATAGAGAATGCTCTTTCCCACTTTGATGTAATTCGGACCGTTTCCGTTCCACCGCCACTGACTCAAGGTGCAGAGTGTAACTTTCTATCACCATTATATTAAACTCCTCTATCTATGCCACTTCGCAACAAACCCTAACTGTACATGGAAGGATATTGGCTAACTCTGAGGTATTTGCTAAAAAAATTTCATGATTTTGATCTCTAAGGAAAAGCTTATCGGAATCGGTAATTCTCTTTATCAACTAAAAGTGCTGCCAATGCTTGGTCTTCACCCCGAAAAAAGGACCGGGGGAATGAGAAAATTCTCAATATAAAAGGATGAAAGAATAAGGAGAATTTTTAGATGAAGAAGAAACAATTTAGCGAGGAGCAAATAACCCTAGCGCTGCATCAAGCAGAGAGAACCAGTGTTGAAGACGTAACCCGCCATCTAGGCGTATCTCAAGCTACATTTTACAGGTGGAAAGCTAGGTACGGAGGGTTGTTACCCTCCGAGGTAAAACGTTTAAAGATCATCGAAGAAGAAAATAGGAAGCTTAAGCAACTTGTGGCAGAGCTAAGTTTAGACAAAAAGATGTTGCAGGATGTCTTATCAAAAAAAGGATAAAGCCTGTTGATCAGCGCACCATCGTTAAGGAGCTAGAAAGTACCTATGGTGCCAGTGTAAGGCATATTTGCCGTATCCTGAGGTTTCAAAGATCCTTTTACTATTATAAGCCTCACGGTGATCAGCAGGCATTATTAAAGCAGAAGATAAGAGATATAGCCTATAGTTGCTTTCATTATGGATACAGACGTATTCATGTAGCTTTGCAGCGAGAAGGATGGGAGACTAATCACAAACGGGTTTATTGCCTTTATTGTGAGGAATCATTGCAAATGCGTAAGAAGAGACCAAAAAGGCGTGTTCAGGCTAAGGTCAGAGAAAATCCCATAGAAATAAAGGCTAAAAATGACTGCTGGTGCATGGACTTTGTTGCAGATCAGCTTTTTACAGGAGAGAGGCGTAGAGCCTTAACTATTCTGGACATCTTTACCCGTCAAAGCCCCCAGATAGGGGTAGGACTCTGTTATAAAAGCATAGACGTCGTAAAGAGCTTAGAGAAAGCTATAAAGGTCCATGTTAAGCCTAAGGCTATACGAGTGGACCATGGGCCAGAATTTATAGCAAAGGAGCTGGACCTATGGGCTTACAGCCATGGGGTTATTCTAGACTTCACAAGGCCTGGCAAACTTACAGACAATGCTTACATATAAAGCTTTAACAGCCGCTTCAGGCAGGAATGCTTAAACCAATATTGGTTTTTAACCTTAGAAGATGCTAAAGTCAAAATTGAAGCTTGGAGGCGAGAATACAATTCTCAAAGGTCTCATAGTGCGCTAGCCAATATGACACCTGAGGAGTTCGCTAGCTTCCAAGACAATACCCTTCTTTTTAAGGGAGGATAAAAAATCGAATTTTCTCACTGCTCATGGTCCTACATTTGGGGCAGGGCCATGCTAAGAGTTTTCTTGCTTAAAAGTTGTGCCGATTAATGGGTGCGAAAAATCACTTGATTCTTTCTACACTAAGAGATAGAAATAATAAGTAATATGCCTTTTACAGCATGTATTGTTGTTAATAAATTTTAAAAAATTAGGAGAAGAATTATGGCGATAAAGAAAAGAAACAAGCTATTTATCATTACAGCTTTCATAGTGGGAACGATGATGTTTTCTTCCACGGATAAAGCATGGGGTATGAGCGAGGAAGAAGCTCGCAGAGAAGAAGCGAGATGGATTAAGCATAACAAAAAGGATAGGGATGAGCTCGATATTTATTTTACTGAGCAAGCGTCTGCTGTGAGTGAAGGTGAGGAAATTGTTCGAGTAAGGAGAAGTTCCTTATCTGATAAGCTTAATGGCCTAATTAACCCGATTCTTGAGGACTTTGAAGACGTTGAGAACTTTAAACTTTTTATTACATTTAGAGGCATTAGGAATCAAAGAGATGCCGATGATGCGGAAAATGCTGCGAATAATGCTCTTCAACTAATTTATCCTTATTCAAATATAGGAGCTTCTCTTGAATCCATTCCCGCTCCAGAAGCAGCCCCTGACCTTCAGGATAGACTTGACAGACGCCTAAATGAAATTGAGAACATTATTAGAAATAGAGATTCTCAGTCTCATCAGTACCACTATAATAGTGATGATAGTGAAGAAGATAGACAAAGCTTTGCTGAAAATATAAGAGAACATTGATATTAGAGGAAGAGGAGGGATTATGGATAAAAAAATGATCCCTCTTTTATCATAAGTTTTTAACGTACTATTGAATTTTTCTCTCTACAAATACCTAAATCTAGACGTTCATGGTCAATCTCGGTAGGGACAATTTTATACTCTATCTTTAACCATATTAATGATACCTAAGGGCTTCTTGATTTTTTCCCTACAAATGCTAGACAAAAGGTAGATGTTATTCTCGGAGTTGGTTATAAAAAATGCTTGAAAGACGAAAAAGAATCAAAAAAAAGAGCCTTTTTCAGTCTTTCTTTTCAAGGGATCTCAATGTTCCTACTTACCTTACGTTTCTCGTAGGACTAACTCTCGGTTTTATCCTTTATCCAACTGTTTATCTTCCTTGGCAGGCTTCATCCTCAGAAAAAGTGCCTCTTCGAGTTTGCTTTAGTCCCGAGGGACAGTGTACAGATAAAATTGTAGATGCTATTAACTCAGCTCAGTCCTCTATTTCTGTTGCAGCCTATGCTTTCACATGTCCTCGAATTGCTGAAGCTTTGAGAGATGCTTATAAACGAGGTGTTGACGTTAAGCTTCTCGTTGATAGGTCTCAACTTAAAGAAAAATACTCTCAACTTCCCTTCCTCCTTAAAAAGGGAATTCCCGTCTATATTGATTCAGCTGAGGGGCTTGCTCACAATAAAATAATGCTATTTGATAATCGTTGGGTCCTTACAGGTAGTTTCAATTTTACCCGTGCCGCAAATTCAAAGAACGCTGAAAACATTCTTCTTATCGATGATCCTTCCCTTGCTCAAATCTACAAGAAAAACTGGGAAAGTCGAGTGGAGAGAGCAAAAAGAATTTTTGAATAATTGGGAAGAAGAGTTACTCAATGTTCGCAACCTAAGAATTTAGATTTGTAAAAAGAGAATTTTGGTTTTCTGAGTTTTTAATAGTCTGTGGATTGCTTAAATTTCAAATTATATGAATCTTCACAAAAATATATTTGCATATTTTATATAAGGCCCATCACAACTAATTACGAGGATAAAACTGGACCTGCTTTCGGGGGCTTGACAATATTTTTCCTTCTTACCTCTTTTAAGAAACCATAAACTATCCCAAAAGCGGAACATTGAGCTCACTCATGGGACATCTCATCACTGGTGGATTTGTAACACAATTTCCACAATGGTCCATTAGGACAGGAAAGGTGCGACGGCAAAGCCTTTACAGAATCAGTGATCCCTATATGCGCTTTTACTTGAAGTATATCGCTCCTAATCTGGATAAAATTGAAAAGGGCCATATCACAGATATGGGTAATCTTCCAGGATACAAAACAATGATGGGATTTCAGGTAGAATCCTTGTTGCTTCAAAACAGAAATGATATCTTGCAAACCATTGGCATCAAGCCTGCCGATATCATTTACGATAATCCCTATATTCAACTGCCTTCAACACGTCAAAAAGGCTGTCAAATTGACTATTTGGTTCAAACCACGACAAACAATTTGTATGCTTGTGAGTTTAAATTGCGTCAAGGAGAACTCAAAAAAGACATCATCAATGAGGTATCGGAAAAAATCAATGCCCTCAATAAACCAAAAGGCTACGCAGTTGTTCCTGTATTGTTTCATGTAGGTGGTGTTTCAGAATCCGTTGAGGAAAGTCGCTTCTTTTACCGCATTGTAGATATAGGAGATTTGTTAGAGGCACCCGGTTAACAACAGTTCCTTTAAGAGGTCCACAAACCTTCTTAAAAAAACTCAGAGAGTCAGTCATCCAACTAAAACAACTGAAATGCCTTAGAAACTAAGCCATTCTCTTAATTTAGACCATCTCTGCAGAGAAGCTTTCTCTCGAAGCAAGCGCGAGGGCTTTCTTCTGCCCCACAAGAACAACTAATTGCTTTCCCCTTGTCACACCCGTATAAAGAAGATTGCGCTTAAGCATAGGATAATGTTGCATCATCATGGGGATTATCACTACAGGGTATTCGGAGCCTTGGGCTTTGTGGATAGTTGTGACATAGGCCAGAACGACCTCATCTAATTCATCAAAGTCATAGAGTACCTCTCTATTTTCGAATGTAATCGTTAGCTCTTTCAATTCAGAATTAATGTCGCTAATAAAGCCAATATCACCATTATAGGTTTCTTTATCGTAGTTAGTTTACAATCTGCATCACTTTGTCACCTACTCCAAAGCTCCATCCAAAACGTTCTATTTTTACTGAAGGATTTAGATTAAGAACTTTTTGTAGTTCCATATTAAGATGACGAGCTCCTACGGTTCCCCTATTAATAGGGCAGAGGTTGGATCTCGGTAAGAGAGTTGTAGCCAAAACGTTGAGGAATGCGCTTTTTAACAACCTCGATAATCTTACGAACAGCATCTTCAGGTTCTTGAGCATCAATAACATAAAAGTCTGATTCCTCTTGTCCTTGAGGCACTTTGGGAAACAACCCCTTGTTTATACGATGAGTATTAAGGATAATTTTGCTCGAGGCTGCTTGGCGAAATATTTCTGAAAGTCGGACTACTGGAAGAGCAGAAGAGCGAATAATGTCATTCAGGACATTTCCTGGTCCTACAGAAGGAAGTTGATCGACATCTCCTATAAGAAACAGCGCAGCCTCTTGAGGAAGGGCTCTTAATAAAGAAAACATTAAAGGGACGTCAATCATAGAAACTTCATCAACAATAAGGAGCTCACAGTTGAGAGGAAACTGGGGTTCTCTTCTAAATTTGCCTGTTGTAGGATCAACTTCAAGAAGGCGGTGAATAGTTTTAGCCTCTTGCCCTGTGCATTCGGAAAGGCGCTTGGCAGCTCTTCCTGACATTGTAAGCGTTCTTTTTCCAGCTCCAGGAATTCCTGGATATCCAGTTACGTTAATTTTAGAATTTAAATTATCAATATCTGTAAAATCAACAATTGTTAGCTCAAAGCCACCGACTTGACGCCCAAGATTATCTCTAAGTCTTATTATACCTATATCTGCAGATTTTTTTCCACTTCTATACCAATCTGGATGGATGGCTATAGAATCGGCTTCAGAATGCCAATAAATAGTATCTCCATTCATTCCAGGAAAAAATTTTACACTCTCCACGACCTGATCATGTTCCGGAGCATATAGGTTATGCCCTGCAGTTATAACATATTTTCCTCCTACTAATGTTCCGCTTCCTATGTAAACAGAGCCTTCATGAAATTTCAAACGCATATGACCATGAACGCAGTTTGGATATTTATGAGTATCCTCTACATAATCTCTTCCATCTAGCTCCCCTAAAACACTTTCTGCTCCATCTGCCTTAACGGAAGAACCCGTTACTGAAGATGCATCTTTTTCTATATGTTTTTTTATTCTGTCTTGTTTTTCTAGTGGAATATTTTTTCTTTTGCTCGCGGACAAAGTAATAAATATAACCTCTTCATCGTTTTCTTTAAAAGGCTTTACACTATCCTCCGAAAGTAAAATTCCCGACAAAGGAAGTCCTTCATAGTAGGATTCTCTCTCTGAATCAAAATGAAGTTTATGCACAATCCTCTGTTCTTCGCTACGCGGATCACGAAGTTTACTACTTTTTATCTGTTCTTCTTCTGTTGAAGACATTGAAACAACAGAATAGTTTGTAAAAACAAGATACAAAAGAGAAAACAAATAAATATTACTTTTTTTTATTAACAACTCCATATTAAAATTTACTTCTACTGAAGATAGAATTTTATATATTTTCTTGTCAAGAATTAAATCTATTAAAATTTTTGATATTGAGAGAGAAGTCTTGGTAATTATTTGCTCCGCCTTGAACTTTTATGTGTAAATCCAGCGCCATTGCCAAAGGGGCAAGTGCTTCACCTCAAGACATTTTTAATCAAATCGCCAACTCCTACAAAAAGCTCCTCTATACTTAGGCAACAGAGAAAGAAACCAAGCAATTCCTTGCACGTGCCAAGGTGATCTGAGGGATTTGTCCATTTCCTGAATAAAGTTTTCCTAGGGCGTTGCTGTATCGTCTGATCCAGAACACGTTATGTATGGATTGATGCCCTGACAAACTACATTACAGCTCTTGGCTATCCTAACGTTGAGAGAGAAGAGTTTTGAGAAGCTAATCGTTATGTGGATGCTCAAAAGCCATGGTCGTTGAAAAAATCAGAAGATCCCAAAGATATCGCTCGCATAGGAACGGCATTATATGTGTTGGCTGAAATTATTCGTCATGTGGCTATTTATGTGCAATCCTTGATGCCAGCTTCTGCCTCAAAAATCTTGGATCAATTGGGGCAAACAGAACGTACCTTTGAGGCCGTGCATATCCTCCTTAAATCAGGAACGCCTTTATAGAACTGCAGGGATTATTTCCTCGACGGGAGACACTGACGAACTGACAATCGCACCGCCATCAGGGCTTACAGCAGTGGAAATGGTGATCTATCGATTAAAACTAGATTGCCACAACCCTTTCAAGGACTCACAATAACGGGGTTTTAGTGAATTATTATAGTCTCTTATGGAGTTGAAAATCTTGCCAAGTCATCGAATTTCTTCGTATGATGTCTATGTGAAGTTATGTAAGTAAGGCCAAGATTAAAAACATAAGGTCATAAAATTTCTTGATATTTTTATAAATATATTTTATCAATACAGAGTGTTCAATAAATAATATGGTGTAAATGATGAGTATTTTTGGGAAAATAAAGTTAGCGCTTTTTTCATCTGGGTTTATATTAACTTCCTATGATGTCTATGCAATGCAAGAGGGAGATGAAGAAAGATTGCCCAAAGGGTTGCCAGTAATAGAAGCTAGTAGAGATGCATCCTCTTCTTCTCAATCATTCTCTATGCGTCAAGATACGCTGATGAATGAGCTTTTGCAACGTATAGCTACTTTAAATAAGAATGTAGGAGAGGATACTTTAAATGATTCTGAAGAAGTGATTGCCTCGCCACTTTCTTCGTTGCCGGCCTTAGAAAAAGGGCATATTTCTAAGAAAGATCTTGAAGATATTTCAGCGCGTTTAAGCCCTCTTTGTGCCCTACTAAATATGCTTGAAAGTAAAATACAAACAAAAGATAAGAAAAAAAGAGGATCTACAAGACTTGAAGAAAAAAGAGGAACCACTGAAATTTCAATCCCCAATACTAATGTGACAATGGAATCTACTTCAGATTATGAAGAAAATTTTCCAAGACGCTTACGTGACATTAATAAAAGGCTTCGAGTTGTTACTAGTATGAACTGCAAAAAGTCTCCTTTTTCAGAAGAAGAGAAACAAGCATTTCCGCAACTCCTTCAGTCTCTTGATGATGTGGTAAAGATTTATAAGAGATCTTATCCTGATTTTCAGCTTGTTCCTGAAGATAAGCAACGTGAGCATATGAAAAGGAGAGCTACTATGGGGACTTTACCTCGGTTTCATCAAGTTGGCTCAGGTGCATTGTCTTCATCAGAAGTTGGAGGTTCTCCTTTTTCTCTTCGGCAATCAGAGGGTATCCTTTCTGTGTCTCCTCCTGAGATTAAAGGAAGTTTATCCTCCTCTTCTCTTTTACGCGTGCTACCTGAAAGTTCTCCTAAATCGCCTCCTCTTCCTCTACAACGGGATAACATGAGTTCAACATCTTCTCGACCCCTCTCTCCTGTTTCTGATTCTAGCCTTTCCTTATCCTTGTCGCAAGAAGAGTTATCATTCTCTTTTCCAGGTTCCCCCCCTTTTCTGCGGCGAGAGATTAATGGGAGCTTAACATCTCCTAGACCTCTTCCTTCGATACATTCGGTGCCTTCTAGCGAGAGTGTTAAATTATCTTCTTCTCCTGATTTTTCATCCTGTCCTGCAGCTTCCCCGCCTCTCTCCCCATCTTCTAAGGAGAGAAGACAGGCGTTTTATCTAGAGAGGCCGCCGGATCTGTCGGGTCAACGTGATTAATCCGATTAGTTTTTCA
Source organism: Alphaproteobacteria bacterium (assembly GCA_019748065.1). Classification (GTDB taxonomy): domain Bacteria; phylum Pseudomonadota; class Alphaproteobacteria; order UBA9655; family UBA9655; genus UBA9655. The sequence goes on along the minus strand of JAIEQB010000067.1, from coordinate 28,891 downwards.
GCAAGATATTGTTCTGGGCCCCGTGGTTAAGCCACGGGGCGTCACCCTTAAGAAATTATATCTTATATTATTTAATCAGATAAGTATCTGCTTTATTTTTTTCGCCCTAAAAGAAGATCTCGTATTGGCCAGATTTAATCCGATCCAGGAGGCTCTTCAGATTGATCTGCAGGTTACTTTCGTATTCTGCCGCTGTTTGCTCGTCAATGCCTACGGCACCATCTTTGTGGGTAAGATCATAAGCGTATCTCATCCATTCTTCATCCAAATAGTGGTTCAGCGAGGTTAAAGGTTTGCCTTTATATCTATTCGCTAACTCAGCTATTCATTTCTGTTTCGTTAACACTTTCACAGGTTTCAAAGCACCCTCCATGTTTCCCATAAACAATTCTACATCCATGACGCTTCCCTTCCCTCCGCTGGGTCCTCGTGAGTCGAGTTCCCCACCATCATTGGTACTATGAAAGCGCTACGACTTCCCATGGCTTCCACTCGTTGACTTATGGTTTTCGTCTTCAAGCCCCACACGTTTTCTCCCTATCCACTCCTTAGGTTTGGGAGATTAACCCAAGGCTCGATCCATCTCGCGGTACCATGCGATTTCTTTGTGTGGCCACTCGTGGGATCTCACAGGTTCCTGATCAACCCATCCTATACTTCTGCCCTGCTCTCGAACCCCGGTCAGATTTCCTATGTCTTGCCATTTCATATATCTTCTCGACATATTTAGTGCTGCCCCCAGTGGCACAACGATGAAGGCTCCAACGGTTGGCAAATTTTGAGGCTCTATCACACAACTTTGGTATCCACTGTTTACGCTTCACGAATGTCGTTACCTACACCCATGCAAAACTCGTTTCTGGCTGATGGCTAGTCTTTACCAGGAGGGAGTCGAACCCTCTGGGTTGAAATGAAAAGTTTCCGATACTAAGTCATTTCTCTTTCTCCTTTCTCAGGCTTAGGCTGTCGCTATGCGCTGCTTGCAGCCAAGTGCCCAAAGTCGCAGACTTTGTGTAAGCGCGCCTCCTAAGTTTTTAACAAAACTTATCAGGACAGCTTTCTCAATCCCTAAGGATCGATTTTGATCTCTCAATGTGTTCATTTTTATACTTTGTTATATTTTGGTATTTAATAAACTGATGAAACAATACTAACCAAAACGGAGAAAAAGCGTCATGGATAAAAATAGAGAGGGCGGTCGTATGATCGATAAGGTCACTTTCATTGAAAACAAAATTCTTGCGCTCAGGCAAAAGAAAGAGCGTCTTCAAACTCAGCAATCTCTTCTTCTGATGAAAGAAGCTCAGAAAATTTTGAAAGACGAATTCTCGTTGGAAACGGCTTTGACCGTCTTAAAAGATTCTTGGGCTACGGCTTCAAAGACACAAAAAGCAGAATGGGCAACGCGTGCAGGTTCGTTTCTCAGTTCTCCTCACAAAACTCACCAGAAAATTAAAAAGCATAATCCAACGCCTGAGCAAAACAGAAAGGCAGAAGCATCACACCATGAACACACTTGCAAATTAATTCACGTGAATTAAGGCGAGCTAGAACGAGGACTTTGATTCAACTCGCAGGATTAATGGAAAAGGCAAAATTGCTTGAGACTTTTCACATTGAGCTGGGAAGAGATATGCAAAAAGATCCAGAAATGAAAGAGTCTGTCACAGCTTTGTTCAAGGGACTGCTCGTACTTAAAGAGATGGGGGAATCCGGTGAGGTAAGTTTGCAACTTTTTGCACTACAGGGGGTGAAGGAATTGAAGAAAACGAAGTCATAAACACTCTTTGATTCCAATGACCTCATTAAAATTTTTTTAATCCGTAAATTGTTCCTTGCCCTCGAACGCTCTCTGCACCAAAAATATATTCTATTTTTAGCATATTAAGCTCTCATGATGCTATTTTTTTAAGATTCCAGCTATTATTTGATATTCAGTATTGGAAATTGATTTCATGCTCTTTCATATAGTCAACTTCGCAATTATTCATAGTAAGAGTTGGAGTGGCCGGTTCCTCTGCTGGCCAAATTCGGACTTAGAGAGGTTAAGCTAACATGAATGAAAGCATTAAAAAGAGTAACTATTTATTTACCTTTTAGAGATAAGATATCCAGATCATATAGAAGGAGATGACTATGAAAAGAAGATTTCAGCATAATATCGATTTTTCACACACGATTCGATATATTTCGTTTGGTGTTTTATTAATGTTTTTAGGGATAATCACTACTGCCTGCCAGAACGTTATCATTGGAGATAACTCGACAATGAGCATAGGTAATGCCAAAGAGTCTTATTAAAGGATTTCTTCTTATTTCATCTGAAGGTAAGTTCACCACAAAAGGAAGAAGCTGAGTCTTTGTTTAAAATATTTTTTCCTTTTTTATTATTTTTGCCAGAAAAATTTTCTTGCTAATCTCTACTCCTAATGTTTTTATTTTTTTATGGGCTCTATGGCTTAGTGTCTTTAAAATCTTGAGACTAGAAGCCATATTATTGAGATTTTACATCCCATGTATATTAATAATAAAAAGAAAAACCAATCTAAAATTTTAACGAATTTTTAATAATTTAATTTTATCGTGGTGTTATAGAGATACATTTTTAAAAATTAACAACGAAAGGAGATATAAATGCCCATAAAATTCTATTCAACAAGCAACACTGGCTCTTCAGAAGGGTATAATGAAATTAACTTAGGAAGAGGATCTCTCAGCGTTGTAGACGTTGCTTTGCAAGGTTTTTATCTAAGCTATGGAGAAAAAGTAGATCATAATGTTTTGAGTATTAAGACCTCGCTTGAGGATACATCTCATCGTGAAGAAGCGGGCGATAATATTTTTAGGTATAAATATATTTGCACTATGAAAGATGGTTCAAAAAATGTCTCAAGTGCAAATATTCGCTCTTTATCAATTTCTAATATTACATAAGACAATAAATTATATTTTTACGATACATCAAAAGATAAGGAAATAAACAATGACTCTTAAACTTATCAAAGATTCACAGAATTTTAGTAAACCCGGAATTGTTTCAAAGCGAGTGAATGTAGGTGGCCGTATCCGTAAAGGACAGGGAACTGTCGTTTTACAAGGTATATCTGCTAAATACTCTGATAAAGATCACTGGATAAAACGATATATGGTAAGAATTTTAAATGTAAAAGCTTTGGATGGAGCCTCTGATATTACCTACGATATTGAATTTCATCTTAGAGATGATAGTAAAAATGCAGGATCTGCAAATATAAATGTCTTAATAATCGTAGACGTTGATGAATAACAAGAAAGGGATGCACTATGCTAGCAATTCAATCTCAAACTTTATACTTTGATTCTTCTCAAACACTTCAGTGTCACTTTAGTTTTAACAATATCATTAATGATTACGGTGTAGTTCTTCAGGGATTTGATATGCGGTATGATAATGATACGGATCATAAGGTAAGATCATTAGGAGTAGAAATTAACAATGTCTCCTTAAGTACTGACAGAACAATCTTAACTGCAGAAGTAAAATTGACATTAAAAGATAACAGCAAAAATGTTGGTAGCGGACTTGTCGATGTTGTTGCTGTTGTCGATTTGAAATCTTAGATAGTAAGTATGAATATATAGATAAAAATTAAAATATTCATTTCTTATAATAATTAATTTTTTCTGATTTGATAAGAAAGGCAATTTCATGTCAACACCTGAGGTACGTTTATTCCAATTTGGTGGCAATAATGTTAATATGTTTCGAGGAGATGTGAACACGGGATTAACCCTTATTTCTCTTCCTTCTCGAAGTAATTTAGATGTAACAGTAAACCTTGCCTATCAAAGTAATATTCATGATTCGGCCTTTCTTTGGAATTTAGAAGCTCCTACGGGAATCATAGGATTAGGGTGGTCATTATCTTATGAACGTATTCAATTAGTTGAACCTTCTCTTGTTGAAAGAAGATATGCACTTGTTAGTGCAGGAAGCTCATCTCTTTTAAATGCTTCTGATGAAGCATGGATTCTCTTTAACATGGGGCTTGAATTTAAAACATCTCTTCAACAGGGGAGGATTACATACGAATTAAGAGAACAATTTGCTCTTAATTCCGTCCCTCTTTCAGAAAATTGTCGAATTAGTGGAGGAGAAAATGGTCCTTGGATAATTAAGGATGATGATTATGAAACTGTTTTTATTGTTAACTCCTTCGAAAATTCTTTAGAGGTAAGTGCAGGTGGTCAAGGTTTTGAGCTTCAAAATTATCAATTTTGGAAAATTCGCTATTATTCGGATTATGAAAAATGGGTCATTGTTAAAGAGAGTGGACTCGTTTCTACTTATGGAGGACTAAAAACAAAAATGAATAATACCCTTCAATGGGGAGTAAAGTGGGGAAATTGGATTGGAAGTAGCAGCCTTATTGAAGGACAAGAGCAATATCCTGTTGCTTGGAATCTCTCAAGTCATTTTAACTCTTGGGGAGATAAGGTTGATTACATTTATGACGCAGTTGAACAAAGCGTTGGAAATGAAAGGGGGCAATCCTATACAAAGGCTTGTTATATTTCTTCAATTATTGATGTTTTTAAAAGAAAAGTACTTTTTCATTATAAGGAAAAAGAAGAGGGGGAATTTATGGATCCCCATAAAACTATTCCCAATAATGAGCCCAATTCTTACCAGGATCGTTATGAAACAAAATATTTGGACAGAATTGAAGTTAAAAGTTCCGATAATACTCTTTTATTCGCTTTTCAGTTTTTAAGTGAGCTTAAAAACGTAACAGGAAAAAATGAAGGAGAACCTTTATATCGTGAAACTTCCAAACGATTTTTAACTGGTATTATCCAAGAAAATGCAGAGGGAGAATCTTTACCTGGAGTTCAATTTGATTACTATTTTGAAAATACAGACCCCAACCCAGGAGCCCTTAGGTCTATTACTAACCCTCAAGGAGGAATATCCACTTATACCTATAGAAGAGAGGATCTTCCTCTTTGTCACAAAAGCATTGCCATTCATAGACCTATTGATGAAAATTTAGCGGGTTGGGTTCCTCGCATCTGGTATGGTTCAGACTACGCTGTTGTCGCATGGTACAATGAGGAAACCTACGCCTTGCGGGTTTCTGTTTATACTTGGTTGGGTTACTGGTATAAATGGACGAGTGAAATTTTAAACATTAAAGTAGACCTTATTTTAGATAGCCTAACTGTCCTACCATTAAACGATTCTTTTGCCCTTTATTATACAAATACGAGAGAAAATATAACCAATCTCTTTCTTTTACATAAATTGGAAAACAGTTTAGGCCAATGGATCATCAATGACCAAGCCATAACTTATTCTTATGACTACACAAGGGTAAAAATTTATGGTGGAAATGGTTTTTTTGCGATTCTGAATACAGATAAAAGTCAACTCGATCGCTATACCTGGGATTGGAGATATCGCCTAGGGTCAAGTGGTAATCCCTGGAAGAAGGAAAGTTTTTATCTTCCGGACGTTTTTAATACCTCCGATAACAGGGAGTATTATCTTGCCACAAGTGCTCGTTATTACATCATTCTAAGCCATAGTCCTAATGAAAAAGGCAACATCCTCAAAATATTTTACCTAAATAATCTTGGAGATTGGTTTGAAGGGGGGACAAGTCATCCTAATGATATTCAGATTTCAGGAGAAAACTTTTTTTGGTCTTTAGGAGAGACCTTTGCTGTTGCTACCTATGTGACTTCAATTGCTTCTTCTTTCTATGAATATGAGATTCAGATTTTCCATTGGGATGAAAATTATCAATTTACTTCAAGTTTTAAAAAACCAGATCTTAAAGCTGATCAATCTATACAATTTATTCCTGCTCTTGTCGATAATAGCTTTATTGGTAGTGGTCCTTATTTATTTCGATTTAATGGAAAAGAATGGCAGCAAAAAAAGATTGAACTTGAGATTCCTATTAAGTCAGGTAATCTTTTTTGGTTTTCTTACGTAGGGGGATTAGCTTTAGTTACAGAAGATTCAAACGCTCAAGTTATAAGCTTATTGGCTGTTTATGACCCTAATGTAGACACCCTTCTGTGGGAGAACCAACCTATACAGCTTGAAAATACAGAACCTTTTGACAGAAGAACTTCTTCTTATTTCCCAACGACATCAACTGATTTTATCTCAGTGGGAAAAAAAATATACTATCGTGGTTCCTCAACGAATTGGGTTTCATCAACACAAAGACCCATTTATGAAATACCCGTGGATGAAATTGTTAACACGACCACAATGTATAACCAGTCTCCTCAATTCTTTAGTTATCTACAGCTTGAGAATAAAGATGGAGAACTTATCCCTACATCTACTAAAGTTCTCAATCTGGAAAATGGTAATATAAAAAATATTGAAACATTTGAAGAGAAAATTTTCCAAATTTATGATTCTAAAGGCTACCTCAAAGCTAATCTTAATGGAAAAATTCCTGTAGGGGCGGATGTTTTAGCTACTTATGGTCCTATAGATGCGGAGTGGAATCAAGCCGAGTTTATTACGCTTCGACGGTGTCTTAATGCCGCCGTTAAAGGGATGGTTACCGACTATTCCGTTATTACGATAGAAGTCGATGATGGATTTGATAAAACCTATACTTGCTATGACTATGATTTAGCAACAGCTTCATGCGATCCAAGCGGTAAAGTGGTAAAATACTATACGGTACGAACCTATGCAGGGTGTAAGGATAAATCAGAAAGCCAAGATGGATATACGAAAATCGTTTATATAAATGGGTTGCCTGGGGATACAGAGGGAATTCATTATCCAGAGGTTAGTGAGTTTAATAATAGTCAACAACACTATAGTGTGTTAGACGGTTTTATTGAATCTCAAAATACCTATGATGCTTCTGATAACCTTGTCACCTCTCAAAAAAATGATTGGTTCGTTAAGATAGAAAAACTTAACCAAAAAGGTGAGGTTATTCCTATTCGAGGCTATTACACGCTTTTAAACCGGGCAACTAATACACTGCAAGGCGTTCAAACTCTTGCAACAACTTCTTACGATCTTTTCTCCGGACAAGTCATCCTTCAAGAAACTACAAACTACAATTCAAGGGGACAATTAGAGCTGTGGACTCAAGAAACCATCTATGGATACCAAAAATATCCTCTTTTAGGGGCCCTTAATATACTTTCAACTGTCGTATCCAATAAGATACAGGTCCAAGAAAATCAAGATATAGCTATTTCTAATTATTACGTCACGAGGCTAAAATCTTGGGAGAGAATTATAGAAGAGGGAGCTCCTCCTCTTTCTATTCTTGCCATCAGTGACAATTATCAGTGGTTAGGAGGCGATAGGGAGCCAAGTTTCACAGCTTGGAACGAAGATCAAATTCCAGGATCTGATTGGCAAAGAGGATCCGCTATTACGGCAAGATCAAACCACGGACTGAGTCTTGAAGTTCAAGATATCATGAATAAATACGCCTCTAGCCTTTATGATAAAGATTTTAAGTTCCTTATCGCCAGTTTTTCTAATGCAAAGATTTTGGATGATGAAGCTGATTATCTTGGTTTTGAAGCCTACGAGGAAGGCCGTGGATGGAATATGATGCCTTCACATGAACCTTGGAGCCTTTATATAGATTCTTCAACGGCACACACGGGTAAAAAGAGTCTGAAATTATCAGTATCAACCACAGGGTATAATGCTCTTGAGAAAAAATTTACTCCCATAACTCAAGACACAAAGTATCTTTTTACCTTCTGGTATAAGACCGTAAAAGATTTCTCACAAAATAGAGAAGAGGCTGGATGTAAAATTGCGTTGACTCAAAATGGAGAGGAAATCTTCAAAACCTTTCTTCCCTTTGAAAATACAGCAGAAGAATGGAGTTACATTACTCAAGCGATTGATCTCAAGCCATACGTACAAGACGGAATCATAGAGATCACGATGAGTCTTTATAACAAAACGAGCGCAGATGTTTTCTTAGATAACTTGAGATTTTCCCCCTTCTTAGGAGATTTCTCAGCAAGCATTTATAATAGCTCTTATGGTCTCTTAACAGCTTCAGTGGGACCGAATAAAGAAACTTCACGAAATGTCTATGATAATTTTCAATTGCCAGTTGCTACCATCGGGCCTGATGAAAATGTGAATGGAATTACCCTTCAATATTACTCTCGACAGAAAAATAACACCTTCTCAACAGCTTTCCCCAATGCTCTCATTACGTTATCTGGTATGGAGAAAGGATTTTATAGTGACTTTAGGAGGGATGGCGGCTATTCGCTTCATTGGACGACAGAAGAGGAAAATCAATGGTTTGTTGATGAAGGAACTCTCCTTCATTCGGGGCAGAATACAGGAAAAATTTATCTTACAAATCCTCTTATTGACCAAAAATATGCAGTTTATGTTATTGCTAATCCTCGAGAAAGTATAACCAAGCCTTTAGGCATTCTTATTGGAGAAAATGCAAGCGTCCAATGGAATCCTGCAACAAATCAGTGGCGATTGGAAATAGGCCAAACGGTTATTGAATCTGCTGAACAACAAAGTATGCAACGAGAATGGCTATTGGCTATTTACGATAAGGTTGTTTTGTTCTTTGCAAACGGAGAAATAATATTTTCAACAATTTTAGAAGAGAATCTTGAAGGAAATTTTGGATTATTGGCTGAAAATACGGTAGATTTTTCTCGTATTATTGTAACAAATGAGTTTCAGCTTTCCCTCAGTTACTCTGATGGGGCAAATAAGGAGCGTCAATCTCAGCTATTATTCGAAGAAGAAAGTGTTATTAATCAAACTGTTTACGATAATTTAGGGCGCGCAGCTATCTCAACAAAATCTGCCAAACTTGCTCCTACAGAGAATAATCCCCTTCTTTCCTATCGATCTGATTTCGTAACTTCCCTTAACTGGGATACAGGAGTTATGAGTGGTGAAGTAAGTCAATACTATGCTCCTGGAGGAGGAGGCTCTTCTAATGATGAGGGATATCCTTATTCTCGCTCCCGTTATGAATCTTCTCCTTTAGGCCGGGTTATTGAAAAAGGAATTCCAGGAAAAGATTTCGCCATTGTAAATCTGAGTACAACAACCCCTGAAGAGAGACATACAACGAAGATTTCCTATTTTGCTAATAGAAAGATAGACAGCTTCATGGACTGGCTGCCAGAAGGTCAATATTTTACCACTCAAACCATCAACTCTGATGGAAATCTCTCTTTAAGTTTGACGGACCAGAGCAAAAATCTTATCGGACAGGGAATACTTATAGATAAAGAAGAGAAAAAATATAATATGACTTCTTATCAGGGAGTGTATTCGAATGTTGGTAAAAAAACATTAACTCTTCTTCCTAACTATTACGATCCTCCTAATCCAGACTATCAAGAAAAATGGCAAGTCACAACGGATTTAGATATGCTTTCTTGTATTATAAGCAGTGAAGGACCTGATGGAGGCAAGGTTGAAACTATTTATGATCTTTCAGGAGCTGTAAGATTTTCTCAGAATGCGGAAGGGCGTGATAAAGGATATTATAGTTATTCTAAGTATGATGAAATAGGACGTCTTATTGAAGATGGTATTATTGAGGGAATATGGGATCGCTTACAACTACATGAGTATGCGAAACATGATCCTTCCTGGCCTTCTACACCTTCAACATGGGGGAGAAAGCTTACTTATGATGGAGATGGTTCTAATCCCTATCTTATGTCCCGTCTTATCTCAGTTATCGTCCATGGAGATTTAGAATCAAATGAGGCTTCAAATCAGCAAGCCTTTGATTACAATATTTCTGGAAACATTATAAAGCAGACACTTGAGATTTTCAAGGATAACACTTCCTACACAACCTCTTATAGATACAATAACAAAAGCAAGCTTGTTCATGTAACTTATCCATCAACCTCGGTAGATACCTCCTTAACAGAGTATAGTTATATATATAATCAGGGGGGAATCTTACAATCTATTTATAGCCCAACGAACGACATAGAATATGCTTCTTATGTTTATAATGCAGATGGAAGCCTGAAAACAGAAACACTCGTCAATGCTCTTCCCGCAAAAGTAGAAAGGACATTCGAATATATTTCTCCTGGTTGGCTCAAAAAGGTTGCTGATAGTTACTATTCACAAGAAATGTATTATACTAAAGATGCGAATGGAAACCTTGGTTACTATACAGGTCTTATTGCTGAAGAGCGGTTTCAGCTTTTAAAAACAACGCCAATAAATGTAACTCCTTCTTATGCTTATCGTTATACTTACGACTCCTTAGGGCGCTTAACTGTAGCTGAAAATAGGACAAACGAGCAGATCAATCCAAGATGGAGTATAGGGATAAATAGTGATCCTATTACTTATGATAGTAATGGAAACTTTCTTGCTTTTAAAACAGGAGATGTTCAACGAAATTATATCTACAATCCAGGAACAGATGAAATCAAGAATACAATAGGAGATGAGTCAAAAGATTATGATTACAATTTGATAGGGGCCACGACAGCAGCAAAAGAGAAAGGGATTGATTCCATTCTCTATAATCGGGCAAGTGGCAAAGAAGACATAATTACAATAACGACAGAAGAAGTAAAATTTGAATATAATGGTCGTAATCAACGGATTCTTAAATCAAGCACAGCTCTTTCCAAACTTTATTTACATGGGCTTAATGCAAACCCTCTTATGGAGAAAATTACTCAAATCGGCTTACCTCAATATGACGTTCTTTATGTTTATGGGCAAAATGGGAAAATAGGTTTTATAAGAGATAATAAGTTTTACCTTATTTTGCCTGATCGTCAGGGATCCAGTCGTATTCTTCTTAACGAAGAGGGAGTTATTGAGGCTGCGTATACTTATTTGCCTTTTGGTGGATTTATGGATGATCCGCAAGAGCTAATAAAGTTAATGTCTTACTTTTATACTTCTCAAGAGTGGGATGAAGAAACCAAATTATATAACTACAAAGCTCGTTTTTATGATTCCCAAATAGGAAGATTCTTTTCTACAGATGCAGCGGGGCAAGGGGCAAGTCCCTACATATATTGTACAAACAATCCCATTTTATTTACAGACCCTTCAGGAAATATGGCATGGCAGGCAGGACTCAATATTGGACTTGGAATACTTACAGTTATAGGAGGAATAGCACTAACCATCTTTACGGTAGGAGCTGCAGCTCCTGTTGCTATTGGAGGGGCCCTTACAGCAGGAGCCTTTATAGGGGGAGGAACGTCAAGTGCATTTTATAGTGGGACTCATCTTAATAACTGGAATGTTAAAGATTGGGGAATCAATGTAGCGATAGGAAGTGTTTCAGGGCTTGTTAGTGGAGGTTTAGGCATGGGCGGAGGAGCCGCTGCTAGTGCTGCGGCTAGTACAGTTGAAAATCTTGCAGCGCGAGGTACTATTAGCTTTGTAGCAGGAGCTGTTACTGGAGCTGCAGGCGATTCAGCTGTCAATGTTTTAGGTACGCTTGCTTATAACGGAATAAGCGGAGCTCCACTTAATTCAGGCTTAGGAAATGCGGCTATAGCCGGAGCTGTAGGGGGGGCTATAGGAGGAGGGCTTGGAGGACTTGCAGGATTCTTTAAACAACTTAGAGGAGGAGCAGCTTTAAATGCAGCATCTAGGAACCATTTTGGAGAGATGCCCGTATATAACTTAGCCGAAGAGAATGCGTTGGGAGGTCCTCGACATCAAGGAGGAGCTGTAGGAATTTTGCACGTAGGAACTGATGAAATGAATCTTGGGTACTTTACGGAAAATCCAGATCAAGGAGAATGGGGACCCTCTCACGCCCAACAAGCAGCTGCTAATTATGGTCCTTATGAAAATTGGCCTGCTGGAGAACGTGCGCCAACTAGGCAAACTGCTGCTGGAAGCAGAGTTACTTATCCTAATTTAAGAGGATTTACTCTCCGAAAAACAGGAGCGAGTAGTGCAGACGTCGGATTTAATTCGCAAACATTGAATGGTTTTAGAGGATTTAACGATCAGGGAGGTTTTAATAACGACGCAGGCGCATGGCTTAATTCTCCTACACAAAGGATGCAGATTCTTACAGGATTGAGAGAGGCAGGAATAAAGGTTTCTCTAGTTCCCGCCCAAATTGATAACTTTACAAGAACAGAAAGAGTTTTGACTTTTTTCTTGAAAACACCTTTTTAATAAAACATATTATATAAAAGAAGTAACTATATTTTCTGCAATTGACTTAAAAAATTGATTGATAAATATTTTAATAAGAGCTAAAGTAAAACACTTGTCATTACAATTTAGGCTTATTTCGATGAAAAAATTTTCTTACTTTATGTTCTTATATTTCTCAACTTTCTCTTTTTTCTCACCCGTAATGGCTATGGGAGAAGAAGAACTAGAAAAGATTGTTACTTCCTCTTCTTCCTCTTCGCAAGCAATATCCCCAGCTCAAGGTGATCAAGAAAAATTAGATGCTTATATTGCAAGTCTTCCTCGGTACAACATAGGCAGAATTATGCTTGATAAAAAGGAAGTTGAGCTGACTCTTAGGCCTGCAAGTCGCTTTTTAGCTTTTTTTGGTGAAAATTATGTTTCCGCACTAACTATGCTTCCGTCTCTACAAGAGCTTTCAATTACCCTAAATCTTTCTCGTAAAGAGCTTAGTTTAGAAGAACTCCGGAGTGCCGTAGGTCTAGCTAGAGAAAATCCTAGTTTCATTAAAATTATTTCAAAAAATAACACCTTTTGGGCATGGGGAGAAAAAGAACGCACCCAATGTCTATTAGGGGCCTTACTTCTTCGTAATGCCTTAATAAGAGGAGACATTAAAGATCTCACTTATAATTTTTTTTCATTTATAGATAACGAAATAGAAGATATTCTTTCAGAAGGAATACAAAAAACAGACTCACTTGAAACGTTTAATGTATGTATCAATGGAAGGCTTGGAACAAAAGCTATTGAGGGCATTAGGGAAAATAAATCCATTAAGTCAGCTGACCTTTCATTCTACTATAGAACTTTAGTTCCTAGCGAAGTTGATAATCTCACCTATTTTATTGTTAATTCTCCTTCTTTAAAATCTCTAGACTTAACAATTTCTCTTGATGCTCCGTTATTAATGAACTTAGCTAATGTATTAAAACATGAATCTCTTTCTTTAGAAAAGTTAGCATTACGCTTAGCTAAAGATTCGGGCTCAGAGCAACAAGTTATGGAAGAAGCAACTGCAAGTTTTTTGGAAGCTCTTCAAATTAATAAGAGCTTACGGGTTTTGTATTTTGGATTTCCTGTTTCTCTCGTTCACACTAAAATTCTTGGAGACAGTCTTAAGCACAACACTACACTAAAAGTGCTCGCTACGCCTGGTGCAAAGATAGGTGATGAAGGACTAATCTTTCTAGCGGAAGGATTAAAAGAAAATAGATCACTGACAGAAATTGATCTTTCATCGACTAATCTTACGGATAGAGGAGCAGATGTTTTACGTGAATTATTACAGATAAACGTATCATTAAAATCTCTCCACCTAGGAGGGAACACAATCAGTGATTCAAAGAAAACAAAGATTAACCAAATTCTGCGTGAAAGACGTGCAGTTAGTGCATCATCCAGAATTTCTTGAATTGTTTCACAGGTAGTTTTTCGTCATATTTTAATGCTGATTTCTCTACATTCCTATCCTGCTGATCGCTTCCTTCTTTTTTTAAGATTCACTTCCGTGGCGGTGCAAAAGGATGATCGTGAAAAACTTTCAGATGCTTTCAATTAAGGATTGTTTTTGAGTTGGTTTTTACCGGAGATACGGAACCAGGAGATTTCTTTTTTCTGGAAACCGGTTTCTTACTCTTCGTTGAAGCAATTTTTACTGATTTTGTCTTCTTGGAAATAGGAACTCTCTGAAAGACGGGTGTTTTATTATCTGAAAGTTTTTTGGGCAAAGAAGGGTTTTCCTTTTTCTCTACGGATGAACTGCTTGCCGTATCCTGCTTTAGAGAAGCTTTCTTTACAGACTTTGTTTTCTTGATTGTGTCTTGAGGGACAGTCATTGAACTTAGTTTCTTTAGGGGTGATGTTGATAATATTTCTACACTTTCTATTTCCGAATTAATCGAACTATTGATCAGGGGAAAATTCTTTGTATCACTTAAGTTTAACCGTAACTCATTTGGTAAAGTCTCTATAGAAAAAGGAGAAATTTCTTGAAAAAGACCTGGTTCTTTTAGGGCTAAAAAGTGAAGTAACCTACCACAAAAATCTGTATCATCGACTTTAATACGTAACCGTAAATCTTTTGTTTTTATCATATCTCTAAGCGTATCTCTTACAATCTCGTAAGAACTTTGTTCTCGATTAAATTTCATTAAGTCACATTCTACGGGTTTTTTGAGCAGTACCGTATAACTACCGTCACTTGGAATACAGCGTTTAACAAGAAGACGGTTTTTTTTATCCTTCATCCATTGTGGAAAAGATGAAAACAGGAGTCCAGGAGGAGATCCTGGTTTTATATGGTTTCCACGACCAGTTATAATTTGGCAGGTTTCAGTATAGTTAGCATATTTCTTTTGAATGAATAGTTTGACACGTTCAAACGCCTCTTTAAATGACATACCATGTAAATCTAACACGTTGCTCTCATCATTTAAAAAACATAAATAAAGACGCCTTTCATCCTCAGCAACAATGGTTGCTAGAAGATTATGCTTATAATGAAAAGGAAGATCTTGAACTTTATAATCAGCAGTTAAGAGCAATTCAAAAACGAAAGTAACAAAAGGATAGTGGATCGCCCTTAAATTTGTATCAATAATTTTTTGAAACTCTTGACTACAGAGAGGAAGAATTGTTTGTTCAAGTCTGATGGGTTTTACAAAGATACGATCTTGATAGTCATATTGACCTTTTTCGAAATCTTCTATGGTAAAGCCAGCACGAACCATCAAATTATAAAATGTATATGAGTTGATACGAGATTCGTCAAAACGTCCTTCAAAAAAACGATAAGCAAAAGAGCGCCTCGCCTCTTCCTCCTTTTGGGTTGCATTGATTAGAGTAAGTTCCTTGTGATACGTTTGATAGACGCCTCCGACTCGATCGCCTTCACAGCCTACGTTAGCACTCGTATACCCAATGGGGTACTTGCATCTTCTCCTAAGGACATTTTCCCACTGAAGATATCGAGCCCAATCTTCTCTTTTGATTTGAAAACAAAATGTACGCTTTTCATAAGAAGAATCACAAAGGGTTTTCTCAATGAGGTGATCAAGCTGAGGATGCAATTCACACCAAGGTGATGGAGCAAGTTCAACAAAATGAGCCGTTCTTTGCCGTGTCCTATTTCCCAGCGCATCTTGAGTTTCTGAGCTTGTTGAAAAAGATATATACCTTCTTGAATTTAACTCTTCAGAGCCATCGTCTAGCATCGCCTGTGCAGGAAAAACCATAGACAGACATATTACGAAGAAAAAAATATCTAGAATTTTATGAATCATTTTTAATCCCTTCTTTCTTTCCTCAAAAATTCATGGAGAGTGAGAAAATTCGTGTTATTTTTTTCAATTTTATTTTATCTCTTACATTATCAAGATAGAAGATATGATTGTCAATTCATCAATAATTACTGTCGCGAACAAGTGATATGACCGAGATAGTTAGCACGTTATTTGACCGAAATTGAGACAATCTCCGAAAGGAGGTTGATATGAAGAAAACACAGGTCAAAGAAGAGGTGCTAAAGATGAAATTTGAAGAGGTATATGACCGCTTTCAAAAGAAGAAGCTAACGAGTGAAGAAGCTTCAGAATTGCTAGGCATTAGCATGAGTACATTTTATTGGAAACGGCAACGTCACGATTCAGATGAGTTTGAGGGACATTTTGATTTACGACTTGGGCGTGTCAGTCCACAGAGAGCGGCTGATTATGAGATTGCCTTTATAACCAAGTTATATGCTGGGAAATATAGAGGATTTAGTGTTCGCCACTTTCATGAATTTGCAGTCAGAGAACACGGGTTTAAGAGAAGTTATAGCTGGACAAAGAATAAGCTTGAAGAGGCTCGGCTAATCAAGCGTAGCAAACGAGGAGGAGACCACCGATTGCGTCGAGAGAGGAAACCTATGGAAGGAATGATGCTCCACCAGGATGGATCGACTCATCGTTGGTTGCCTCATTTAGACTATAATTTGGATTTGATAGTTAGCCTGGATGATGCGACCTCAAAGATTACATCTGCCTTTCTTGTGGACCAAGAAGGGACATTAAGTTCCCTGAGAGGGATAAGGGAGACGATAGAATCCTATGGGTTGTTTTGCTCTCTTTATACAGATCGAGGAAGCCATTATTGACTAACGCCTAAAGCAGGAGGCAAAGTAGATAGGGGCAGACTCACCCAAGTAGGTAGAGCTTTAAGGCAACTGGGGATTCGCCATACCGCTGCCTATAGCCCCCAAGCAAGAGGAAGAAGCGAGCGTTTGTTTGGAACATTGCAGGATCGCCTTCCGAAAGAGTTTACCTTAAAAGGCATTAAAACAATTGAAGAAGCCAATGCTTACCTTAGGGATTTTTATATTCCTCGTCATAATGAGCGTTTTTCTGTTGCTGCAAAGGAGAATAAGAGCGCCTTTATTCCTTATATGAGGGAAGGTTTGAGAGATATTTTATGCATTCAAGAAGAACGGGTTGTTCAGAATGATAATACCATAAGATATGAGGGGCTTATTTTACAAATTCCTAAGAATGATCTGAGGCATCACTACGTGAAAACCACAGTAAACGTGCATGTTTATGAGGACAAAACGATGGGGATTTTTTATGGACACTTATGTTTAGGCAAATACGATGAAGAAGGAAACCTTAAATATGAGCAGGCAGAACCATGGGGTAAGCTAGCCGCCTAATCTCTCATGAGATCCGTTCAGGCCTACGGCCTTCACTTCTCTCATGAGGGATTAAATCGGTCAACTAACGTGTTAATTACATCGGGCAGCTTCACGTGTTATTGACAGATCTTACCCAAGAAGCACGCTTTATTGCCTTAAATAAAAAGGCTATCGCTTCAACAGAATCTTTAGAACTTCTTACCTTTAAAGCTGATTTGTGGAGAAGTCTCTTTTCCTGGAGCCTTTTTGTGGGAATGATGACTTCTCTAACCTATGGATGGTATAAGGGGGCTATTACTCTCGGCGATTTTTCTTTTATAGGAACGGTCTGTTTTTATGTGAGGCGCTCTATTTGGATGATGTCTATCCAATTGGTAGAGTTTTTTAAAGAAATTTGCTCGGTTCACGAAGCTTTATCACTCATTTCAAATGCTCAAATTGTTCAAAAAGATGTCTCTAATAATACATCTTCCTCCATCGAAAAAAGTTTAGTGCATTCCGTTACCTTCGAGAATGTTTTTTTTAGCTATGATCAACAGGTAGATCTCTTTCAAAATCTCAATCTAACTATTCCTGTCGGCCAAAAACTTGGAATTTTTGGCCCTTCGGGCGCTGGGAAAACTTCTCTCGCTCATTTGCTTCTAGGCCTTTATACGCCTCACCAGGGGCATATAAAATTTGATGGGAAACTTTTTGATGAGTTTTCCTTTGAAGAGAAAAAAAATCTCTTTTCCTATGCTCCGCAACATGGATCCCTCCTTCATCGCTCTATTTTTGAGAATATTGCTTTTGGACGTCATGATGCTTCCAGAGAACAGGTGTTGGAAGCCGCAAATAACCTGCTTATGTGATGAGTTTGCGCACTCTTTAAAAGAGGGGTATGACACAATTGTTGGAGAAGGAGGGTATAAGCTGTCTGGTGGCCAGAGGCAACGTATCGCAATCGCACGTGCCTATCTAAAAAAAGCCCCCATTCTCATTTTGGATGAAGCTACCTCTGGCCTAGATCCCTCTCTGGAGGAGACTCTTCTCATGCGTTTATGCCAAGCTCTTAAAAAACAGACCTTAATTTTTATTTCTCATAGACGTGCGGGCTTAATGAAAATGGAAAGGATCATCAAAATTAGTAAAGGGAGCGTTGTTGAAATTTATGAAAACAAAAATACCGCGTCAACAAAATTGGCAATCGGAGAAGACTATTGTTCTCCTCTAGAACAAACTATTAATAAAAAGTAGGTTTTTGTGAAAAACATTAAGAAGGCCATATTTCCAATGGCAGGATCTGGAACACGACTTTTTCCTATGACTAAGCTGCTTCCCAAATAAATGTTGCCATTAATTGATAAGCCGCTTCTTTACTATGCGCTTGAAGAGGCTCTTTGCTCTGGAATTGAAGAATTTATTTTTATCATTCGAAAAAAGAAAAGCTCTATTCAAAGTTACCTTGAACACTTCCAGTTAATTTCTCAAAAAAACATGCATTATGTTTATCAAGAAAATCCCTTAGGTTTGGGTCATGCTATTTCACGCGCCAGAGATTTTATCAATGATGAGTTTTTTTCTATTTTGCTTTCTGACGAGCTGATTTTAGCTCAGACACCTTGCTTAAAACAAATGATTGAGGTTTATCAAACTGTACATACTAATGTTCTTGCTATCCACTCTGTTTCTCATGAGGAAGTCTCTCAATATGGTATTATAAAAGGAGAAGAAACCAGCACACCTTTTGTTCTTAAATTAGAAGAATTAGTTGAAAAACCTTCTATAGAAAAGGCTCCCTCCTCTCTGGCAATTGTCGGACGATACATTTTAAGCTCACGTATATTTCATTATCTTGAAAATCAACAACCTGGAGCTAATGGAGAAATTCAATTAACTGACTCCTTGCACTCCTTACTTAAAAAAGAGCCTTTTTATGGTCTTAAATTTTTGTAGGAACAGACAATTTAAAGGCATTTGCTACTTTGAAAAAACTTTATCATACTTTCCTTTCGAAAGAAGTTCCTTATGTAGAAACTACCTCTGAAACAGCTGAGCTTATTAAATATGCCTCCAATGCTTTTTTGGGATTGAAAGTTTCTTATATTAATCAAATGGCAGATCTTTGTGAAAAATCTAATGGAAATGTAAGAGAGCTAGCCAAGGCTGTAGGATTAGATCATCGCATAGGAAGGGAGTTTTTAAATCCAGGACCTGGCTTTGGAGGATCGTGCTTTCCTAAAGATCTTCAAGAGCTAAGCTTATATGCAAAAGAGTTGGAGCTTCCACTTACCCTTATTGATAAAGTTCTTGAATTTAATAATTTGAGGCCACAGAAAATGCTTAAAATGATTCGGACAGCTTTTGAAGGTAATTTAAAAGGTAAAACCTTAGCCATTCTTGGCTTAACTTTTAAAGCCAATACGGATGATCTAAGAGACAGCCCAAGCCTTAACATTATTAATCAACTTTATGATCTTGATGCGAAGTTACAGGTTTATGATCCCAAGTGGATGGAATCGGCGAAAAAAATATTACCTAAGATCTCTTTTGTAAAAAGTCCTTATCAAGCTATGAAAAATGCCGATGGACTTGTTATTCTAACTGAATGGCGGGAATTTAAAAATCTCGACTTCCAGCATGTAAAACAACTTCTTAAAGCACCGTTAGTCATTGATCTCAGAAACATTTTCTCTTTGAATGAGATGAAACTTTAAGGTTTTACTTATTATTCTCTAGGTCACTCTCCTTTGAATGAAAAAATTAAAACTACACGGCAGGATGAGGCGTGAAAAAAACGGTTTTTCGAGAGTATGATATCCGAGGAATTGTGGGTCTGGATTTTATACCTTCTGACGTTGTGCAACTAGGTCAGGCCTTTGGCTCTCTACTTATTAATGAATCGAAAAAAAGGGTTGTGCTGGGACGAGATGGTCGGATCAGTTCTCCCAAGCTTGCAGAAGCCTTCATAACTGGTCTTCTTTATTCAGGTACGTCTGTACTTGATTGTGGGCTTGTTCCGACGCCTCTCCTTTATTATTCCGCATATATCAATCTGGGGCTGAAGGAGCTGTTATGGTAACCGCTTCGCATAACCCACCACACTTTAATGGTTTTAAATTAATGCTGGGCACACAACCTTTATGCGGAGAAAAATTAGAAAAACTATATGATTCTATGATAAATGAGAAGTTTTCTCTCGAAAAAGGGAGCATAAAAACTATAGATTATACAGTAAGCTATCTTCAATTTCTTCATAAAGATTTTAAAGAAAACTACGGAGAGTCTTCTTTAAAAGTAGTTTGGGATCCCGGAAATGGAGTAACAGGTCCCATTTTACAAAAACTCCATTCTTTACGCACTTTACGATTAAAATAGACAGGCATTCTATGATTGATATAAAGGCCTAGGGCAGTCACTACATTTGGTTTGCGGTTTCTTGCAAACTCCTCGTACCCATTCATTCTGACAGGCTGGAAAATAGCCCGACTTTCCTGTTTTTTGATTCTCCCACCGTTTGGGAAAGACGTCATGACGACCATGAAAAGATCCATAAAAAGGGAGAGCTTTTCATGAGAAGAGAGAGAGGAGGGGATGTGAGAAACAAGGGAGGCATTTGAAGGTGATAAAATTGTTTTTTCATGGATGAGTTTGGTTTGTCCTTTCTCTTCTTTCTTAGCAACAAAACTGCTAAACCAGCTTCTTACATGTTGAATGTATATATAAATATAATTTCATAAATCCTTTGATTAGGCAGTTTTACTTTGATACTCTTTAAAAATATCTGATAAAGTATCATGAAATCCCCACCCAATATTGCGGGTGTTGCTAACGATGTCTTCGACCCTTGTAAAAAAAATCTCCTTACAATGATTGTGTTTTTTGAGCAGTTGTAAAGCACTTTCATACATGGACTCAATGCTGGCATAAAAACGTTCGTCAATATCTCCAAACTGGTTTGTAAAATTTACACCGCATTCACAATAATAAATCATCAGGTCTATAAGTCCTTCTGGATCACCCAGGGCTTTTTTGTAATCACGAATGGCTTTACGGCCTGTTGAGAGGGAGACATCCCTTTTCCAAGGCTCAGCTGGGCAAATGCTTTCTTCAATGATTAGCTTATACTCTTCAAGTCCACTCTGTTGATTTCCAAACCGGGTTTCAAGGAATAGTTGAGTTTGTTGGCCCAGCTTGTAGAGCTCCCCAACTAGATTTATTAAATCTCCCTGGCTGGTTTGATTTAACCTTGAGCGAATGTCTTTCCACTGTGAACTCATAAAATCCCCTCTTTCTTTTGTGGTTGCCAAGCATCACCCGGTAAGAGACCTATCAATTCTTTATGAACATGAGTATAGGACGTTTCATGATTATATTCACGATTAGGAGAGAGAAGAGCAAAAATGTCTTCTAAAAAGAGTCTATCTTTCAGTTTTAGATGCATATTTCGTTCAAATTCCGCTCTTGAAACCTGAAGCTGTTCTTTGCTGAGATAATAGAGAAAGCAATCTATGATTTTTTGCCTATCCAACTCAGGAAAACTTTGCAATATGACCATAAGGTCAAACAAATCTCGGCCCTTTTTCCGTTGATAAAGGGCGCGCATTTTTGTGCCCATTAACTCCTCTAAAGCATATGAAGATACTGAGGCTTTTCCTTCAAACCATCGATTGGAAATTTGAAAAGGAATATCCGCTAAATCACAGTATTGATAGTGCTCCCGGGTGTTGATTTCAATTTTTACTTTCATGTTTCGAACGGGAATAAATTCAGATTCATAGCGGTAATAGAATGTTACTCGTCCCTTTGTTTGCTTCCATTTCGGCTCTCCTAGCCAAGGATTAAGAACATCATGAAGCTCTTTTAGGGTAGCCCCAATAGGACCTGCCTCTTTTTGAACAAAATCAAGATCTTCTGAATAGCGCTCTTGAAGAGGAGAATACAGCTTATGTAAGGCTGTGCCTCCTCTAAAAATCAGTGCTCCCTTTAAAAACTTATTGGAAAAGATTTCAACAATGGCCCGCGAAAGAATAAGGTCCTGCTCAACTTGGGCATTATCTTTCCAAGGAGCTTGGTTTTTCCATTCCGTAATAAAGTTTTGAGGAATCATATATCAGACTCTACTTTTTCATTGATGAGGATATACCATTTTTCATTCTTCTCGGTATTTTGTGCCGGACTATCAGGCCTTAAAGGAATGTACCTTAAGCTTTTGCTGGAGACAAGTTGATGTAATGGGGCCGTCAACAACTCATGACCTAATAGATCCAGAAGATACCCAAGGCGCTGGCTATACCGAAGCGATAACCTTTGGCCCACAATAGGAAGTTTTTCGGAATCAATCACGTCTCCAAGCTCACTTAAGATTGTTGCCACGTGATTAAGGTGGCCTGATTGATGAAGATAGCGCATTAAATCAAAAGCCGTTCCTTCAGGTGTTGATACTTTAACGTATCCTGCGGGTGTTTTAAGATCTTGCGTTGGAATAGCATCAAACTCTTTGCTCTCATAAAAGCAAATTTTAAGAAGGCCTAGATTTAAGTCTGGGATTTGTTTGTTGCATATGACTTGAAATATCTGAGGGGCCTGATGAGCTGCTCCATGAAAAGCTGCCGCAGACAGCAAAGCAATGTAATAGGAAATCCCTAAGTGAGACATTAAATCATGGAGTATCCACTCGGGAGGCAAAGAGCCTGCAGATTCATACTCAACAGGAATAATTTGATAGAGACCTTTTTTGAGGTAGGCAACTTTTCCCTTCTTAGAAAGGCGCCAGATACTGTTTTGCAAAGCATTGTCAGAAATCCCCAAGGTTTGTGCGGCTTCCTTCTTCAGAAAGAGGTATTTCCCTTGTTTTCTAAGGCCTTCTATATAATCCATAAGATAAGAATAACTTTTCATATGCAAATAATGTCACAATGTGACATTATTTGCAATTGATAAGGCTCACAAAGAAGAATATTTAGGATCTATTTTTTCCTTGTTTGTTTTTCCACATGTTGTTTTTCAGTTATTAGGGGCGCATTAAGACCGCGGGCATAAGTTCTGATAAAGTTTTCTGGCAAAGCATAGGTATTTTGTTTGGCATAGAAATACCCACCTCCAAGTCCGATAAGGCCAGAGAAGACAACACTTATAAAGCAAAAGAACACTAACTTTTTATATTTATCTCCCATGGTCTCATCTAGCACACTTTGGGCATTTTGGACGGATCTATCGAGCTCCAAGAGTCTATGGATGATGGAATCCTTGATAAGCTGAGAAAATTGCTGTGCTGATTCTCTCGCCATTTCCCTCGCGGCTTCTTTGATCACGACTTTCATATGCTCTTGAGTTTCCTGCGAGAGTTTTTCAAAGACATCAAAATGAGCGACAAGGCGCTTATTCGTTTGATCTAAGGTGGTTGCATAGGTACTTATTTTTTTTATTTCCTCATGAACCTGCTCTCGAATCTGCATAAAGCGCTGAATATCGTTTTCAAATTCATGTTGTTTTAAGTCATTTAGTGTCATAGGCGGTATCCTTTTTGTTAGGTGTTGACTTTTGTTAAGAAGATCTCCCAAATAACCTTGGAGGAGAGACCCTCCAAGGCTACTTTTAGAGACGTCGCGTCACCTGGGGTAAAGAGGCACAATATCCCAGGTTTTTGACCTGTGAAGATTGACGCAGTGTTGCAGGTCAAAACTTGTTGAGTCCTTTGTGCGTTATTTTAAGTTCGAGGTTCATAAGATTCTTTTTGTGA
Source organism: Alphaproteobacteria bacterium (assembly GCA_019748065.1). Taxonomy (GTDB): domain Bacteria; phylum Pseudomonadota; class Alphaproteobacteria; order UBA9655; family UBA9655; genus UBA9655. The sequence continues at coordinate 5,302 of JAIEQB010000067.1, read as the reverse complement.
AGTGTTGTGCCGAACTCTCTTATTTTCATAATCTTCAATAACCGAAAGATCATAGAGAATGCTCTTTCCCACTTTGATGTAATTCGGACCGTTTCCGTTCCACCGCCACTGACTCAAGGTGCAGAGGGTGACCTTCCATCTTTCAGCTAACTCAGATGGAGAGAGGAGGATTTTGTTTTTATGGTCTTTCAAGATGTGATTTCTCCTTTGTGTCGAAAGTTGTATAGATTTACTTTTTGTATAATTTATCACAAATTTTATAAATGTCAAATTATTTTCAGAAGAGACATTCATTTTTATCTATCAATTTGTAAACATTGTTGGTATAAGTATGAATATCGTGAAATAAGGAGAAAAAGACACAATAAGATTCGTCTAACTTTGTGTCTTAGTTTGTATGAATAAGATAGATCTATTGAAGAGGAGATATTTATGACTGCCATTGCCCAACAAATTGACGTTCGAATGAAGGCTAAAGATCTATCCATTATGAGCCTTGAAGCAAAAGCGGGCGTTAAGCCTCATGCAGTGCGGAATATCCTCACAGGGAAATCAAAAAACCCGAGCGCTGTTAATTTGCAAGCTATTGCGGATGTTTTGGGGTGCAGTGTTAAAGATCTTCTGACGACGCCAACTGTCTTACAGGAAGAAGAAACGCAGCCTTCCTTAGAAGAGCTTCTTGAAGCCAAGCATGTTAATTCCTCTTTGATGCAAGAGTGTGTAGCAACTATTGAAGATACTTTGAAAAAAGCACGCAAGACTTTGACAAATGTTCAGTTTCTTACCTGTGTCAGAGAGGTTTATATTCACTCCCTTCAAAAGACTCCTCAAAAAGTAAATAAAGAATTTGCCGAGTGGTTTGTTGATTTGCTCTGAGCACCACTTACCTTGGAAAAGAAATAACATTTCCTTTCGCGATTTCATCAGGCTCCAGGGCAAAAGAGACTTTGGTTATGAATCCGCCCCCTTTTGTTTCATAAGATTCGTAACCCACTCCATTTTGGATGCACAGTTGTCTTAATTGCTTTGCCTCGACAAAAAATTCTAAGGGAATTTTCAAATATTGTTTTCCTGCATTCGTGAGAGAATACCGATTGTCTCGGACTTCAATATGAGCAAATCCATTCTTGCTCATGACAGAAATTAAAAGGGCTCCATTTTTTGGTGTGCTGTAGAGTGGAACGCCGATAGCATTGAGAAGAACGATCTTCGCAAAAAGAGGATCTCCTACGATTGTTAAATCTTGAAGTTCCGTAACGTTCCACTTCAGGTTAAGGTTCTGGATTTGATTTGCAAAATGCATCTTAACCTCATTAAGAATATCTCCTAAAATAAGAGGTTTTCTTTGAAGATTTGGCCATAGGCCACTTGAAAGCGCTTGTGCCAATTTTTCTACCTCACTCATCAAGACTTTATTCGATCCACCATAAGATGCTCCAATATGAGTCACGACTTTATGAATGACGCCTGCTAATTCCTTAGATCGCTGGATTATATGACGCAGAAAAGAGTTATCAACCTCCAGGGAAGACTGATGAGTGTTTAAGCTTTCAAGCTCGGCATTCAATTGACTAATTTGAGAGCCATAGACAAAACCCACCCGCTTCTTTGCAATCCGGCCTGAAAAGAATACCAAAGGTCCGCCGAGCAGAACGGCGAAAACCAAGAGCCAAAAATGGGACGCATAGGAGTTCAAATAGGTAAGATAGGAGAGGGGGCTTTTATAGATGAACTCTAATGGCTTTTTTTGAATGAATTTGGCACCATCAATTTCAAACAGTTGCGGAAACTCGAGAGTTTTAAAGTGATCAGCCCCGATAATCTTTTGAAGGTCTAAAGAAGGTACTTCTTTGACTTCAATAACTCCTTTGAGCCGCTTGTTCTTGTCTAAAACAGGAAGCGTTCCCACCAGTGCATTGTTTTGATAGGTCAAGGCTTCCAAAGCTTTTGCGGGCTTACGAAAAACCCGAGGCACTTTGTTTAAGGGCGCAATCAGGGTAGGTGTAATCACAGCTTGAGGATGTGAGAGTTTATAATAAGAAATATTCTGAATCGTTGGGATTGCATAACGTTGGGAGAGCAATTGTCCCGCCTTCAAAGTAGTTTGAATGCTGAGAGAATCTTCAGGAGTGGCAAGAATCTTCATTCTTAGCGCCTCAGTTAAAGTTCTCAGCTCAATAAGAGTTGAAGTGATTTTTTCATTAGCTGTTTGTACTTCTTGTTTTTGGCTATTTCTGTACTCTTCAAGATAGCGATTATAGGTCCAGTCTACATAGAGAAAGTAGGCAATAAAAGGCAAACCAACATAACAAAAAACACGAATGAGATCGTCCCTTAACCCATCTCCCAAATGCAAAGTGGAGTTCATATTTTAGAAAGCTCCTATCTTGATTTATTAGAGAGTACTTTAGAATAAAAAGGAGAACGTGAAAAGGTGTCTAGACTTTTAGAAGGTTCTTTTTCGGTTAAACCATATGTAAACCATATTTGATTGATTCGCTTTTAAGAAAATACCTCTATCTTGATAAGTAATTCAATAAAAACAAACTGTTACCTCTGGTGGAGCCAGGGGGAATCGAACCCCCGACCTCTACAATGCCATTGTAGCGCTCTCCCAACTGAGCTATGACCCCTTGAGGATTTAGAGAAATTAATGGCATACTCGTTCACATGCAACAGGAAAATACCATTATAAGTCATTCTGAGGAAGAAACTGCCGTGGTGGCTCGAAAACTGGCCGCTAGATTGCATTCTGGAGATGTAGTTTTATTGCATGGAGATCTAGGTGCGGGGAAATCAATCTTTGCGCGGGCGCTGATTCAAACTCTCTGTGGAGAGGAAACAATTGTTCCCAGCCCGACTTTTACCCTTGTGCAAACCTATGAAGCTCCTGAATTTACTCTTTGGCACTTTGATCTCTATCGCCTTAACGCTCCTGAGGAAGTTTATGAATTAGGGATTGAAGAAGCCTTGCGGTGTGGTGTATGCCTTATTGAATGGCCCGACCGTTTAGGGCCACATTTGCCCAAAATCTATAGGGAAATTGAATTACAATATGGAAGCCAACCCCATGAGCGCCTTATTATCTTTAAAAAGTGAAACCATAACTCTTTTTGAAGAACAAGAAAGAGAAAATTTACTCCAGCAATTTCTTGAAAAACATGGTCTTGAAGAAGAAGAACTTTTATCCCTTCCAGGGGATGCTTCTAAGCGCCGCTATTTCTGGTTATCCCATACGCTCGTTATGGATGCAGCGCCTCCTCACGAGGATACAAAAGCCTTTGAAAGCATAACAAATCTATTACAAGAAGCAGGCCTCACGGTCCCAAAGATTTATGCGGCAGATCATGAGAATGGTTTCATGCTTCTTGAGGATTTTGGGGACTTGACTTATCGGAAGGCCTTGGAAAATGACTATGATGAGCTCTTTATGTATAAAGAGGCCATCAATGCCTTAGCCCATCTTCACAGGGAGATGAAAGAAAATACGACGAAACTTCCCTCCTATGATCTCGACCTCTTCCTGGATCGTGTGACCCTTTTTACCCAGTGGAGCGATCTACCTTTGTCTCAAGGTGCTAAGGAAGACTTTATTGGATTGTGGACGGAAGCCTTCCAAAGCCAACCTGCCGTTCCTCAACGTCTTATGCTGCGAGATGTGATGGTAGATAATCTTTTTTGGCTGCCAAAAAAAGAAGCCTATAAACGTTGTGGCTTTATTGATTATCAGGATGCCCGCTGGGGCCCTGTGACCTATGACTTGGTATCTTTGCTGGAGGATGCTCGACGAGATGTTATTCCTGATTTGGCTCAATCTATGTTAAAAGTCTATTTCAGTCATTTTTCAAGGCTCTCTCATGAGGATTTTATGGCCAGTTATTGTTTATGGGGAGCTCAACGGAGTACGCGCATTTTAGGCGTTTTTTCACGCCTTGCAAAGCGTGATGGAAAGGTTAAGTATTTAGAGCACGTTCCTCGCGTGTGGGCTTATTTAGAGCGCGACTTGCAGCATCCTTTCCTTGCGGCTCTTAAGGTCTGGTTTAAAAAGGTACGGGTATGAAAAAAAGTGCTATGATTTTGGCTGCAGGTTTAGGCCTTCGCATGCGACCTCTTACGAATAGTACCCCTAAGCCCTTGATTCCCGTGAAGGGAAAAACTATGCTCCAGCGTGCCTATGAGCATCTAAAGACTATTAATGTGGGACCTATCATTGTAAATGCTCATTATTTGCCAGATAAAATTGCTACCCATGTTCAGGAGCTTGATCCTGATATTGTGATCTCACTAGAAGAGATTTTGCTTGAAACAGGGGGTGGTATTAAAAAGGCGCTTCCTTTGTTAGGGGAGGGGGCTTTCTTTACCCTTAACGGAGACACGGTGTGGACGGGAAGTGAAAGTCTAAAAACCATGGAGAGTATCTGGGATCCTTTAACAATGGATGCGTTGTTATTGCTCGTCCCTAAAGAAAATGCGCATGGTTATGACGGAAAAGGAGATTTCTTTCTAGATCATGAATCTCGACTGCGGCGCCCTCAAAAGGGGGAGAAAGCTCCTTATGTTTACATGGGGGTTCAATTGACCCACAGCCATTTGTTTGCTGAAGTGCCAGAAGGTCCCTTGTCTTTAAATGTTCTGTGGAATAGGGCTTTAGAGAAGGGGCGTCTTTTTGGGCTTCTTCACAAAGGCGCATGGTTTCATATAAGTACCCCTAAAGATCTCGAAAGATTTAACAAGGATGAGAATTAATTAACGCTCTTCCCCTTGTAATCCATTTTCAACGTTCTTATATTTAAGTTGTAGGGAAAGAGAAAATTTAAGCAAAGCCTTAACTCTACCCCTCCAGAAACCTAAAGTTTTTCACTAAAAAATCATAATTGAAATTTTTTTTGAAAAATTCTATTGACGTTCACGAAACCACTGCGTATAAGGATCAAACTCAAGCGCAGATGGAAAGAGGGCTTGTCCCTCTGGAATATTTACGTTTTGTTTTAGTGAATGTCTTAACAAGTTTGTTGGTTTTCACAGATCTTTGAAAAGTAAATTGAGAAGGGATACGCGGGAAGCGGTTTGCACGACGAGCCGTTTCAAGATCCGCGTATCAAAAGCAAATTAGAATATGTCATTTGTCTTTGACAAATGTTCATCATTCGAAATGCCATGCGTTTTAAGAAATGACTCGTTAATTTTTTTTAAGAGTAAGACTATTTTCAAAGCTTAGGTTTTGAAATTGAAGGATTAGCTCTGGACAAATTTGGTTTTGAATTTATTTAAAATCAGAAATGAACATGAGAGTTTGATCCTG